>DSBK01000105.1 GCA_011046085.1 Actinomycetota bacterium
CTCGGCCTCTCGGTATCCCCATAAACCCTTATCATTTAAGGGAATATAATAAAGAGCAAATAATTTGCCTTGCAAAAGAGGCTGGATTTCAAATTACAAAACTTGTAGGGTCTAATCGTTCATTTTATGGGAGCGTTGAGCAAGCTCGAGACGCATTGCAAGTGTATGCAGTAAAATCTTAGAACGCAGAAGGATTATGGTGAGCAAATATGAAAATCAATATTGGCGGTAAAGAAGTAGGGAATAACCAGCCAGTTTTTATTATAGCCGAATTGTCGGGAAATCATCTTCAAAAATTTGACCTGGCGGTAAAAACAATAAAAGCGATAAAAGAAGCCGGCGCCGACGCGGTAAAACTTCAAACTTACACTCCTGGCACTATAACGATAAACTGTGATAATGAATATTTTCAGATAAAGCATGAAACAATTTGGAGCGAAAAAACACTCTATCAACTTTACAAAAAAGCGTACACGCCTTGGGAATGGCAACCAAAACTTAAAAAAATCGCCGAGGAACTGGGCTTAATCTTTTTTTCGTCACCATTTGATAAAACCGCAGTCGATTTTCTTGAACAAATAAGCATACCTGCCTATAAAGTTGCTTCTCCTGAAATTTTAGATATCCTCCTAATAGAATACATGGCCTCAAAAGGAAAACCGATTATTATCTCAACAGGAATAGCGACATTCTCTGATATAAAAGAAGCGATAAATGCGTGCAAAAAAATGGGGAATGACCGAGTGGCGCTCCTTAAATGCACATCAGTTTATCCTACTCCGCTGGAAGAAGTAAATTTAAAGACCATTCCAGATATGGCCGAAAAATTTGAAACCGTTGTGGGGTTATCCGATCACACGCTGGGCATATTTGTCCCCATTGCGTCTGTTGCGCTTGGAGCAAAAATAATAGAGAAACACTTCATTCTCGATAGGTCTTTGGGCGGCCCAGATGCTGTATTTTCTTTAGAACCCGATGAATTCAAAACAATGATAAAAGCAGTGAGAGAGGCGGAGAAAGCTTTGGGAGAGGTATCTTATGAGTTAACGGCAAAGATGAAGAAGAGCAGAGAATTCTCCCGCTCTTTGTTTGTTGTAAAAGATATAAAAACAGGGGGAACAATTACAGAAGAAAATGTTCGTTCAATACGGCCAGGGCATGGACTGCATCCAAAATTTTTTAAAGATATTTTGGGGAAACGAGTAGTTTGTAATATAAAAAAAGGGACGCCTCTAAGATGGGGATTGATTAGTAAACAGGATTAGGGCGAGCAAAATAAATTTTAGAGAGTCAAAAGGAAAGAAGTAGGAATAATTGTGCTAAATTTATACTCTATTTTTCATTTAAATTTAATGTACTCTTCAATGGAAATTGAGGACAGACCGGAAATTATAAAGAAATGTTATTTTCCGATGTTAAACTTGGCTGATTCTTTCAAAGTTCCAATGGGGATAGAGTTATCCGGTTATACTTTGGAGCAAATAAATAAACATGCACCCGACTGGAGCGAGAAGCTGCGAAGATTATTAAGGGAAAGAAAAGCAGATCTGATAGGAAGTGGTTATGTCCAAACGATAGGGCCACTGGTGCCGGCGGAAGTAAACAGTTGGAACCAAAAATTGGGTTTAGATGTATACGAGAAGATTTTGGGGATTCGACCACAAATTGCTTATGTGAATGAACAAGCATATTCTGCCGGGTTGGTCGAGCATTATATTAATGGCGGTTATAAAGCCATCATTATGGAATGGAATAATTCTGCAAGGTTTCACCCGGAATGGTCCAAAAATTGGCGATATTTTCCTCAAAGTGTATGCGGACCTTCGGGAGAAAATATTACGCTTATTTGGAACGATTCAATTGCTTTTCAAAAATTTCAACGGTATGTTCATGGAGAAATTGAGCTTAAAGAATATCTTTCTTTCTTGGATGGTCATACGGGAGATTCTATCCGTGTTTTTCCCGTATATGGAAGCGATGTTGAAGTTTTTGATTTTCGTCCGGGACGTTATAACACAGAAAGTAAGGTTTGTTTAAGAGCGGAATGGGAGCGCATCCAAGGGTTATTTGAAATATTAAAGGGTGATGACCGCTTTCAGCTAATCTTACCTTCGGGAGTGTCGGATTTGATGGACCAGATGGGAGCAGGTGAACTTCTCAAATTGGAATCTCCTGAGCAGCCAATTCCTATCAAAAAACAGGAGAAATACAATATAAACCGGTGGGCGCTGACTGGAAGAGGTGACTTAGAGATTAATACCAAGTGTTACCGGATATATGATGCTTTTAGAAAAGCGGAATTAAACAAACCGAGCGAAGAAGATTGGAAAGAACTGTGTTACTTGTGGTCAAGCGATTTTAGGACACATATTACCCAAAAAAGATGGGATGCTTATTTGCTGAAATTAAATCGGTTTTGTAAAAAATGGAGAATGCAGCAAAACCTCTTTCTTGCCAAACCCAGCAAAAAAGCAACGAAGCTTCCTTGCCTGGATAAAAATTTTAAAGTTTGGGACGATACTCGGTATTTAATGATTGAAACCAAGTCGATGAAGTGTGTTTTAAATAAAGTCAAAGGATTGGCAATTGACAACCTTTGGTTTAAAAATATTTCAACGGAGCCGTTGATAGGGACTTTGCCTCATGGCTACTACGATGATATTTCATTGGGGGCAGATTTTTATTCAGGTCATGCAATTATTGAAAAACCCGGTGAACATAAGATCACCAGTCTTAAGAAGTGTGAACCTCAAGCAATCTTAGAAGACGGCTCATTGTTGAGCATTAGGGTTGAGACGCAGGATGAAGAGGTTGAATTCAAAAAAGAATATCTTTTTGATGTTTTTGCACATTCTTTAACGATTAATATGAGCATAGATATTCCGGGTCGCGTTCTCTCAACGATACATCCTTTAAACATTACGTTCATTCCAACATCATTTCAAAAAGAATCTTTGTTTTATGCCACTCACAACGGAGGTAAAAGTTTAGAAAAGTTTAAAGTGGGTGGTCGCGAGATTCATCATTCCCAATCTCTTTCCGCGCTTATCTCGGCTAAATATGGGTTGGGGGCTACTGAAGGATTGGTAATTGTTGGTAATGAGCAAATCCAGTTGGTTTTTCAACATGACCAGAGAAAATCGGCGATTATACCTGCTATCTATTTTTTGCCTTTAGACAACGAGCAATATTTTTTACGGCTGCAATATTCAGCTCAGGAAATTGATGAGACATTTAAAAAGAATGAGGCATCTTGTAACTTTAATTTTTCTTGGAAAATCAGTGTGTGATGTTTTATTAAAACCAGTTGAATTTTTTCAATATAGATTTGTATCCTAAAGAAAATTTTGAAATGGTGCAAAATAGAGCTCTTTAAAACGATATTTTTAGATAAAATTAATTGGGTGTTGCGTGAGGATAGCTATAAATAATAGTAGAGGGCATGTTTATATACCGAGATTAGATGAAACGAGGTTCATATTAAGAATACAAAGATATCTTAAAGTTTTCTGGGAGGATTACGGTTTGTGGATAAACTAGAAGGAAAGAAAAAACATAAGCGATATGGTTTTGAGCCTAATGAAATATTATGGAGGATGTTGAGAGAAGAAGACGTTAAATTTCTACGCAGGTCTTTTGAGTGTTCTGAGGTCGTTTCCTTCTGTTACTGGATAGAGGAACGCCTTCTTTCACATCTTTTTTCTGGGTTTAGTTGCAAGAATTTTATTGAAGAAGTTAAATCCAAGGAAATTTATTTAAGTGATGTCCCCTTAGATACGGGGACGTTTATCTTCCCAGAAAATTTAATAGGTGAAGCGATTCGGACTTTGGGAGCGGAGAAAGAGAGTTTACTCTCCACGTTTATTGATTTTTTATACGATGAGAACGTGCTTGATTTCTATAGAAAGATTGCTGAAATTGTCTCTCCTGTCTTAGAGCTGGATATTATTAGCGTATCAAAAGCGCTAGATAAAGAATTGTTAAGTGATGAACTTGAAAAGAAATTAGAAGCATTGGTTAGACAAGAATTTGCTTATTGGGCAGAAAAGTTTGTGACATCCTGGTATAAAAATCTCTCTCAAACGAAAGACATTTCTGTCTACGAGGTGCCGATTGGCCCAATTATTGAATATGATCTTATGAGAGATGTTGTGTTACAAGTTCCTAAGAAAACTTATTGGTATCAGGGGGAAAAGAAATGACCCAAAAGATTCTTATTGACTCCCATCGGTTTTTAATTCCTGTTCAAGAATGGATTCAAAAAAAACATGATGTAGAATTTTTAACCTTAGGAGAGGCAATTACCCGATATAAAACTGAGCATAGCGTTGACTTTTGTAAGATTATTCAGAGCACATCTTTTTCAAAACAATTTATTTCTGGATTTCCTTCTTGGTTTAGGGAAAATGTCGACGTACTTAAACAAATTGTGAGAGAGTCTGCAACTAAACAGATGGATACATACGGGTCGTTTATAAAAGCAATGGATTTATGTCTTCAACACGAAAATATATCTTTAATTTTGCTTTGGAATGATGTTACCGCGCTTACCAAGAGTTTAACTTTTTTGGGCAAAAAACACGGAATACCTTCCCTTCATCTTAATCATGGCATTCCTGGGCGAGTGCCTGTTCATAGAAAGATTTGGGCGGATAAGTTGGCGGTTTTCGGGGAAAGTTCAAAGAAATTTTATCTTGATAACGGGAACCCAGAAGAAAAAATTGTTATAACTGGGAACCCATATTGGGACAATTGGGGTCCGTGTGCAAAAAAGGATATCGATGGGATAAAAGAAGATTTAGGGTTGGATATTTATAAGAAAGTAATTATGTATGCCCCGAGTTGGTATCACAATTTTAACACAGCGGCAGACCCAGAATTTTTGGCAAAACAGGATTTAAAAGTGTTGCTTAATGAACTTAAAAAACTCGATTTTGCCAATGAGATTGAGTTAATAGTAAAAATTCATCCAGGACATGGAGATAAAGCAGGTTTTTATGATCAAGAGCTTAAAAAGGGATTATTTTCGCACAAAATATTTACCAATATTTCCCCATTGTCTCTTATCCAGGTGGCAGATGTTGTGATTTGTTCAGGAAGCATGTTTGTGGAAGCGCTGTTAGTTGGGAAACCTCTGATTTATTACGCGTGCGGGTATTTTTGTTCACCGTCGCACTTTAACTCCATTAATTATCCCCATTTTAAGATGAAGGACGCCCCGTTTTATGTGGCAATTTATGAGGATGATTTGAGCCGTGCTTTAAATAAAATATTGAAGGGGAAAAAGGATTTTTTAAAAAAGGACGTAGAAAAATTTCTGCACAAAATAAATGGTCCTTGTGATGGGAAAGCAGCGGAGCGTGTTGCCACATTGGCTATGGAAATGGCAAAAAAGGAGGAGCCCATAAAATTTATTAGTCCCGTATCATATAAAAAAGCAGAGACATATTATTCAAGTGTTCGTGAAGATATTCCGGCCATGCTGACTGGTAATCCGCAAAAAATCCTAGAAATTGGTTGCGCGGAAGGCGCGATGGGTGAATTTATAAAAGAGAAACAGCAATGCGAGTATATCGGGGTGGAAATAAATAGCCAAGCAGCTCATAAAGCCGAAGAAAAATTGGACCGTATAATTATTGCCGATGTAGAGAGAACTAATTTGAGAGATTACGGTGTGGCTGAAAAAAGTTGTGATTATATAATTTATGGCGACGTGCTGGAACATTTATATGATCCCTGGTCTGTTCTTTATGAACATAAACAATTTCTTAAGGACGATGGTTATATCATCGCCAGCATTCCAAATGTTAGGAACTTGGGAATAATAGAATCATTAATGAACGGGAATTGGACATATAAGGATGAGGGGATTTTAGACTCCACTCATTTGAGATTTTTTACTTTACAAGAAGTAAAAAAAATGTTTACGAAATGCGGTTATAAAATAGTGGAGATTAAATGTACGACAAACCCCTTTTTCGATCTTAATAAAATCCAAGGGCGTATGAATATTGATTTACCTAAAATAACAATTAAAAATGTTTCCAGAGAGGAAGCACTGGAACTTTCAACTGTTCAGTTTGTTGTAAAAGCACAAAAAGCAATTATCCCGGAGTCTGTAAAGGATATTAAATGCTCCATAATTATCCCTGTCTTCAATAAGTTAAAGTATACCAAGCAATGCCTCGAAGCTCTCATCGAAAATACTCCAGACGAACTTTATGAAGTTATTGTTGTGGACAATGCTTCAACCGATGGGACCAAGGAATTTCTGGCATGTCTCGAAGGCGACGTCAAAATTATTACCAATGAAGAGAACCTTGGGTTTGCTAAAGCATGTAATCAAGGAGCAAAAGCTGCGTCTGGCAAATATTTAGTTTTTTTAAATAATGATACTAAGGTTACGCCGAATTGGTTAGATGAAATGGTGAAATGTGTTCAAGAGGATGAGAAAAGAGCGGTTGTTGGGGCAAAGTTGTTGTATCCCGATGACACCATACAGCATGCAGGTGTGGCAGTTACCGATTCACCTCATCCCATATTCCCCCATCACATTCATCATAAAAAACCATCTGATGCACCTGAAGTTAATGTTATGAAGGAATATCAAGCGGTAACGGGCGCTTGTATGCTTGTGCAAAGAAACTTATTTGAAAAATTAGGTGGTTTTGATGAGAAATTTCTAAACGGATATGAAGATGTCGACTTTTGCTTTCGTGTTAGGGAAGCAGGATATAGAGTTTTTTATTGTCCGACAAGTGTGATATATCACTATGAGTCTATCAGCGAAGGGCGTTTTGCGGCGGTGGAGCACAATGTTAGACGTTTGCACCAGAAATGGCTTGGGAAGATTCGCTCTGACAAAGACGACACCGAGCTTAAACTGGTTCACAAATTGATCTCTATCATCATTCTCACCCACAATCAACTTGAATACACCAAAAAGTGCATTGATAGTATTTTTAGACACACCAAAGAATCTTTTGAGCTGATTGTGGTGGATAATGGGTCGATGGATGGCACGGTGGAGTATCTAAAAAAAGTGAAAAGTTCACCTTGCCTGCCGACAGGCACGGCGATAGGCAGGAATTTAAAAGACAAAAGTTCGGGTTATTGCAAGGATATTAAGATAATAGAAAATAAGGAAAACCGCGGGTTTGCGATGGGGAACAATCAAGGGATGGCTGTGGCCAAAGGAGATAGCGTCCTTTTATTGAACAATGATATCGTTGTTACTCCAGGGTGGCTTGGAAGGATGTCGGCCAAGTTTAAAGAAGAAAAGGTTGGAATCGTGGGGCCGCGAACCAATTATGTTGTTGGTCCGCAACTTGTGCCAATGGTAACTTATCCCAAAAACGATATGAAAGAAATGAAAAAATTTGCTGAGAAATGGTCCCGTGAGCATGTTGGAAAAAGTTTTGAGACAGACAGGGTCATTGGTTTTTGTATGTTGATTGGCCGTGATGTTATCAAGAAAATAGGTGGTTTGGATCCACGATTTGGAAGCGGCAATTTCGAAGATGATGATTACTGCCTTCGTACTCGCATAGCCGGATATAAGATTGTGGTTGCTGATGATGTTTTTGTTCACCATTTTGGGAGTCGCACCTTCATTGGAGCAAAGATTGATTATGGTCGGTCAATGGAGTCTAATTGGATAAAATTTAAAAACAAATGGGGCATGTCTTTAGACAGTAACATTAAGAAAGGGTATATTTTTCAAGAGCTTCTGGCTCAGCCCTTCGACCCTAAAAAACATTATCAAACTTTAGAAATAAATGAGAATTTTAATCCAGACGTTGAGCCCATTCCCATTTCCGATAAACGAGGTTTTAGTTTTTTGGCCTTTCCCAATTGGAAAAATGATGAAGATAAGTGGTCGAATGTTTTACTTGAATATATTAAAGCATTTAATCCAAAGGACGATGTTTCACTGATTCTTCGGATTGATCCTGAGTTTGGGGATACGGCAGAGGTTGCGCAGGAAAAGTTGACTAGCTTAATTCGGCGCGCGGGATATGACCCGGAAAATATTCCAGATATAGTAATTGTTGATCAATTTTTAACGGATAATGAAAAAGCTGGTCTTTACACTGCAGCGGATGTTTTTATTCCCATCTCGAAGGACGAAGACACTCAATATATGTTAGAAGCTAAGGCATGTGGCATTGAAATCTTGGAAGACGTTTCTGACGAAGGAATGAGGTCTGCTTTTGAAAGCAAATTTAAAAGTAGCTCAAAATAAAAATTATTTACCATTTTTCAAAATTTTTACTAATGAAATTTATTATCTCTGCCGATAATAAATAACACAGGGGCCAGATTGGGTAAACCAAAAACTCTTAGTTTTTCTTGTCAGGCGGCCGATGACACGGTGAATTAAGGGAAGGTGGTTTGCGTAAGATGGTTCCAAAAATGTAGCAAGGATGCTACATAAAAACTATCAAGGAGGAGGAAAAAAATGGGTCTTAGAATCAATCAAAACATCGAAGCAATAAATGCCCACAGGTACCTGACAGTTACCGCAAGCTCGTTAGCGAAGTCAATGGAGAGACTATCTTCAGGTCTTCGTATAAACAGAGCGGCGGATGACGCTGCAGGGTTAGCCATTTCAGAAAAGTTACGCTCACAAATTAGAGGTATTCAGCAAGCATCAAGGAACGCTCAAGACGGTATATCTCTTATCCAAACCGCTGAAGGTGCTTTAAATGAAACTCACAGCATTCTTCAAAGGATGAGGGAACTGGCCGTCCAGGCGGCAAACGGTACGTTAACCGACACAGACCGCGCTACTCTGCAAAATGAGGTTTCCGCGTTGATCGATGAGGTAGACAGAATTTCAAATGCTACCGAGTTCAATACGTTGAAACTTCTCGATGGTACCAGCGCCACCGTTACGCTTCAAGTTGGCGCGAATACCGGACAGACCATCGCGGTAGCTTTGTCTGCGGCGGATGCGAGTACTCTGGCCATAGGCACGGTCGATGTCAGCACGGTAAGCGGCGCGCTTACTGCAATTGACGCCATCGACGGCGCCATCGAGAGCATATCTGATACCAGATCTGGTCTTGGTGCCGCGCAGAATCGTCTCGAGCACACTATCGCTAACCTAGGTGTTGCTGCCGAGAACCTGATGGCTTCCGAATCTCGAGTTCGAGATGCCGACATGGCTCTCGAGATGGTGACATTCACCAGAACTCAGATTCTGCAGCAAGCTGGCACAGCGATGTTGGCGCAAGCTAACCTGGCGCCACAGACGGTATTGCAGTTGCTCAGGTAGAACTTCAAAGCACAATTACAATTAAATATTGGAAGTAGTTTTGCAAAGTTGCCGCTTTAGCGGCAACTTTGCTTTTCCCACGTCATTGCGAACGACCTGCCCGCCAGTGCCTGGCTCAGGCAGGCGGGAGTGAAGCAATCTCCTTAAGACTACACCTTGAGACTGCCACGCCCTTTCGGAC
>DSBK01000099.1 GCA_011046085.1 Actinomycetota bacterium
CAGTCTATCACCAATATCAAGCGACCATCTCAAATGAGTCAAAAAAAGAAAATATTGACTTAATAAAGATGAGAAATCAATTTCTATTCATCTGGAAAAACATAACCGATTTGCCTCTCATAATCTATCACGCCTTATCCCTTGTTTTTATAAAACTGCCTTTATCTCTCCTTAGAGGAGACAAGCTATTCCTGCAATCGCTGAAGGAAGCCACAAAAAAGTTACCTCAAGTGCAAAATGCGCGGAGAAACAGAAAAGATAAAAACAAGGTTTCAGATAGGGGCATATTGAATCGCTTCAAGACCCTGAAAAGCTTGAGGGATACATAACCAGTGGTATTTTTGAGGAATTAGTCTTCTTTGAGGTTTTCTTGGCGGGCTCCAGAGTTAGGATTGGAGAGCAAGAACACTCCCGCGTCAACATCTTTTTGAGCTCAGCTTCCGCCTTCTTTAAATCAATCTCTTCACCCTTTTTAATCCTTTAACCTGGCTTATTCACTCTTTCAAACCAGTCAACCCCTATGCACCAAGGTCGCAATCTAGTAAAATTACCTAAAATAAGGAGGCAAAGATTTGAAGGCAAAATCAATCAAATATCGACTTGACCTACGTAAATACTACACCCATGATAAACTGCTATCCCTGGTGGGTAGCAAAAAGAAGGTTTTGGAGATTGGTTGTGCCTCCGGCTATCTATCTGAGCAACTTGCAAGACAAGGATGCGAGGTTGTGGGGATCGAGATTGATGCATCGACAGCCGAAGAAGCAAAAAAGTTTTGCAACAACGTGATTTATGCCGATATTGAAACCCTACCCTCTCTGCCCTATCCACCAGCATACTTCGACGTGATTCTGTTTGCAGATGTCCTGGAACATCTAAAACAACCTCTGCAAACAGTTAAAAACCTATCAAAATACCTTACGAAGACAGGCACTTTAATTATCTCAGTCCCAAATATCGCCAACTGGTCAGTCCGTTTAAAGCTGTTGCTGGGAAGGTTCGACTATCAAGATGAAGGCGGAATCCTAGACACAAACCATTTGAGATTTTTCACTTTAAAAAGCTTAAAAATTTTTGTGAATGAGGCGGGTTTCACAATCGATAGAATTGATGTAACACCGGGCGTTCTGGCATTCAGCGTGCTCCAAAAATCCTTCGGGCGAATCTTCTGGCGATTTAAATTCTTGAATAGACTTTTGTATCAAATAAGCAAGCTCTGGAAGACTATGCTTGCTCTCCAATTTATAATTGTGGCAAAAAAAGTAAGCCAGGGTGATTCGCGTTGAAAATATTATTTCTCTCCTTCTGGTTCCCATACCCCCCAAATTTTGGCTACAAGATAAGAGTGTTTAATCAAATAAAAGAACTTTCAAAAGATAACGAAGTTCACTTGATTTGCTTCTCTAATTTTGAAAAGAATAACATTTCTGAGCTCAAAAATTACTGCACCTCGATTTTTTGCTTCGAACCCACTCACTATAACCGAAAAATGAGTCATGTTTTTCTTGGATTTTTTAAAAAAGACCCTCGATATTTCTCAACAAGCTTCACCCCTGAAGCAAAAAAAGTCGTCGATGAGGTCATAGTGAATGAAGACATTAACATTATCTTAGCAGGTGGAACAGGAGTGGCGGAGTATGTACTTGACATAAAAGACATACCCAAAGCGCTTGACTTGCACAATGTGGACTCGGCGCTCTATAAAACAATCGCTCAAAACCGGCCAACCATCCTTAAAAAAATTCGGGCCTATCTCTTCTGGTTAAAATTTCTGGGCTATGAAAGAAAAGTTTGCGAGCAATTCGATTTGTGCATCGTTGTTTCAGATAAGGAAAAGGAACATCTTTTAAAAAATGTTCCGAAAGCAAAAACTATGGTTTTGCCAAACGCCATAGACTTAAAACTCTATAACGTAGAAAAGAAGGAGGAACCAAACACAATTATATTCACCGGAACTCTAACCTATGAGGCAAATTTGGATGCCATAAACTGGTTTTACGATTCAATCTTCCCCTTAGTAAAAGAACAAAAACCAGACGTGAAATTAATCATTACCGGAGACCACTCGAAAGTAAACGTGGAGCATCTTTCTTCCGACCCCAACGTAATCTTGACGGGGCATGTCAAGGACATCTATTCCCTCATAGCTGAAAGTGCCATATCCATCGCTCCAATAAGAATCGGTGGCGGCAGCCGTTTCAAAATACTTGAATCGATGGCTTTGGGAACATCAACAGTTTCAACAACCATAGGAGCGGAAGGCATAGCTGTAACCGACGGAGAAAACATTTTAATTGCCGATGACCGCAAAGAATTTGCCCAAAAGACCGTCGATTTGCTCAACAATTACGAATTAAGAAGTAAAATATCAAAAAACGCGCGGAACCTTGTTGGAGAGAAATATAATTGGAATACGCTGGGCTATAAGCTTAATCAATCATTATTGGAAATAATAAAGGATAATAAATCGTGAAAATAGCAATCCTCTGCCCCGGATATAATGTCGTTTCAAGAGGTGTGGAACGAACGATTACCGAGCTGATAAACCGTTTAGGAAAAGAATACTCTTTCGATATATACTCACGGGCAAAATCAGAGCAAATTTCAAAAAACGCGAAAATTATTCACGTTGCGGCGGTTTCCCGAGATTCAATCTACGCGAGAGCTTACGCTTCTTTTGGTCATCGACTCCGATTTTACTTGCGAACGCCGATTGACGCCGAGTGTTTAACCTTTTCCGCGTCTCTCTTGCCTAAAATCATCTTTAATAAATACGATGTAATCTTCAACCAAGCAGGCCCTTTCGCTGGCAAGGTCTGCCGGTCTCTAAGAAGAATTTATGGTACCCCCTTTATCCATAAAGCGGCGGCGGGATACGGCCGCCTTGAGGAGATAATGGCTCATCAGTATCCAGATGTTTTCATAGCAACTTCGCCCGTTGGAGAACAGTGGATAAAGGAAAAGGTGCCCAACTTAAACAGCGTTGTTATCCCAAACGGTGTGGATACTGAATTGTTTGCACCGGAAACTGGGAAAGCAAAAATAGACTTGAAACCCCCGATTATTTTATTTGTTGGAGCAATAGTCCATATGAAACGGCCAGAACTTTTGCTGGAAGCGATGGAAAACATAAAAAACGCAAGTTTGCTTATGATAGGAGACGGAATCTTAAAAGAAGAAATAGAAAAAGCCGGCTTAAAAAATCTTGGCCCAAAGAGATTTAAACTTATGCCGAGCGTACCCCACAAAGATTTGCCGAAGTATTATAATGCCTGTGATGTATTTACTTTGCCCTCCGATGAACCCTTTGGAATCGCTTTTTTAGAAGCAATGGCGTGCGACAAACCCGTTGTAGCTAGAAAAAAACCAACACAAGAATGGCTAATCGAAGAGGCGGGCTTAACGTGTGATTGTGAAAATAGTGTAGAATATGCAGAAACCATAAGCAAAATTCTGCAAAATAGTAACGGTTTTCAACCGAGACAGAGAGCAAAAAAGTTTGAGTGGAATGAAGTGGCTACGAAATACGATAAAATCTTCAGAAGTTTTCTCAACTAAGGAGCAAAAATAATGGGTTTAGCCAAAAGAGCAGCAAAAGGGCTATTCTGGGTTGCACTATCAACAATTTTTGTGAGAGCTGTGGGTTTCATCGCAAAAATTATCCTCGCTCGCCTCTTGGCCCCAGAGGATTTTGGCCTGCTCGCAATCGGTTTGCTTACGATTAACACCGTTGGGATATTCAAAGACCTCGGTCTTGGAGCCGCGCTCATACATAGAAAAGAAAATATTAAAGAGGCAGCCGATACTGCTTTTTTAATCATTCCAATCTTTGCGATTACCCTTTTTGGGCTTGCTTTCTTTTCAGCGCCATTTGTCGCGACCTTTTTCGAAAATTCACAAGCCACAGCAATAATAAGAGTGCTGGCGTTCACTCTGGTCATATCATCTTTTGCAACCGTTCCTTCAAATCTACTTGAAAAAGAACTGGAATTTAAAAAAAAGATTGTTCCAGAAGCGCTCCCCCAGTTAGGATATGCAATTGTTGCAATCACGCTCGCAATTTTAGGATATGGCGTTTGGAGTTTAGTGTGGGGCCAGGTTGTTTCCGCTCTAATCGGTGCCATCTTAATCTGGTTCTTCGTAGATTGGCGCCCTAAATTATGCTTTGACAAATCTGCCACAAAAGAAATGCTCTCTTATGGCAAAGAGATAATCGCTGCTTCATTTATAATTTTTTTACATTCCAACTTAGACGACGCGCTCGTTGGCAAATTGCTTGGGGTCGTTACTCTTGGTTATTATTCACTGGCCTATACCATCTCAATAATGCCCGCGACTAGCATAAGTTGCTTAATTCATAGGGTTACCTTCCCTGCCTACTCAAAAATTCAAGATGACAAAGAGAGATTAGGCGAAGCTTACCTGAAAGTTTTAAAACTTGTGGGAACACTATCAATGCCAGTAGCTATAGGAATTTTCCTTATCGCCCCAAATTTCGTTCCTACAATTTTTGGCGCCAAATGGGGATCATCCATTCCGATTCTGCAGATTTTATGCTTCCTGGGTATTTTAAAATCGATAAACTCAACAACGGGAAGCATTTTTGGAGGAGTCGGGAAACCTGAATACAGTAAGAAAACAAGCTTAATAAACTTTATAATCTTTGCTACCCTTGTTTATCCCCTGATAATCAGATTGAAATTAATCGGAGTAGGTTTAGCTGTTGTAATATCTTACTCAATCGGAACAATATACGGTTTATCTATTACTTGCAAGATTATTGGAAAAAACTTTTCCACAATGCTAAACACTTTGCGACATTCAATTTTAGGAACTTTATTAATGGCAATTTGTGTGTTTGCATTAAATCTGACCCTCCAAAGCTTTAATATTTCTTCGCTTTTTCGGTTGTTTGCAGATATCGGCATCGGCATCTTATTTTATTCTGGATATATTCTAATTTTTGATAAAACTTCTTTTGAGTATTTTAGAGGGCTATTTAAAGAAAATTAACATAGAATATTCCTCTCTAGCTCGCTCCATTCTTTATACCTATACTTAAAAATGTCACATTTCCCACAATAATCAAGCTGATTTTTCCTGAAACTGCAAAACTTATCTCCGAGCCAAATTTCGGATAAATTATTTTCAAACAAGTTGCCCATTTTTAATTTGGACAACTTGCAACAGGGGACAACATCCCCTTCGTGGGTTATATAAATTGAATCGTAGGTCTGCGGACACAAATATCTATCTCTGTAAACCCATTTCCGGTAACCCCTATAAGCTTCAAACATGCTCCAAACTTTGATGCCTGCTTTTTTGCCAATTTCCCCCGCTTCTTTCAATATTTCCTGCTCCTCTTCCCAAGAATATCTTTTAATCTCACCACTAGAGCCAATATCAACACGCAAAATATTGACGCCATCTACCCCATGCATTCCCGCATACTCAACTACCCCAAAAAGATCGTCCGCAAATCCTTCATAAAGGCAAGTACTGATACTTACGCGAGGCGTTTTCCCTTCCCTGAACTTCAAAAGACTTTCTAAATTGTCCAAAACCTTTTTAGAAGGAGGATGCCCAAAAAATTCTCCCGATTTACGGCCGACAACATCGATTGAAAAAATAATCCCTTTAATCCCTGCGTCGATGAGCTCTTTCTGCATTTTAGCATCGAGCAAGGTCCCATTAGTTGCAAAATGCGGCTCAATGCCCTTTCTGGAGGTGTAAGCAACCATCTCAACAAAATTTGGGTGTAAAAGCGGCTCTCCCCAGCTTGTTAGGTCAAGAATTTGAATGCCGGAGAGTTGCTCCATAATTGATTCAAAATTTTCAAAAGCTATATCTTTATAAGTGCCTTCTTCGAGCTTCAGGCACATTTTGCAAGAGAGGTTGCACCGGTTGGTCACTTCAATCTGAGCGCGGACGGGAAGTCTGGGAACAACAAATGTTATTCTTTTAAGTTCAGAAATTATTTTATTAAGATTCAACCTTTTCCCCTCCCAAACGCTTTGTCCATCAGCTTGCTATGAATTATTATCGGCGTGTTTAGGTTTCAAATCCATAAAAACCTTAGCAAACTACCTTTGACCAGTTTTGTATGTTATCATTTTTTAAAATTCCTTGAAAAGGAAGGGTATTTTGGCTCATCTTTCCGCTTTAATCTTAACTTATAACGAAGCCGAGGATATCTCGGGTTGCTTAGACACATTAAAATGGGCAAACGAAATAATTATCATCGATTCCTTAAGCACAGATAACACTTTAGAGATTTGCAAAAACTACACCGATAAAGTTTATGCCCGAAAATTTGACAACTTTTCAGCACAAAGAAACTTTGGGATAACAAAAGCCACAGGAGATTGGATTTTATTTGTTGACGCGGATGAAAGGGTGACTCCTGAACTGAAGGAAGAAATTACTAATATCATTACCTCAAACAATCATGAATTTACCGGCTATTTTATTCCAAGAAAAAACATCCTTTTCAACAAATGGATAAAATATAGCGGATGGAATAACGACAAACAGCTTCGCTTTTTTATGCGGGGCCGGGGGAAGTGGGCGGGCATCGTCCACGAAAAAGTTGAGGTTGATGGAAAGGTCGGTCAGTTAACTGGTTTTTTGGTTCACAACATTGATACAAGAATATGCGACTTTGTTTCAAAATTAAATTCTTACACGAACCTTGAGGCACAGAAATTAAAGGAAGCAAAAAAACCATATAAATTACGCAACTTAATTCTTCAACCCCCATATGTATTCTTTAAATGCTATTTCAAGCATCTGGGTTACAAAGACGGCATACAAGGACTCTTATTGAGCTCGCTAATGGGAATATACTGGTTCTTGGTCTACGCAAAACTTTGGGAGCTTTACGCAAACCAAGATAGCGACAATCAATCTAAAGCAACATGTTAATGGAGTTAAAATTGCCACTTCAAAAAAGTATAACTTTTATAAAACACTTAAGAAAAAGTTATCAAAATTTCTGTCAAAAGTATTCCCTGGACATTTCCACACGCTATCTGCCCGTGGTTGGAATAATTAAAAAAGACAATAACCCCCAACCGCCGAAGATATTGGATGTCGGCTCGGGTGATCTCGGCATCACCCCTTATTACCCGCTGCCGATAACAGGAGTGGACACCCATTTTTCGAGTGTGAAGTCGCCTCTAATAAAGCCCGTGGTGATAAAAGATGTGAATCTACCTTTTGAAGATGGAGAGTTCGACTACGTCATATCGGTAGATATGCTCGAGCACGTGTCCGCAAAAGAAAGAGAAAAATCAATTTCCGAGATGCTGCGAGTTGCAAAGAAAAAGATTATAGTGGTTGTGCCAATTGGGAGAAAAGCCGAAAGCCAAGATAAAAAACTCCACAAATTATACGAAAAAATACATGGGGAGTCCTATGTTTTTCTCGATGACCACGTGAAAAACGGCTTGCCTTCACTTGAGGAGATGATAAATTGTTTCAATAATGCCGCTAATCTGCATGAAAAAAAGTTAAAAATATCTTGCTATCCAATTTTAAACTTACGTGTAAGATATACATATATGCGACTTTTTATATCCAAAATTCCAATGGTGAGAGCTTTAACCAACTTTTTCATATTTGCGGTGCCCTTTCGAAAATACTTAAATTTCGGAGAGTGTTATAGAAAAGTTTTTACAATTGACATTGAAACAAAATATCTCGATTAGAACCATGGAGAAAACATGCTCAGAAATTATGGGGATGCAAAAGTTAAAAGAAATGGCGTTCTTCTACCGCTGATAATTATTCCAATACTAGTTTTTATAGAAATCGCCCTGGGTTTTCAGCTGTTTCAAAAACCAAATCTCATAATAATGGGGCTCGTAGGTTTGATTTTTATTATGATGGCCTTAGCAAAATTAAGCGATTTTACACTCTACGCTTTGGCATTCGCGCCGCCCATGCTCGTTTCACTTGCCAATATAAAATACGGCGAAATTTACGCCTTAGAACTTTTGATGGGGATACTTATAGTGATATGGATATTTAAATTGCTCGCCGATAAAACCCTGTCGCCAAAAGACGTTCCACTGATTGGCCCTTTTATCACACTAGCAATAATCGGGATAATCTCAGCTTCAATAAGTTACATTTTTTGGGATGTATCGGTAACCATTACACACCGTTCATTATTTATCCAGTTGGCAGACATAGCGTTAAAAGTGCTTCCCCTGGGTTTAATCTTTTTGACGTATCTAATTTCAGATAATACAGAAAACATTAAAAGATTCTATAAAATTTTTCTCGGGTTTAGTTTTCTACACATCTTAGCGGCTTTTTTCCCGCTTAGCACAAGAGCTTTCTCGTTCGACGGTCTGCAGGCAGTTTCAATATTTTCTTTGGTTTTTGCCAGTTTTTTGTTCCATAAACAAAATTTAAGTCTCATAAAACGAGATGTTTTGCTGATTCTCTCATTGGGACTTTTATTCGCAATCACCAAAGTCACCCACCTTGCCACGCTTGCCTGCCTATTGGTCTCGGCGCTCACAATCAGTTTTATGCGTTCCAAAAAACTATTTGTAGTTTTGCTCGTGATTATAATCATTTTCTCTTTTTTTAATCCCATTTTTTGGACAAACTTGTACAAATCAGCTGAAGGCGAAGGGAGTTTTGCACGAATTCCAATGGCCAAAGCCGCATTTGAGGTATTTAAAAAACATCCCTTGTTCGGCGTAGGCCCCGCCAATTACTATTCTTACGCCATCACCCGCAACGTTGGTTGGGAGCTCTGGGGGGCTCCTATGGCAAACATACATAACAATTATCTGGAAATTTTAACTGAAATTGGGCTATTTGGGTTTATTGCTCTTGTGTGGTTAATAATTGCTGCTCTTAAAGGACTTTCTAAATCCTTTGCTTCAGTTAAAAATCCCTTACAAAAAGCTTTTGTTGCAGCTGCTCTTGGAAATTTTATTGGTTTTTTAATTATGTCAATTTCGGGTTCCTTCTTGCTCCCCGGTGTCCATAGCGGAGAATTTTTATATTTTAATCGGGCTGCATATATGTGGATTCTTGTAGGAATTGCGCTATCCTTGCCCAAATTTATAAACAAAGAACAGGAGGAAACCGAAAACAAGAATGAAAACACCTGACCTCTCAATAATAATAGTTAACTGGAATACAAAATATTTTCTTGAAAAGTGCTTCCGTTCCGTCTATGAGAATTCAGATGGTTTAAACTTCGAAATATTTGTGATAGACAACGCTTCAACTGACGGAAGCCAACAGATGGTAAAAGAGAAATTCCCCGACGTAAACTTGATTGAAA
>DSBK01000057.1 GCA_011046085.1 Actinomycetota bacterium
CTGGGCTCGTGATGACTTTATCGGATCACCGCGGGCTAAAGCCCTTGTGATAACGAGGAAAAATGGAGTCATTGCGAGGAATGTTTGCCCCGAAGCAATCTTTGAGACTGCCACGCTTCGCTCACAGCGACGGTAAAGACGTAATTGAGATTGTTCCCCAGCATTTCCGATATTGTTTTACAATTAACGTGTTTTCCCAAAAATTCGCCACCTGATTGCCTGCCAAGGCAGGGCGAGGATGGTTTTAAGT
The DNA here is from genome assembly GCA_011046085.1 of Actinomycetota bacterium. Classification (GTDB taxonomy): domain Bacteria; phylum Actinomycetota; class Aquicultoria; order UBA3085; family Oleimmundimicrobiaceae; genus DSBK01. The sequence goes on from DSBK01000057.1 coordinate 251, forward strand.
CTGTAAGCAAGTTTATCCCTCGATACGAGAAAAAAAAGAGTGGTTAAGGAGTATTTCTTCGGCCACGTTTTCATCGTAAGCAGTTTTTTCTCAAATATTCGAGCCAAGAAGTAATTTGGTCTAATCTTTTTTAATGCCTCATCCGGAATGTTCGCTTTGAGCAAATTTTTCGCGAGAAGCAGGGGAAAATATACAAAACTTTTTGCCTGCCATTTAATGATACATTTTGACAAGTAGTCCCAGTCAAGAGATTTTTCATAAAAGTTTATGACCTCCGCTATGTCCCGAAGCCAGATTAATCTTTCAAAGCGGTGGGTTATGGCAAAGTGAAGCGAGAGGTAAATCAGCAGGTGCTCCGGTTTCATTTGGAGGATTTCCTGTCCAAGGAGCTTTCCTCCAGATGACTCGTTCCAAATTTCAGAAACATCAAAGTTGCTCGACTTCAAATAGCTCGTTTTGCCGATGATGTTCCATTGAAGCTCAACCGGCGGCCCGCCCGCTTTTTTTTCAAAAACTTTTTCGGGATAGGGCTCTTCCCATTTAAATTTGGGCGTTTCAGCCAGGGGTTTGTAATTTAGCTTGGCAAGTAAATTTTCGATGGTCGGCAAATCGTTTTCTTTAACTAACAAGTCGAGGTCGGTGTATCCCCTAATCTCTTTTAAAGAGTATATGTTTTCTGCCAAAAAAGGGCCCTTTAAGGGGATTGTGGGGTTTTTTTTCTCATTTAACGCCTTCAGTATCTCCAAGAGCACGTTGTTTCCAATGAGCGTGGAAATTTGGAAATTCAGGTATTCTTTCTTGAACATGTCTCTTATATCTTCGGGTATTTTTTCTGATTGCGTGGCTTTACAAAGCAGAGGCAGGAGCCCGTGTTCTCTAGCAAGGGGAATTATGCCATTCCAATTTATTTCATCTTTCGGGACATCTTCTAAAATTGAGGCGTTGAAATTAGGCAGTCCCCAACGGACACAGTTTAAAATTATTTTCTGGGTCACTTCATTGGGAGTTGGCGGGGGATTTTTCATATAATTTAGCTTGTTAGCCTTCGTTCTCTGATTTCTTGGGCCCCTGTAACCTGAATGTTTTTACAGGATACCAGTAACCGTCTTTATACAGAAATTCAATGACGCCGGTTATATATTCCCCACTATGATAATAGGCCTTTGTCTCCACGATAGCGGTTTGACCATTGTTGTCAACTCTAAGCACTTCCACGTTTTTGATTTGACCGTTTATGATATCCAGCGTGTGTCCCTGGCTGCGTTGAGTATCTCCGATTATCTGCTCGGCCAGTTCAACGTCTAACCCCTTATATTTTTGCGCTTCCTCGCGCTTCCCATCCTCAAAACCTTTTTGGTACTCCGCTCTTAATTGGTCCTGAGCGGGATTTATGCCGATGCCTTCACAGCCCATTAGAGGAAAAATAAGCAGAGATATTACAATGGCCATCACGACAGATAAAAATTTTTTATGCCCCTTCATTGATTTCCCCGATACTTTTTATTTGCAAGTTTGGAAAGTTTAAGTTAAGACATTATAACATAAACGCTCACTTACTCATTTTTTTGAGTCTCTGCTATCCATTCTATGGTGTTTGCCAAAACACATATCGGTTTGTTGCACTTTTTATACTCGCTTATTGGCGTATTTATACTCGGTATGGGCGTCCAGCTAGCGAAACAGAAGGCGATTGCCTTGCCTTCGCCATAATTAGCGATGGTCATTGCAGGCTCACTTTGTTCGCTCTCGATTAAAACGTAAACACTTGAGTTCGATTGTTCGTCTTTAACCATGATTGGCCAGCCATACGGATTTACATCTTTCGGCGGAATTGCAAAACACTCCTCAAATTCCTCCGTTAATGGATGGTTTAGTGTGACCATATAATTGCAATCTTCAACGAGAGCTTGGTCAAAGTAGACACCAAAGACGTCTCGCAGCGAGATATTATTATCATAAAATGGGCAACCTATAGCTATGGCTGTTTTTCCGGATTTAATGAAAGAGGATATGGCGCTTGTCTCCGGATCGTTTGCGAGAAGAAGCTCTCCCTCCCCCGAACTCGGCCGATAATCCTGCAAAATTATTATGTCATACTTAAACGGCTCGAAGGAGTAAAAATCTCCTCTTGTTATGGATGTTTTTAAGCCGTTATCGTGTTTAGTTATGCAGGCAACTGCCTCAAAAACTTGTTTGATATGGTTATTGTTCGGGTGTCCGTTCCCTCTATCAAGAATGTATATGTTGATTATTTCTTGGGTGTCACTGGCTGCATTTACTGTTGGCGTCACTTTGCCGTTATATTCGGGCAAAATAATATCAAAAGCGCTTCGGACAACGGACATTACTCCCACGCCTGGAAATATCGATAGAGTGATTACTGCGACCGTCAATATCACCGTAAAGGCAAACAGCTTGTTATTTAAAGTTATTGAAGAGACCAAAAAATCACCCCTCCACGAGTGAGTTCTCTTAGCCATATTAAAACTCCCCATTCAATTTTACTCAATTTTTTTTGAGTTAGTTTGCATACTTATTTTGTTATCTCATCCTTCTATCCTTTTATCGGTATTTACTAGAGAAAACTTTAGTTTAGAGCAGTTTACAGTATTTACTTGACCAGAAAAAGCCCTTGTGCTAAATATATTATTTATAGGTGTTATAAATTTTAGTTATAGAAACAAAAAAAGGGAGGTGGGATTATGGCGATGGAGGTTGATGTAAGAGGACTTTCGTGTCCCGTGCCTGTCTTAAAGACAAAAGAAGCAATAAAAAAGAATCCAAATGAAGAAATCATGGTCTTGGTGGATAGCCAGGTTTCAAAACAAAACGTTACGCGAGTTGCAGAGAATAGCGGATACTCCGTCGAAGTTAAATCCGTTGGAGATGAATTTCATTTAAAATGCAAAAAGGGGGATTAATTACATGAAAAAAGAGAATTTATTTATTTGGTTCTCCGGAGCCGTCGTTGGTCTTTTAGCGGTTATTCTTGTTTTATTTGGTAATCCTTTGAACATGGGTTTTTGTATCGCTTGTTTTGAACGCGATATTGCCGGTGCCTTGGGGCTTCATCGGGCGGCGGTTGTTCAATATATCCGTCCCGAAATTTTGGGTATAGTGTTGGGGGCGTTTATCGCCGGTTATGCCAGCAAAGAATTCCGTCCCGAAGGGGGTTCCTCCACTATAACTCGATTCTTTTTAGGAATCCTCGTTATGGTTGGAGCACTTGTATTTTTAGGTTGTCCGTTGAGGATGATGATTCGTTTGGGCGGAGGCGACCTGAACGCCCTCGTGGCGCTACTAGGTTTCATTGCTGGAATTGCCGTTGGCGTTTATTTCTTGAAATCAGGTTTTGATTTGGGCAGGGCCCGCGAGCAAAAAACGTTCAGCGGATGGGTTCTTCCCATCGTTATGATCGGTCTTTTATTGTTAGTTATAGTTGCTCCCATGTTTAACGCGGAAGCGGGCGGACCAATCTTCTTTAGCGCTGAAGGCCCTGGAGCTCAACACGCGGCCATCGCGCTCGCTTTGGTTGCTGGACTTTTGGTTGGCTATTTGGCACAAAGGTCTAGATTGTGTTTGGCTGGCGGCACGCGCGATTGGTTGCTGATAAAGGACAGCTATCTTCTCAAGGGCTTCATAGCGATTCTTGCTATCGTGTTTCTTGGAAATATCTTGGTAGGCGTTCTCGGCGTTACGGGGACGAACACGCCCGCTTTTAATTTGGGTTTTGAAGGACAGCCGATTGCTCACGCCGAGCACCTGTGGAACTTTTTGGGTATGGCTTTGGTTGGCCTGGGTTCGGTTCTTTTGGGAGGTTGCCCTTTGCGACAATTGGTTTTGGCTGGAAACGGTAATACAGATTCCGCGGTGGCGGTTCTGGGCATGATTATAGGTGCTGCCATATCGCACAACTTCATGCTCGCGGCAAGCCCTAAAGGGGTACCCGATTTTGCAAAATATGCGGTTATCGGTGGATTGATTATCTGTCTTGCCGTCGGATTTTTAAACAAGGAGAAAGCATAGGAGGTCAAAATGGCTGATTATTGTAAGATGTGGGAGTCTTTGGGCATCAACCTTGAAGCTCACGACCAGCTTTTAAATGCTATTCCGCCCATATACCAACAGATCTTTCTCGATCAAATAAACAGACCGCAGGCGATGAGTTATTTCGATATGGTTGTCATGGAAATCCATGGCCTGCGTATCCAGGAATTGCAGGAACACAAGGCGAAGGGTGGGGCCGTGGTCGGCTCATTCTGTGTTTATGTGCCAGAAGAGATAGTTCTTGCCGCGGGGGGCTTAAATGTCGGTCTCTGCGCTGGGGCTGAAATTGGTTTCGACGAGGCGGAAAAAATCTTACCGAGGAATCTCTGCCCGCTAATAAAATCGGCTTTTGGTTTTAAGATGTCAAGGGTTTGTCCCTACTTTGAGTCGTGCGACTTAATTGTAGGCGAGAATACCTGCGATGGGAAGAAAAAGGCGTGGGAGATCATGACCGAGGATGTTGTTCCCGTTTATACCATGGATATACCGCAGGTTAAATCGGAGAAGGGCAAAGAACTCTGGCTCGATGAAGTTAAAAAGTTCAAAGAAAAGATGGAGGAAGTGTCCGGCAAAAAAATAGAGGTGGATGAGCTGGCCAAGGCCATAAAGCTTGTTAATGATAAAAGAAGGGCTCTTCAACGACTAAGTAATCTGCGGAAGAACAAACCCTCTCCCATCAGCGGAAGGGACGCGCTCCTCATCGAGGAGATTGCTTTTTATGACGATAACCCGAGGTTTATCGAGAAGGTCAATGTCCTATGCGATGAGCTAGAGGAGCGTATAGAAAAGGGCGAGGGATCCAAAAAAGATGCTCCGAGGGTTATGATATCGGGTTGTCCGATGGTCATTCCCAACTGGAAGCTCCCCTTCATAATTGAATCGAGCGGCGCCTCGCTCGTATGCGAAGAGTCTTGCACCGGGCAGCGTTATTTTGAAGATCTTGTGGCCGAAGACGGCGGTTCTGTTGGAGCTCAACTTGAAGCCATCGCTGACAGGTATCTCAAGATTGATTGCTCTTGCTTCACTCCAAACCAAGAGCGAATCGACAACATCGTAAAGCTCGCCAAGGAATTTGAGGTGGATGGGGTCATCTACAACGTTCTTCAGTTCTGCGATCCCTATGCGGTTGAATATCGGAGGGTCGAAAAAGCCCTTGAAAAAGAGGGCATCTCCGTCTTGAGAATTGAAACCGATTATGGCCAGGAGGATTCAGGTCAAATCAAGACGAGGGTTGAGGCCTTTGTCGAGATGATATCATAATTTATTATGAAGTTTGCGGGAATAGATGTCGGTTCAAGGACCATAGCGTTGGCTGTTCTCGATGAGAACGACGATATGGAATATGTGATAGTTGATACGGGGCACCAGCCGCTAAAAATTTGCAAGGAACTCTTAAGGGAAAGAGAATTTAGCGGGTTGATTGCCACAGGCTATGGTCGTCATATGGTTCACGCAGAGTTTGCCGATGATGTTATCACCGAAATCAAGGCCTTCGCTCTTGGAGCGAAGGCCTTGCATCCTTCTTGCCGTACAATCCTAGATATTGGCGGCCAGGATACAAAGGCCATTTCTATCGATGCGGATGGTGGCGTCAAGGATTTTGAGATGAACGATAGGTGCGCCGCCGGCACGGGTAAGTTTCTTGAAGTTATGGCAAAAGCTTTAAGCTATGAGATCGAAGATATAGGCGGGGCCGCTCTCAGCGCCCCCAAACCGGTGAAAATTAACAGTATGTGCACGGTTTTTGCGGAATCCGAGGTAACTTCCCTTATTGCGAGGGGCGAGGCGCGAGAGAACATCGCTTTGGGGCTCCATCAAGCGATATGTGAGCGAACGGGGAGCATGCTAAAGAGAGTTGGCATCGTTGAAGGCCTCGTTTTTGCCGGTGGCGTCGCAAAGAATGTTTGCATGCAAAAGCTTTTAAAGAGAAAATTGGGAGTAAATCTTTTGATTCCCAAAGAACCCCAGATTGTAGGAGCTTTGGGAGCAGCTTTATATGCAAAGAAAAGTTGAGCCATTTTCTTATTGTTGATTTTATCGAGAGGTGTTTTAAATGGAAAAAGTGGACGCAAGGGGCATGTCTTGCCCCCAGCCGGTCATCCTGACCAAAAAGGCAATTGAAAAAGGCGCCGAAAAAATTGAGGTTTTGGTTAGCGGAGATGTTGTCCGGGATAATGTCAGAAGAATGGCGGAAAAATTGGGCTGCTCTGTTTCCTATGAGAAAAAAGAGGACTATTGGCAATTAAACATCGAGTCTTTTGGCGAGGTTTGCAAAAGAGGGATTGAGAAGGAGAAATCAACGGTTATCTTCATTAATGGAAGCAAGATGGGCAAGGGAAGCGATGAGTTGGGCGAAGTTTTAATGAAGGCCTTCTTCAACACGCTTTCCCAGAGCGAGCCCTGGTTTGATAAGGTTATCTTTATGAATGGTGGCGTCGAGCTCGTTGTGGAGAGTTCGCCGGTTTTAGAGGGGATTCGCGCCCTTTGCGATAAAGGCGTGCAGATTCTTGCCTGCGGGACATGTCTCGATTATTTTGGCCTTAAGGAAAAGATGGCCGTTGGCACCATTTCAAACATGTATGATATAGTCGATTTTTTTAGTGAAGCTGAAAGAGTAATCACTATTTAAGCAAGGAGAAATATGCCGACTTATTTTGTTTTAGTGAGAACTCTCCACCTGTAAAGACGGGGATGAGAGTAGATTCCTGTGATTTCCGTTCTTTGAGGAAAGGAGTAGATATTTTGGTAAAGGACGTTCCAAAATGTCATTGCGAGGAACGATAGTGACGAAGCAATCTTGAGACTGCCACGCCTTACAGAACAAGGCTCGCAGTGACACATGGTTCATTGAGTACTTACGAAGAGGGAGACACAGGACAAGCGGAGTGTAATTTATAAAAGTACCACGTCTGCGAAGATGTGGGTATCTATATAGGGAGAAATATGCCGATTTATTTTGACAACGCCGCAACTTCATATCCCAAACCGCCATGTGCGCTTGAGGCATGTAAGGACTTTACCGAGAGAGTCGGGGCAAATCCAGGTCGCTCGGGTCATCGGCTTTCGGTCGAGGCGGGCCGAATTTTGTACGATGCCAGGGCTTCCTTGGCAGAGCTCTTTAACATTGAGGATCCCTTGCAGATAATCTTCACTTATAATGCCACCTATGCCGTAAATGTGGCCCTTTTTGGGCTCTTAAAACCCGGAGATCATGTCATAACGAGTTCAATTGAACATAACGCAATCGCACGACCCCTACGCTATCTTGAAAGTCAAGGGGTGGAGCTTATGCGCGTGCCGGTTGACCCAAAGAGTTGTCAAATTGACCCGGATGATTTCAAAAAAGCGCTGAAATCCAACACGAAACTCATAGCCATTCTTCACGGTTCTAATGTAACCGGCGTTATTTTTCCGATTGCGGAAATAGGGAAAATTGCTCGGGAAAATGATGTGCTATTTCTCGCGGATGTGGCTCAAACTGCTGGAGCCTACCCCGTGGATGTTGAGACGATGAACATCGATTTTCTTGCCTTTACGGGGCACAAATCTCTCTTTGGCATGCAGGGAACGGGCGGGCTTTATGTTAGAGAGGGAATAAATCTGCTTCCTTTGGTCAGAGGTGGCACGGGAAGCAAGTCAGAAGAGGATGTTCAGCCCGATTTCATGCCCGACTCCCTTGAGAGCGGAACGCCAAATACACCCGGCTTGGCTGCTCTGGCGGCGGGAGTAAAATTTATTCAGGAAAGAGGGATATTAAACATTCGTTCTCACGAAGAAGAGCTTATAAGAAAGTTGATAAATGGTCTTATCGAAATTGATGAGGTAAATTTGGTAGGAGATATATCGCTTGATTGTCGTCTGCCGGTTATCTCCTTCAATATCGAGGGATTGTTGCCTTCGGAAGTGGGCCAGATTTTAGATGAAAAGTACAATATCATGGTAAGAGTGGGGCTTCATTGCGCTCCCTGGGCCCATCAGACGATGGGCACCTATCCCAAAGGGACAGTTCGTGCAAGCTTAAGTTATTTGAACACGAAAGATGAAGTTGATTGCTTTTTAAAAGCGGTTGGCGAAATCAGCAAACGAAGGAGAATTTAGTGCAAGATTATTCCGTAGTGACTTTTTATTCTACTCATCATGCTTTAAAGGCAGAGAAAGTTTTGAAAAAGGAAGTAGAAATTTTGGTGGTGCCGGTTCCTCGCTCCATTAGCGCAAATTGTGGAATCGCTCTCAAATTTCCCACCAGTGAAGCAAAAAAGACCGAAGAGATTTTGGCGCGAAATCGCGTTGCTTTCGAGGGCATCTTCCCCTGGCCAAATGGTTAAATCCAAAACCATTGAACAATACATAAAACATCATCATCTATCTGCTGGCAGATAGGTTGTTTGCTATATTCCTTATAATAATGGTACGGTTTTGCGGATTAGCCTGCTATTTTTTACAAAATCGGGTGAAAATAAATATTTAACGGTCTTAATTTGTATTTATCAAAGAGTGGTGGGCTTCGTCCTGCTGGCAAATTTTTAAAACACAGGCTTTTACGAATAAAAATATGTGTTAAAATACACTTATTAAAAAAAGGACATTCAAGCCCAATGTTTAATTAGCATTTATGGAGGAGGATCTGTCTTCCGCACACCTCGCTTTTTAATATAATAAGTGCTGGTAGTAAGGCGTGTAACCTTGCAATTTGGGTGCTGCAAGGTATGATTATGACATGTTTGTTCGAAAAAACCGCAATAGAAGC
>DSBK01000058.1 GCA_011046085.1 Actinomycetota bacterium
GGCCAGATATTTCCATCGCTTGTGCTCTCCCCGTGGCCCGAGACGATATAAGAGTTCTTACCCCTATAACTATAATCGGATGCCGGTACCTTATCATCAACATGACAATCATAGCAAAGCTGATTTTGATGATCCTTTTGATAGTCGGTAAAACTCTCTAAATACGTAGTGTCTAAACTTGGACTATAATTTGTTCCGTGAGGATTGTGGCAATTAAGGCAATATCCGCCTTGATACTCGTTAGCATAAGCCCCGGCCGTCCAGGTAACATTGGCATGGGTTGCTTCAGTTAAAGCATGTTTTGTAGCATTATAAAGAGTAAACCCTCCCCAAGCGCTTCCATTAATAGCCACGTCATGACAAGCTCGACAGAAGGTGTTATCGCTAAAGCCATCTGTTCCAGAAGTAACCGAATGAGAATAAACTGTTGAGGGTATCAACGGCCTTATATCAGCGCCATGATAAGCGTGACAAGCAACACAATTAATTTTGGTGGCAGCTTGAGATGGTGTATAAGAAGCGGTAGTTAAATTATGTCCGTGCGGCTCTCCTATGTAACTTAAATGGTCGCCTCCTATTAAATTTATCCCCTTCCAATTGGTCTCGGCGCCATGACAATAACCGCAAAATTCATCTCCACCATTAAATCCTCCTGCTATCAGCAATCTTGGCCTTTCTGTGGGGTTTAAGTGAGGGGTGTGGCAATCACAACATCTCATTGGGTTGATGGGAGATTCCAATTCAAGATTGGTGTTGGGAACAGGATGGTAAGAAAGCTTCATGGTTTCGCCCAAAGCTAGTTCCCCAAAACCTCCCTCGCCGGTGCGAACATTGTAATCGCTGCCAGTTCCATCGTGACATGTATAGCACACTTCTTTTTCGGAAGTTCGACGAAAACAAACTATTGAACCAACGGAGTTATGAATATCATGACAATCCTTACAAAGGTTTGAGGCACTCATGTAGCTACCATGAGGGTTTTCTTTGCCCGCTACGGTAGCGTCATCGCTGTTTGAAATAGGACCTTCGCCATCATCATCGATGGCAGCCACAGCATACCAATAGGTCTCACCCACTATGCCGGAGCCATCAGTATAAGAAGTAATCGAACCATTTATTTCAGCCAAAACGTTGGAAGATGACCTATTTTCAGCGGTAATCGAGGTGAGATTACGATAAATACGATAAAGGTTGGGTGTCCCTGTCGTTGGAGCATCCCAATTTAAATCAATCTCGGGCGAGATGGATGGTTCCGCAACTAAATTTGCCGGAGCAGACGACAAGGCAAAGGCAGAATTAACTATTGCCCCCACCATTACGAGGGCAACCAAAAAAATCAAGGCAATTTTAACCAAAAATTCCCCCGCTTGCGCTTCCACAAACGCCTGCCTGTCGGCAGACACGGCGGCATATTTTGGACGCATAAGCACAGCTCCTGTACTAGGCACTCCATCTTTCAGGGCAAATATCCTGAATATTTTTGGGCGGAATTCAGGCAACGATTATTATATCAAGCTTTAGAACAAGCTCCAAATATTTAAATATAGTATGTGATTTTTTTTAACTTGTTTCAAAAAAATTAAGCGCCAAACATTTGGCGCCTTAAAAAATATAACATGAACGGGTCATTTTTTCAATACCTACCTGCCAATAGACACGATCTAGTAAGTCCAAACCTTTACGGTGTTGTTAATGCGATCGGTTACATAAATGTTTTTATCCTCGGGTCCAAACGTTATGCCATTTGGCGCCACCAATATATTTTCTTCCTGTCCGTATGAAAAAAGATGCTTGCCTTCCTTATCAAAAACAAGAACCTCGTGAGCGAAGGGGTCAGCAACGTGAATTCTACTTAAACTATCAACGATAATTCCTCTCGGCAGATGCAATATCTTTTTTGACGAACTTTGACCGCCTATTTTAAATATAAATTTACCGTTGGCATCAAACACTTGAATCCTGCTGTTGTTTGAGTCGGAAACATAAATTTTCCCATCTTTGTCCACCGCAACCCCATTAGGATAAGAAAACTCTCCAATCCCGTTCCCGCCTTTTCCAATTTTCTTTAAAAGATTTCCGCTAAGATCGAATACTTTTACGGTGTGATCGCCGACATCCGTCACGTAAAATTTTTGATTCAAATAAAAAAGAGCGATGGGTTTTATAATTACTTTACGTTTCTTGGGAAAATCATATAGATATTTACCCCTAGAATCAAAGACCATAAGCCGCTGACTTTTAACTTCGGATACATAAATGTTTCTATCGGGACCAACCATAATTCCCGCAAGATAAGCAACAGATTGATCAGAGGGAACAGCAAAAGAGAACAAAAAACTCCCCTTGGAGGTAAAAACTTTAACTTTTCCATTCACACTGTCCGCGACATATATCTTGCTCTCAGAAATCGCTGCAGCTAGAGGTCCTTTTAATGAACACTCTCCTTCTCCTTCTCCTACACTGAACAAATATTTCATAGGACCATTTTTTAAATCTTGTCCCGAATTCTGAAAACCATAATAATATATTATAAGCGCTAAAAGAACCGCTAAAAGAAGGGCAATAAGAACAATTATGGAGATCGATTTCCATCTAACTTTAATAAAACTCTTAATTTTTTCTAAAACTATCATCTTTCACCCTTAAATTAAGTTACCAACAATTAATGATATACTATCAAAATGGAATAAACTTAGCCACTAATTGGCCGTTGGTTGGGAGTTTTTGGTTCATTGGGTTCATTGTCCATTGTTCATTTTAACCATCAACTGTCCGATAAGCCCTTAACCTGTACACCTTTTGACCTTACCCGTTCCCCATTACCCCATACCCTTAATTATCTGCCATCAGCTTATTTTCAGTGACACAAACTACAAAATTTCTCGGTTCGGTGGCAACCAGTGCATCCTTCTTCGGTTCTTCCTCCGGTGCCGTGTGTAGATTTAAATTCGTATTGATGGCCTGGAAACATATGACATTGGTTGCAAAAATCTAAATCATGACATTTTAAGCAGATTTTTTGCTTATCAAAAGCCGCCAATTTTGCGTGTTGCCACGGGGATGCAAAGTTTGCCGGATGAGGCATCTCTACTCCATGACACTTGTTACATGTTTTTGTATCATGACATCCATTGCACCTGATATTTTTATCCATGTGAACTTTGGGGTAATCCATAACTTCTCTGGGTCTTTTACCGATGTCTTCTACGTGGCACAATTCACATTTGCTGGTTACCTCCTTATCGTTGTGGCAGGTGACGCAATAATCCATGCCAGGATACTTTGGCTGAAGGATCGCCTTTTCATGAGCTACCGTATTGTGACATCCGGTGCATTTTGCCCCTTTTTCTAAAAATTCTTTGTGGCTTACTTTGATCGTGCGGCTTACAAGTGACTTTTTCACCATGTTTTTATGGCAACGGTTGCAAGAGTCGTTATCTACCTCGCCCAAGATAGGATTCTTATAAGAACCAGCAACAAATTTTATGACCATTCTAAGGGTATTAACTTTTTCAATAGTGAACCCCATCAAGCCTGGTTTTTGATGGCATGCCACACAACCGACATTTTTATGTTTGGACTTTCCCCATGCTTTATAATGGTTTTGCATGGTGTGGCAGGTGTTACAAAAAGTTGGAGTTGAAGTGTAAATAAGCGCTGGTGTTGTGATTAAAAGAATGATTGCTGTAAAGATCTCAGCGCCTATTAAAAAACGCTCTTTTTTGTGTCTCTTCTTTATTTCTTTCTCTTTCTTTATTTTCTGTATATCTTTTGAATGAGGCTTTACCGCCATTATCCCGATCAAGATTAACAGTATGAAAATTATGATTATAAGTATGCCCAAGAGCACAGCGGCTTCTTGAGGGTGGGTTTCTAGATTAGTTAGTATTTCAAACAACTTTTCTTTTGTGAACAACTCCATTAATTTCGCTCCCATTTTACCTCTCAATTTCTGAAGGGGTAAGCCCCGGATGTATGTGTTTTTCGTGGCATAATTTGCAATCTCCCTTTATATGGCAGTTGTAACATATCTTATCCCCATCTTTTTTTACTATGTCTGGATGCTCGGGGAGAAATTTTTGTGGATGCGGCATCTCAACTCTATGACAATCATCACAGAAACTTTCGACATGACAACCGGCGCACTTATCTTCTTTGGTTACACTTTTGGCTTTTTCTCCATGAACATAAGGCCAGCTTTCAGGATGCGGCATCTCAGTGTGACACTTTGCGCATTTTTCAGTTTCATGGCATATGATACAGGTTGTTAAGTTTCCCATTCCGTGTGTTCTTTCCCAGGTGGGACCGTGAGTTATTGCCCAAGGACCCAGTGCTCTAATCTCCCGCTTCATTCGCTTTACGTGACAAATACTGCAGGTGGTCGGAGCATCTTCATTGTTGTGACAGCCGGTACATTTATCCATGTGGGGTAGATTTGGTTGAGCGATGGAATCTCCATGGGCTACTGTATTGTGGCAATCCGCGCATTTATAGCCAACACTTAAGAACTCTTTATGACTCACCCGAATGGCGTTATTTATATGTAAACCCTCTTGTATCTCTTTATGACATGTAAGGCAGGACTCGTTTGTTACTGTTGCGACGATAGGTTCTTCGTAACTTTTAAAAAAGTAGGCTATCCCGTTTTGCATTCCTTCTAATGTTTCAGCGATAAATCCTAAGGCCCCCGGCTTGCTGTGGCATGATAAACAAAGCACATCTTTATGGCGGGAGTTTTTTAAGGAGTCAATTTCGCACCTCATAATATGACATGATTTGCAAAAAAGTGTTTGAGAGATGTCGGCAAATGGATTTATAGCTGTGAGTAGAATTGTTAAGACAATCAAAACTAAGACGATAACACCGAAAGTTATTGTTTTTGCCGGTGATTTTTTTGCTTTCATAGGCGGATTACATTTTACAGGTGTCAAGCTCTCTTAGCAAATAGCAGATGGCTGATAAGTAAATGCCAGATACCTGGTACAGGGCTGCGTCTGTTCTTATGAAAAAATGGAGAATTAAAAGTGGAAAGTAAGGATGGGGGAATGTAATGACTCTACACGCTAACTTTCCTCATTAAGCCTTTTAATTGCTTCCAGAGCTTCAGTAAATTTATTGTCCAAAACATAAGCGGCTTCATAAGCCTCTAAGGCCTTCTCTTTCTGACCGAGTCCTTCATAACATCTGCCGATTTTAAATTGGAACGGAGCCGTGTTTGGCTCAATTTTAGCTGCTTCTTGATACTCTAACAACGCTTCCTTAAATTCGCCCAGCTCCCAGTGGGAATCTCCCTTAGCATCGTGAGCGGTAGCGTGGTAAGGCATGATTTCTACAACTTTTACTAAATATTTTACGGCATGCTGATAACCATCTTTAGTCTTTAAAGACATGTAAGCGTTGCTCATATGGATATAGGCCTCTGGTTCAACATCATTGATTTTCAATATTCTTTTATATTCTTTAATTGCTTTGTTGAAATCTTCCTCAACTTTTGTTCCATCATAGCGCTTTGACCAGTTATCACCAGCCATCAAATAATAGGTTTTCTCATAGGGAGCATATTTTATAGCTCTTTGAAATGAACCATCTGCCGTAACTTCATCTCTTTGAAACATCGACTTTAATACCCCGCTTCGATAATACATGTCGGCTAAAAATGGACGCAAGGCTTGATATAAACCAAATACGGTGACAAGAACAATTAAAAAACCGAGCAAAAATTTGAAAATGGATGGCACCTTGATATTTAAACTATGTTCAGAGACGGGTCTTTGACCCATAACTACACCTGCAAGCAACCACCAGAAGGGGGTCGTGGTCACACTGCTGGGATTAAGTTGCCAGAATGCCATATAACCAACCGCTGCAGCAAAGAGGACTACCGTCATCGGTTTTATATCAGGTTCACTTTTCTTTACGATTAGAATTCCACGCCAAACAAAAATTCCAAACATAAAAAGCAACACAAGAAAGGCGGGCAAACCAAGAGTGGCAGCGGTATTTAACAAAACATTGTGAGCATCCGCGTCAACAGCCCTTGCTTCAAGCCGAATCTTTCCCAGAGTCATGTATGTATTCATCGGAATTCGATATGTTGCTGGTCCCCAACCAAAAATCGGACGTTTTCCAATTATAATAATGGCGCTTTTCCAGTTTTCCATGCGCGTGGACATCGTTCCTTGCCCCGTTAAAATAGTCGTAACCCTCTGTACGGCAGACTCCCCTCTGTGAGACAAAATAGCGTTCCCAACAAGAAGTAACCCCATCACAACGAGAAGCAACACGATGAGCAAACCTTTTTTTTGCCTAAGATAATCCTTGCCCGAAAGAAGGAAGAAAATAATGACACCAATCATCGCGGCAAGCCAACCGGCCAAGCTTAAACTCATGGCGAGAACAACCAGTGTCAGGAGCAATGTTCCACCAAAAAAAGAAAAATTACGAAGATCTTTAGACTCTAGATACTTAACAAACACAATCGGTAAAACCATGGCAAGAAAAGCCCCTAGAAAAACAGGATTTCCAAGAGTTGAGCTTATCCGGCTACCAAACGAGCCCATGGCGCCCCCCGAAAGTTTGCCATATCCAAAAAACTCCGCCACTCCAAGAAGAGAAACAATTAAAGCTGACAAAACAAAGGCGGAACTTAAAAACCTAACCTTTTTTGGTGTCCAACCAACATTCGCGGCAGCAAAAAACAGGATCAAATAACTAGCAAACACAAAAATTCCCTCGCCGTAATTATAACGGCCGAATACGCTGGTTGGAAGATGAATGGAATTTAACGTGGAGATAAGAAATAAAATTGCAAATAAAATTATGGGGATATCTAAGTAAGTTCGCTTGAAATAAATTTTACCAAAAATAAGCTTAAACAAAAACGAGGCAAAGAGAAGAATAACTACCCAATATAAAATCAATAGCTTGGTAAAAAAATAACCATTAACCACCGATTTGCTCCAAGCAAGGGGACTTACAAAAGCAAAGAAAACTAATAAATAAAATTGAGTATTGTCTATCGCAAAATTCACTTTATTTTGTGCGTCTAATTTATGGCCTTTGCTTGTTTCAGGATTTTCCAAAATAAACTCTCCTCATCATTTTCTGGTGTTTATTATAGCTTAAGCTTATCGTTCTAGAAAAGAAATGATTGAATGAAAATATAAAATGTTAAAAGCAAAACTCCATCATCTTCATCCTCCCCCAACCCCTCCCGTCAAGGGAGGGGGGTGTAAGGAGAATTCTGCTATCAGCCATACACCAGACTGTTGAATAATAGCTAAATAAGCACTTTTTCGCGTCATTGCCTGGTACCTGGTACAGGGCTGTGCCAGGTCTAACGACAAGACGAAGCCCTGTCCCCGATGCGGGCCACCCTCCCTTTGGTCACTCGCAATGACAAAATTCAACAGTCTCTACACTATCAGCTATTTGCCATATCATCCTTCACTTCATTCCAGGATGACCCTGCCCTTAGGCCCTGGGGAAGTGAGGGGGATAAATGAAGGGTCATTTTTAGGCGGAGAAATAGGCAAGTAAATCAGTCAAAAGTCAGCCGTTTCGCTAGTCAAAAGTTATTAGCTTTTTAAAAACCCCGGGTGGGTTGCTCATAAAGTGACCGTGCAGACGACCGTTAAGTGAATGAGACTCGAACAGTTGCGGCACCCTGCCTACCGGCAGGCAGGGAGAAATAGGCCTGCTCGGACATTTTGATAATCGCAAGACCAGCCTGGTACAGGCCTGTATCAGGTATCTGGCTCACAAAAATCAGTATTTTAATTTGAGTTCATTACAAAATGCTCCTCGTTCAGGAATAAGCCGAAGCTAGTCTTTAGGGTCTTTTAAACCCAGGCGGGTTGCTCGTAAGCGACATATGAGAGCGCTAACGAGCAATCGATGAGGCGGGGTTTCGACCGAAGCTGTTTGAGCCCCGATTTATCGGGGGGAGTTCTGCCCATCACGGACCTGTACCAGGCAGGTCACCGCCGAAGAGTGAAGTGAGGAGGAGAAACGCTCGGCACAGCCCTGTACCAGGAATCAAGAGCTGAGAGTAATCCACAAAAAAAAGAAGTTTTTTCGCACTGTAAGAGTCGAATGAATAGGGAGGCAAACCAGAGTCTTAGAGCAACCCACAAAAAGAAATAAATTCTTGGACGAGCAAGAAAATGAAGGGAAATAAAGTTTCGCAATGAGAGAGCAGAATATAGGGAGGCCATGCCAATCGGCAGGCAGACTAAGCATATCAGTGGTTTAGAGCACTAAAAAAGTGCCCCCCGAAACGGGAGGCACTTTTTGACTAATCGGTTTTTAGTAAGTTAAACCAACACCCACAGTAGTAGGATTAGCAGGATCTCGATGACAATCGAAGCATACGCTATCAAGACCAGTGCTTGTGTAAGCATCTTTTAAGAAGTACTTACCCTTAGTCAAATGTGGGAAGGAATTATCCCAACCCGTTGCGCCCTCGTAAGTAGTTGCGTAAGTATCAAATGCTCCATTGCTGGTGTAATCAGTGCTAACAGCACCGCCGCTTAAACCACCTCTGTGACATCTGCGGCAATTTCTTGAGCTTTCCCATGCAGTCTGAACCGAAATTTGAGATTTACCAAGATATTGTGTATAAAGATTGTCGGTCATAATGTGTGTTTTATGCTGAGTTGTAGTGTAAAAGTTTAAGTTATGACAATCTGCACAAAACTGGTTTTGGGTCTCGGTATTGTTACCGTAACTAAGGTTACCACTTAATTTATAGTTTGCTACAGTGTCTGTGGTGCCATTAAGTTTTTGAACA
>DSBK01000076.1 GCA_011046085.1 Actinomycetota bacterium
AAAAGATTAAAAAATATATACAGCATCAAGAACAGAAAGAAAAACAAGAGGAAAGCCAGCAGCAGGAATTTACCTTTTAGGTTGATTATCAAAGCCACCTCCTTTGGGGGTGGTGGTTTACTTATTTCAAATTAAAACGATGGTGGTGATGTTTTGGGTTTGCCAAATATGTTGACGATTTTGAGATTAATATTAATCCCCTTCTTCGCATATTTCGTATTTTTTGGTTATAACACGGTGGCTTTGTGCTTATTTGGAATGGCGGCGCTCACGGATTGGCTTGATGGTTATGTGGCGAGGTCTTCTTCTTCTGTAACTAGCTTTGGAAAACACATGGATCCCCTGGCAGACCGTTTGCTTATTATGACCGCATTGATAATCTTAGCAATAAAAAATCAACTGCCCTTGTTTGTTGTTATGATAATTACTGCAAGAGATTTATTTGTGATGATTGGATTTCAGTATATGCGTTTGCGCTACAAGGAAATCTCAGTAACTTACTTGGGTAAAACTGCAACTGCAATTTTGATGGTATCAATAATTTTATTGATAGCTGGGGTAAGTTTTGGTCTTTGGCTCTTTTACCTCGGTTTTTTATTATATCTTATCTCTTTTGGAGATTACGTGCGGAAAGCATTTTTTATATTGAAGTGTGAAGGGGGGATGATCTTTTGAAAGCGGTGGTCATGGCAGGTGGAGAAGGAACGAGACTCAGGCCCATTACAAGCAATCAGCCGAAACCAATGGTGCCCATAGTAAATAAGCCGATTATTGAGTTTATAATTGAACATCTGAAGAAACACAATATTAAAGACATTGTAGCAACACTTCAATATTTACCAAGGGTTATAAAAAGTTATTTTGCTGATGGTGAAGAATTAGGCGTAAATTTGAGCTATGCGATAGAAGAAGCTCCCCTTGGGACGGCGGGCTCTGTAAAGAACGCGGAGGAGTATTTGGATGATACTTTTGTCGTGATAAGCGGGGATGCTTTAACCGACATCAATCTTGCCGAAGTGGTGAATTTTCATAAAAAGAATAAAGCTATGGTCACGATCACTTTAAAAAGAGTAGAAAACCCATTAGAATTCGGGATTGTAATTACGGACAAGAAAGGACGCGTTGAGAAGTTCTTAGAGAAACCATCGTGGGGAGAAGTGTTTAGCGATACCATTAATACAGGTATCTATATTTTAGAGCCCGAGGTATTTAAATATATTCCCAAAGATAAACCTTTTGATTTCAGCAAGGAATTATTTCCCTTCCTTTTAAAAAGCGGTTTTCCAATTTATGGCTACATAGCGGATGGATATTGGTGTGATGTTGGAGATATTGAACAGTACGTGCAGGCGCATAGAGATATATTGGATGGAAAGGTGGACATAAATGTACCGGGGATAAAGATGGAAGATAATATATGGATTAATGAAGGCGCTGTGATTGATCCCGATGCTGAAATACAGGGTCCGGCGATAATAGGGCATGACTCAAAAATTGAGGCGGGAACCGTCATTGGAAAGTATTCGGTTATTGGAAGCAATGTCATAGTTAGAGGAAACGCCAAGATACATCGGACCATAATTGGTGAAAACTCATATATTGGCTCAAATGTTACTTTATATGGTTCTGTGGTGGGTAAAAATTGTGATATAAAAAACTCAGCTCAACTAGGGCAAGGTGTTGTTTTGGGCGATGATTGCCGAGTTGGAGATAGTGCGGTAATTAATAATAACGTAAAAGTCTATCCATTTAAAGTTATCGACGGTGGAGCTATCATCAACCGAAGCATTATTTGGGAATCGAAGGGAACGCGAACCCTCTTTGGCCGAAGTGGAGTTTCCGGTATTATAAACATTGATGTTACTCCCGACATGGCCGCACGTTTGGCCATGGCTTATGGCACTTCGTTAAAAAAAGGTTCTCATGTGGCCGTTAGTAGGGATTCAAATCGTGCCTCTCGCATGATTAAAAGGGCGGTAGTCGCCGGTCTCGGCTCCGCGGGCATTCATTGCAGGGATTTGCGAATGGCTCCAACCCCGATAAACCGATTTACGATTCGCGCTACCCGTTGTTCGGGCGGGATCCATATTCAAGTTTCGCCTTTTGACCCGCAGGTGATAGAGATTAGCTTCTTTGACACAAATGGAATAAATCTTTCCGAGGCGGAACAGCGTAAAATTGAAAGGGGTTATTATCGTGAGGATTTCAGACGGGCATTCCACAACGAAGTGGGCGAAACATCATTCCCGACACTTTCTTATGAGTACTATGCTGATGCCCTATTGAAAAAAACGGCCAACGCCGAGATACGAAAAAAGAAGTTTAGGATAATCGTTGATTATGCATATGGAAATTCTGCCCTTGTTTTGCCGCAGTTAATTGGCAAATTAGGATGTGAGGTAATTTCTCTAAATGCATATACGGATGAAGATAAATCCACCATAACCATTAGGGAGTTTGAACATAATCTTGAGCAACTTGGGAGAACAGTTAAGACATTTAAGGCAGACTTCGGTGTTTTAATAGATTCGACGTGCGAGAGATTGATTTTAGTTGACGACAGAGGCCAGCGAGTCTCTTACGATTTGTTGTTGCTTTTATTTATCGATTTAATCTTTCGGTTTGGACCAAAAGGAAAAATTGCGGTTCCTGTAACGGTTCCTTCTGCCGCGGAAACGATTGCAAAAAAATATGGGCGGAAAATCCTGCGGACAAAATTAAGCGCGACCGACTTAATGACCACCTCCTTGAGAAAAGATGTTGTCTTTGCGGGGGCGCAAGGCGGCCGCCTTATCTTTCCGCGATTTCTTCCTGCATATGATGCAATGCAAAGTCTCTGTCTATTGCTGGAGTGCTTGGCAAAAGCCAAGTCTCCCATCTCTGAATTGGTTGACAAGTTGCCTGAATTTCATCTTGCGCAAAAGAATATCTTTTGCGCGTGGGAGAACAAAGGTTTGGTTATGCGCACGCTGTTAGAAAAGACGGACGAAACGCAAGTTGATTTAACTGATGGGATTAAGATTTTTAAGGATAACAATTGGGTGCTTGTGATCCCTGACCCCGAAGAACCTGTCTGCAAAGTATATTCTGAAGCGAATTCCGATGAGGAAGCCCAGTCTCAGGTGGATAAATTTATGGACACAATAAGTCAGATAGTTTCTGAAGAATAGGAGATGATATGGGGGATGCAATTAAGTTTGGCACAGATGGCTGGAGAGCCATTATGTGTGATGGCTTTATCTTCAAAAATGTAAAGATAGTTGTTCAAGCGATAGCGAATTATCTTCGTGATTCTGGTGAGCGCAAGAAAGGTGTGGTTATTGGATATGACACCCGGTTTTGTGCCGAAGATTTTGCTCAAGTTTGCGCCTCCGTTTTAATCGGGAACAAAATTCCCGTTTTTTTAATGAAAAAAGCGATGCCAACTCCCGTAACCGCTTATTCGATAAAGATTTACGATGCGGTAGGCGCGATTATGCTAACCGCAAGTCATAATCCTCCAAAATACAATGGCATTAAATTTATACCGGAATATGCCGGCCCTGCCACTCCGGAGATAACTTCGCAGATAGAGAAGGAAATAAATGCAATTTTTGAAGGTGGACAGGTTTCTTCCGCTGAAATTTTAGATAGTGAGTTGCTGAATATCGTGGACCCTGTAGATGAATATTTGGAACACATAAAGAGCTTAGTCAATTTCGATGCAATACGTAAAGCAAGGCTTAAAATAGCTTTTGATCCCATGTATGGCTCAGGTCAAGATGTGATGAAGAGGTTATTGGAAGAAGCGGGTTGCGACGTTTATCCGATACACGACTTTCGCGACGTTCTTTTCGGCGGAAGTTTGCCCGAACCGTCTTCTGAAAATTTATCTGAGCTTCGTTCGTTGGTTTTAGAAAAAGCGGCGGATCTGGGATTAGCGCTTGATGGAGATGCAGACAGGTTTGGCATCATGGACGATAAAGGACAATTTTTAACCTCAAACCAAGCTCTTGCGATTTTGTGCTTATATTTACTGGAGGATCGCAAGTTAAAAGGAAAAGTTGTTAGAACCATAGCAACCACTCACTTATTAGATGAGATTGCCGCAAAACATGGAGCAAAGATTGAAGAAACGCCTGTTGGTTTCAAACATATTGGACAGATAATGTTGCGGGAACCGGTGGTTATAGGAGGGGAAGAGAGCGGGGGATTAAGTGTTTTGGGTCACATTCCCGAAAAAGATGGTTTACTTGCCAACCTGTTATTTGTTGAAGCCGTTGCTAAAAAAGGGTTATCACTGTCGAATTTAATTGATGAAATTTACTCAAAATATGGTTGTTTTTACAGTCAGCGCCTAGATGTTAACTACCCTTATGACAAGAAAGAAAAACTGCTAAGCAATTTGAAAGATAATCCACCGTCTTTAATATGCGGGCATAAGATTGCTGAAATTTTAACAAAAGATGGTGTAAAGTTTTTATTGGAAGATGGTAGTTGGATTTTAGTTAGGCCATCGGGAACCGAGCCCTTGGTTAGGGTCTATGTCGAGAGTCGCTCCGAAGAAACCTTTAAAAGTCTCAAGAATTATGCGAATACTCTTCTTGGCTAAGGTTTCATTCCAGCCCAAATAAAGTATTTTGCCTTTTACAAGAGTGTTTTCATTGGTTATACTTATTTATTAAAAAAAGTTAAATTGCTTGCAGGTAAAATTATGGGAACAACCAACAGGAGTATTTCGTTTGTAATTGGATTTATGATTTTAGGTTTGTTGCTTTCTACTTCTTTCTATTCACAACAGAGGGTTATGAAACCTGAAGTTGAATCCAGAAAAGAGGATCTTATGAATTCGGTGAAGGATTTAGAAAGTGAGCGCGAACACTTAAAAGATAAATTGTCTAAGCTGAGGGCGGAAGTGGAGAATTACGAGAAACAAGCGGCGGCAAACGAGGGTGTGCTTGTATCTTTTACTCAAGAGAGTGAAGAATTGAAAGAGGCAGCGGGGCTTACGTCTTTGAAAGGTTCCGGTGTCGAGGTTGTTCTCGCAGATAGCACCCAGTTTCCGGAGTTAGAAAATCCAAATAATTATATAATTCATGATTATGATTTACATGTAGCTGTTAATGCGTTAATAAATGGTGGAGCAAAAGGGATAGATATAAATGGTCAAAGACTTGTTTCGACCAGCGCTATAAGGTGTGCTGGAAATACTATCATGGTGAACTCAACCCGGCTTACATCGCCATATAAAATTAGAGCAATTGGAAATCCCGATAGATTGTTTAATACGCTTCGGGAAGATGAGGGATTTTCCCAGCTTTCAGGGGGACTCGCAAAGGCCTTTGGCCTTGTGGTACAGGTTAACAAATTGTCCGAATTAACACTTGCTTCTTACAAAGGAAGAATACAGCTTGAGTATGCCAGAGCGGTAAAGGAACAACGATAATGACGATAATATTGCCATTGTTTGGTTTGCTAATAGGAATAGCTCTCGGCTTAATTTTAAAGATCCCCATTCCTCTTGCCTATGTTAAGTACTTAGGGGTGGCTACATTGGCCGCCCTGGATAGCGCTTTTGGTGGAATTAGGGCCAGTTTAGAAAAAGAATTCAATGACAAGCTCTTTATTTCGGGATTTTTTAGCAATACAATTCTTGCAGCCTTTATTGTTTATATTGGGGATCGTTTGGGTGTCGAGCCTCTCTATTATGCCGCTATCGTTGCTTTTGGCGTTCGCTTGTTTCAAAACATTGCTAGGATCAGGCGCCACATTTTTAAAAGCAGACATTGGGAGTAATGATGAAAAAAGACATCTTTCATATTCACAATGTTTATGATCAATTACAACGAAGAAGGATGCAGATAGCCATCGCGATTGTTTGTGTGGTCATCGGAATGCTTTTAGTAACTCAACTTCAGGTACAAAAAAGTATTTCCAAAAAATTGCAAGAAGAAACCAAACAGGATTTAGGCGAAATAATAAGGGATTTAGATATAGAGGTAAGGGCATTACAAAAAGAAGAAAGAGATTTAGAGTTACGGCTCGTAAAATATCAGGGGACAGCCGAAGATCAATGGTTTATTTTAAATGAAGCCGCTCAAAATCTCGAAAATTTAAAGATGTTTGCTGGCTTAGTCGGCATTGAGGGAGAAGGTGTTCAAGTGGTAATAGGCGATGAGCACAAATTTTTGGACTGTTATAATTTATGGGATATAGCTAATGAGCTTAAAGCTGGTGGAGCTGAGGCGATTTCAATAAACGGGGTACGTGTTGCTGCGATGACAAGCTTTACAAATGATTCCGAGGGACGAGTGGTCGTCGGTGGCGTAAAAGTTGAACCCCCTTATGTTATAAAAACAATTGGTGATCCGAAGACTCTTTCTGAAGCCGTTGGGTTATTGGGAGGTATCCAGTATACTTTAACTTCATATGAGGGAGTCACCTTTAATGTTACAGAAATAAAAAACATAGGAGTACCGGCGGTCTAGTCTAATTGCGCATGGATTTATTAAAAAAGATAAAGTCATTTAAAATTAAAAACTTATTTAAGCTTGACAGAAAAGCTTTGGTCATATCCATTCTTGGAATGGTAATCCTTGTTACCTCGCCTGTTTTGGCGGATGAGGTTATTCATTATGGCAGGATTCATCATGGTGTAGAAATAAACAATATTCCCATTGGTCACCTAACTCCATCTGAAGCTGAAAAAAAAGTTTCTGAGACCTTAAACTCAGTTCTCGACAAACCGGTTATTATTCAATACGAAGATAAAAAATGGGAATTGATGCCTTTTGAAATCGAAACTAAAATAAATGCTTCTAAAAGTATTGAACGAGCCTATGAGGTGGGAAGAAGAGGTAGTTTTGGTTATCGTCTAAAAATCAGATTTTTAAGCTGGTTTCATTCAGTTGATTCACCGCTTATCTTTTACACCAACAGCAAGCTTTTAAATAAATTTATTGATGATGTTGCGGCCGAAGTTGATATAGATTCACAGGACGCAAGTTTAAAGATCGATGGTATAGATGTTGAAGTCATAAAAAATCAAGTCGGTATGAAGGTTAAGAAAACGGATTTATTTTCTAAAATCAGAGATGCGGTTATTTCTTTTAAGAATCGGACATTTGACCTTCCTATGACAATTTTACCTGCAACTATTACTGAAGAGGGTATCAAAAAAGCTCAAAAAGATGTTGTCTCCATGCTTAAATCCTCTCTGTTCTTAAAATACTCGGACTTGCTTTGGGAGATTGAGCCTGAAAAAATTGGTGAACTTGTTGCTTTCAGCAAGGTTGAAAAATCTATTGAAGGTAAAACTAAGTTTTTTCTTGAAGCAACGTTGGATAAGAAAAAAACGGAGGCTTATATAAAGGAACTTACAAAAGATATTGGCAATGAGGCGCAAGATGCAAAATTTGAAGTGTCCGGCGCGAAAGTAAAAATTATTCCCAGCATAGACGGAAGCGAGATAGATACGGCCGCGGCTTTTCGTGAAACTGAGAAGGTTATTAAGAATAACTTTCCTCGTGAAGTAATCTTAAAAACGAGGACGGTTGCCCCGGATTTAACCACAGAAGAAGCACAAGCAATGGGAATCAAAGAAAGGGTGAGCGTTTTTACAACACGCTATAGCCCAAGCAATATCCCTCGCGTAAATAATATTCACCTACTTGCCAAAGCATTAGAGGGTGTTATGGTTGCTCCGGGCGAGGTTTTTTCTTTTAATGAAGCGGTAGGGCCAAGAACAGCAAAAAAAGGATATATGGAGGCTCCTACGATAGTAAATGGCGAGCTTGTTTCCACGGTGGGCGGGGGAGTTTGCCAGGTAGGCACGACCATATTCAATACGGCTTTTTTTGGTGGCTATCCGATTGTTAAAAGAAGCAACCACAGTTTTTATATAAGCAAATATCCCACCGGTAGAGATGCCACTGTATCTTACGGAGGCGCCGATTTTAAATTTCGCAATGACACTTCGGCCCATATATTAATTAAGACTTATTACACCAGTAGCTCCGTGTCTGTTTCGTTTTACAGTACCGATTTTGGGGTCAAGGTTTCCTATAAAACTTCTCAATTTACAAACGCGAAACCGTATTCGATTGAATATGTTGATGATCCGACCTTGCTTGTGGGTGAACAAGTTGTTGAAGAACAGGGAATTAATGGTTTTGATGTGACCGTATATAGGACCATAACAAGAAATGGAGAAATCATAAAAAAAGATAAATTTTTTAGTCACTACAAGCCGAAAAAATCTGTAGTTCGCGTTGGCACCAAAAAGGAAGAACTGGAAGAAACCGTGCCAGAAAAACACGAAGAAGTTACACCAACGATTTGATGATAGAAGGGAAAATCTCCGGACGGTGTAAGTTTTGAGGATTTAAAAAAGAAGATGAATGCTAAGATAGAAAGCCTTTAAGTTTATTAACAACTTAGAAAACCACCTCCTTGGGAGGTGGTAATGGAAAAAAGGCTATGCCATAAAGGTTTGGTATAATAAAAGGTATGGTTAAATGGAAAAAACAATCGCACGTAATATATCA
>DSBK01000031.1 GCA_011046085.1 Actinomycetota bacterium
CCTTGCTTACTTTATCACCAACTTCCACAAAAAAATCGGCATCTGGAGAAGGCGCTCTGTAGAGAGTGCCAACCATTGGGGCTTTAATTTCTTTCCAGTTATCGGGATATTCTTTTTTCGCGGCCTTCAACTCGGCATCACTCATTAATTTCACGGATTCAGAAACAACCTCACCTTGAGTTGCAGTAGAAATTACAGAAGAACCCATGTCTTTTCGTAAATTAATTTTTACTCCATCCTCTTCGACAGATAATTCGCCCACACCGCTTTGTTCAAACACCTTCAGCAATTCTTTGATCTGTTCTAAATCCATATATTCATCCTCCTTGACAGCTTGAATTTCTCTGCTGGTCAAAAAAACAGTTTTCTCTACGCCCTCCTGATGACGCTCCAAATATTCGCGTGCTATTTTTGGAAAAAGGACATACATTAAAACATCTTCCTCATTTTTAGCTAGGTCTCCAATTTCTTTCGCATAATCTTCAAAAGTTTCCTTAAGCAAAGAGCCCGGCCTCTCAGTTATCCTTTTGCCGTCACCTAAAATCTTCTTTTCTATCTCATGCGACATGGGGCCAGGAGGAGCACCATAATAACCTTTCACATAAGCTTTCATTTCATCCGGAATAACCCCCCATCTCTTTCCGCTAAGAACGTTTAAAACAGCTTGTGTGCCAACAATTTGGCTTAGAGGGGTAACAAGGGGGGGATACCCTACTTCGGCTCTTACTTTGGGAATTTCATCCAAAACCTCCGGCAACCTATCGAGGGCCTTTTGTTCTTGTAGTTGACTATATAGGTTTGATACCATACCCCCAGGAACCTGATGAGAGAACACTTTCATGTGGGTAAGTGAGGTAACTCCCCGTTGGAAATGCCTGCGATCCCGAACAGATTCCCAGTATTCCGATATCTCATATAGCAGTTCCAAATCCAAGCCGGTGTCATAAACAGTATCCTTTAACGCGGCAACAAGCATTTCAACCGCCGGTTGCGAATTACCGAAAGCGAGCGGCGCAGAAGCCGTATCGATTATATCAACCCCCGCCTCAATGGCTTTCAAATAATTCATCGGCGCCATGCCGCCAATGTAATGACAATGAAGTTGGATGGGTATATCTATCTCCTTTTTAAACCGTTGAACAAGTTTGAAAGTACGGTATGGAGAAAGAAGGGCCGCCATGTCTTTAATGCATATGGAGTCAGCTCCCATTTCTACAAGCTTAAGCGCAGTTTCAACATAATGCTCCAACGTGTGCACTGGGCTTATCGTGTAACAAACGGAGGCCTGCACGTGCCCGCCAGCTTCTTTGACCGCTTGTATGGGAACCTCTAGGTTCCTTGTATCATTTAGAGCATCGAAAATTCTGAAGATATTCATACCATTCTTGACGGCACAATGAACAAACCTTTTTACAATCTCATCAGAATAATGCCTGTAACCCACCAAACTTTGACCGCGTAAAAGCATCTGCAGTGGAGTGTTTCTAACATGGGCATTCATTGTTCTTAATCTATCCCAGGGATTTTCATCAAGAAATCTAAGAGGCGCGTCAAATGTCGCGCCACCCCATACTTCCAAAGAATGATAACCAACCTTATCTGTCTTCTCCAAGACGGGTACCATATCTTCGGTTCGCATCCTCGTTGCCCAAAGAGATTGATGCGCATCTCTTAAAGTTGTATCCGTTATGCCTATGGGTTTTTCCCTCATATTAATACCCCTCCAAAAATAGCTAAGAATTAATTATACTTTATACAAAGATTTTGGAAAAGATTAGACTCTGGCTATATAGTCACCCGTTCTGGTGTCGACTTTTATTACATCACCAAGATCAACAAATAAAGGAACTTGGACAACGGCCCCGGTTTCCAATGTTGCGGGCTTGCTTCCACCGCTTACTGTATCACCTTTTACACCAGGTTCAGTCTCTTTGACTTCCAGTTCAACAAAGATGGGTAATTCAACACCAATTGGTTTTCCCTCGTATATGGAAACAACGATTTCCATATTTTCTTTTAAATACCGAACAGCATCGCTAAGCTGTTCTTTTGTAAGCAACATCTGTTCATACGTTGCCAAATCCATGAAATAGTACATATCCTGATCGTTGTACAAAAACTGCATTTTCCTTCCATCGAGATGAGCCTGCTCAACTTTTTCCCCAGCCCTAAACGTTTTATCGATAGCAGCTCCCGTTTTCACGTTTTTAAGCTTTGTTCGAACAAAAGCCCCGCCTTTCCCGGGTTTGACGTGTTGAAAACTCACTATCGAATAGAGTTCTCCATCAAGCTCAATTGTCATACCATTTTTAAATTGATTTGTCGAAATCATGCTACCTCCAATGAATTAGACTGTTGAATTTTGTCACTGCGAGCCCGACCTGTTCCGAAAACCTGTCAAGGTTCTGAGGAAAGGGCGTGGCAGTCTCTAGATTGCTTCGGGACAAAAATCCCTCGCCCGCCTGCCGTCAGGCACGGCAATGACCCCATTTTTTCCTTGTCATCACGTGGGCGTTAGCCCGTGTTAATCTCGGGAGATTATTTCACTCCCGCCTGCCTGCCGGTAGGCACGTCAATGACTCCAGAATCCTTAATCTTTAATCCTGCCTTTCTCCATTACCCAGCACTCTTAACTATTAGCCATCTGCTGCTTTGCAGCTCATTGTGAAATGTAAATTGTAAAATTGTTTTCCTTTTGGTTTTTCATCAGATCGGTATCCGAAAAACTTTAAAATTTTCAATTTCCAATTTTCAATTTCCAATTTCCAATTTTTACCAAATCTATCAGCCATCTGCCATCCGCTATCTGCTACTTTTAACTATATCTCTATGCCAGATATCTGATACAGACCAGTATCTGGCTGGCCTGCCTGTCGGCAGACAGGTCTAACGATGACCACGTAACTATGTCTTCATATTTAACTTTCCCCTTTTCCCTATAATTCCATCAGTTCCTTTGGTGATTTTGTCAATATCTCAACACTATCATCCCGAAGAACAGCCAGGTCTTCAATTCTTACGCCTCCAAACCCCTCGATATAAATGCCTGGCTCGATTGTAAATACCATCCCGCTTTCAAAAAAACCCTTGCCCTTTGAGCCGAGAGTAGGCGCTTCGTGAATTTCAAGCCCAACTCCATGGCCAAGGTTGTGTCCAAAATTATCTCCATAACCAGCGCTGGAGATAATGTCTCTTGCCAAATTATCAGCTTCCGCAAATTTCATTCCTTTTTTAATTTTACACAAAACGGCTTGCTGCGCTCGAAGAACCGTGTTGTAAATTTCAATCTTTTTTTCATCGGCTTTTCCTAAAACAACCGTTCGTGACATATCAGAGCAGTACCCCTGAAACATGACACCAAGGTCGATCTTAATGAAGTCTCCTTTTCCAAATTTTCTATTTGTCGGCTTGGCATGGGGCATCGCCGAATTTGAACCCGAGGCCACAATGGTATCGAATGCTGTTTTTTCCGCCCCCATCTTCTTTATGGAATATTCAATTTTAGCTGCAATGTCAATTTCAGTTAGCCCCAGTTTTATTAACCCAAGCGTATTCTCAAAAACTTTATCTGAAATATAGGCTGCTTTCGAAATTTTTTCTATTTCATTCTCATCTTTAACAACTCTTAAATCCTCGACGATATGGGAAAACGGCGCCAACTCAACACCTTGAAGTTTTTTAGAAAGACTTTTGTGTTGTTCAAACGTCAAATATTCAGATTCGAAACCCACCTTATTTAAGTTCAATTCGTTTAGGATTATTTTAACGTCATTAAAAAAATCGCTGGATAATCGAACCTCACAACAACTGCTTAAAACCTCGTTCTTTGCCTGTTTGTAATAACGAAAATCTACCAACAAAAACGAGTTTTCTTTGGTAATTAGCATTACGGCTGTTGAACCAGAAAAATTGCTTAAATAGCGGACATTTTGAGGTTTACAGACCACAAGCGCATTAACATCATTTTTGAAAATTTCATTTCTTAATCTTAACAAACGCACCCTGTGATGTCTTACCTCCAAGAATTTTTCTTCAAAAGTTTTATAGCCACTTCGAGGGCAGCTTGATAGCTTAATGGACCAAATCCGGAAATCTGACCTAGACAAACAGGAGCAACAACAGACTCCGTTCTAAAATTTTCTCTCGCGTATATATTTGACAGGTGAACTTCTATAACGGGAATCTTTGTCGATGCGACAGCATCCCTTATCGCGATGCTGTAATGCGTAAACGCCGCGGGGTTTATTATTATAAATTGAAATTCAGCTGGGGCCTTTTGTATCTTTTCAACGATTTCGCCTTCATGATTTGATTGAAAAAACTCAAGCTCAACTTGAGCTTTATTTGCTTTGGCGGTCAATTCGTTATTTATATCTTCCAAAGTGGCCTCTCCATATATCTCTACCTCTCTTTTTCCTAATAAATTGAGATTTGGCCCATTTATTATTAAAATTTTGTTCATCTCAAATCCCCCTCTAATTCATCAAGTTTCTCTCCATAAGCTTTATTATCGGGTTCAAGCTCAAGAGCTTTCCTAAATTGTATAATAGCTAACTCCATTTGACCAATTTCTTCATATAAAATTCCTAAATTATAATAAGCCGGATCATAGTCGGGCTGTAATTCAATGGTTTTTTTGTAGTTGTGTATGGCATTATCGATCAACTTTTTAGATTGATATACGTAGCCCAAGTTATAGTATGCCGGCGCCAAATTAAAATTTATTTCCAAAGCTTTTTTGTACTCAATTACAGCTTTATCCAACTTCCCATCTTGCGCATAAATGTTCCCCAGTTGAAGATGGGCATTGGATATCGCTTCGAGGGGTTTTTCAATATACCAAACATCATAATAATTTTTTAAGGAGACCGCATCCTCAAATTCATCAATTGCTTTGCCTGAATCGCCTTGGGAGACGTAAAATTGCCCTAACAGCAGAGGAAAGTATGGACTTAAAGGATAAAGCTCTTTTGCCTTTTTATATTCTTTTTCAGCATCGTCTATCATTTTCTCTTTTAAATAAAGCTCGGCCAACTTGGCATGATAGTATGAACTTTCCGGCTCAAGAACAACCGCTTTTTCAGCTTGCTTTCTAATATTGCTTATAGCCCCGGTCCCGCTTTCAAGAGAAAGTTCAATCCACCTCATTCTGTATAACCCTTTAAGAGGATCAATTTTAATCGCAGCGCTTAACAACATGATGGCTTCACTTTTTTTACCATCCCGCGATAAATTCTCTGCCCGCTCAGCAAGAAGAGCCGCCTTGTACGAAAATATAAGAATTAAAACCCCAACAAATATAATCGATGTCGCTCCAATTTTTCTTATTATGATCAGGACCTTGCCGTTTAATAACGAGGATTTTTTCAAACTCCCGGAAGTATTGCCGCTAATTGCAAAAGCCAGACCGGTAATCATCCAAAAAGTCAATCCGATGGCTGGAGTCTGCCAATCAAAATCCACGAGATTGTGAACAAGAAAAATAATTGAAGACGCAAAAATAACAACTGTTAGATTTTTAAAATAAGCATCCTCCGCTCTTATCAGGTTCTTAATTTGCTGCCTTGTAATTAAAAACAAAACGGAAACAAATAATAAAAAACCCAAAAAACCCGTTTCAGCTAAAAATTCCAGGTAAGTATTGTGAGCGTGTCTCGAATACAACCCTCCATATTGATATTTTGGGTAAATTGAGGCAAACGTCCCTATGCCGCTCCCCAATATTGGATAATCTTTAAAAATATTTAAGGAACCCCGCCAAAGCAAAAGTCGACCATCAAAACTTGTCTTTGCTGAGCTTGTTTTGGTTATCCCTGAATAGACAATTGTCGAGGAAGGCCGGTAAATTTGAACCAACAGATAACCGCTGAAAACAAGAAAGACCAAAATGATAAAAACGGTCAGTAGTTTAATTCTTTTTTCCTTTCCAATAAAAAATAGCATAAATAACATCGCAACCGAGAGCGCGATAAGGCCACCTCTTGAATACGTCAAAAAGAAACAGCAACCAATCATGCCACCCGTAATAAGAAATATGACTTTTTCCCAAATTTTGGGAGCCTGAAGGATAAGAAATATATTTAAAGGAATAGCTATGGCCAGGAAGCCAGCCAGGGTGTTTGGGCTGATAAGCGTAGCGGACACACGCGATTGCACATCAATTAATATACCCCTCTCTGCGGCATACGTCGTAAGAACGTCAAAACCAATTAAATACTGGTAGATACCGTAAACAGATAAAAGGGTTGCTATTGAAACTACTAAAATAAAAATTAAATTTACGTCACACTTTGATTTAAAGTTTTCCCTCACAATCCAAAAAAAGAAAAAATAACTTGACAGCAAGAATAGAGAGTCCATGCTATCATGAAAATTATTTAAGGTTCTTGCGGAAAGAGCTGCTATAAACAGGAAGAGTATAAAAAAACAGTCAATTTTTTTGACCGAGAAACCGCCTTCAAAAAACCATATTCCTGCTAAAATGGCTAAAATACCGTAGAAAAAATATCTCGACTCGGGAAAATAACCCGCCCCGTTGCTTAAGGAGACAAACAAAAATAGAAGAACGATTCCAACTTTGAGAAGCAACTGTAAATTTATTTTATCTTTCAAGCTGCTCATTTTTATCTGCACAATTTCAATGACTCCGCAATGATATCGTAGGAAACACTTTCAATGGAGGGCTCGCCAATCCCTCGCAGTAAAACAAAGGTAAATTTTCCCCCCCGTTTTTTCTTGTCAAGAAGAAGATGCTTCTTTAAATCTTCAGGATCAAATGGTGGCGCGCTTATCGGAAGTCCCGCTCGTCTTAAAATATACCTGTGGCGATTTACAAGGTCTTCTTCAGTTAAACCTAACTTATGAGCAATTCTTGCGGCACACACCATCCCCATTGCCACCGCCTCGCCGTGAAGATATTTTTTATAATCTGTGACTGCCTCTATTGCGTGGCCAATGGTATGACCATAATTTAAAATTGCCCGCCTGCCAAGATCCTTTTCGTCGGTTTCTACGACCCTCGCCTTAAATTCACAGCACCTTTTAACGAGTTCAATTAAAGCATCTTCTTTGATTGCCAGAATCTCCTCCACGTATTCCTCAAGAAAAGAAATAAAATCATCGCTGTCTAAAAAACCACACTTAATTGCCTCTGCCAACCCGGCTTTTAACTCCCTTTCGGGAAGAGTCTTTAAAACATCAACATCAGCAAGAACCAGTTTGGGTTGATAAAAACATCCTATTAAGTTTTTTGCTTTGGGGTGATTAACCGCAACTTTACCGCCAACACTGCTATCAATCTGGGCAAGCAAGGTGGTAGGCACCTGCACAAAAGGCATACCTCTCATATAAGTTGCGGCGACGAAACCTGACAAATCGCCTATAACTCCCCCGCCAAGAGCTATCACAACATCGAAGCGGGTTGCATTCTTCTCAATCAGACGATCGTATAGTTTTCTAGCCGTTTCAAGTGATTTGTGTCTTTCACCATCAGGAACCTCTAAAACGGTAAGATCAAATCCCGCGGATTTTAAGTTATGACAAAATTTGTCGCCGTATAATTTAAGAACAATGGGATTGCTCACAATAAATGCCCGTTCCGCGGAGATAATAGATTTTATTCTCGCCCCAGCTTCGTTTAACATGCTGTGTCCGATTAAGACGTCATAACTTCTTTCACCAAGATTAACTTTTACTTTTTTTTCACACAAACTATCGGTCATCTATCTTCTCCTGGATTTTCTTAACAACCGCATCCACATCAATATAACTTGTATCAATTAAAATGTCGGTAACTTTTTCATATAACGACTGGCGAGCCGCCAAGAGTTCGTTAACTTTATCCCTTGGACTAGCAACATTCAAGAGAGGCCGGGTGTCCGTCCCATGAAGCCGCTCAAACAAAATGAAGGCAGAGGCTTTTAGGTATATAAGCACCCCATTTTCCTTTAAAATTGACACGTTATCTGGGTTTAGAACAGCGCCTCCGCCACAGGAAATAACTTGATTTTCATATTTAGATACTTCTTCAATAACTTCGGATTCAAACGCTCGAAATTTCTCTTCGCCTTCATTCTTAAATATTTCTTTAATACGTTTGCCAACTTTTTTCTCAACTAGTCTATCTGTATCCACAAAGCGAAGGCCCAGTTTATTGGCCAATAACTTGCCCACCGTGCTTTTGCCTGAACCCATAAAACCTATCAACACAATATTTTTCACTATTAACACCCATTCGGTAGATAGTCGGTATTTGAGAGTCGGGAGCTTGTGGCCAGATTGTTGATTTTACCATACTCTATACTCCATACTCTATCTGCTTCAAATATCCCGGCCTTATCGTCAGACCAGTATCGAGACTGTTGAATTTCGTCGCTGCGAGCGAAGCGTGGCAGTCTCGAGATTGCTTCGGGACAAAAACCCCTCGCAAAGACACCATTTTCGTCGCTGCGAGCGAAGCGTGGCAGTCTCGAGATTGCTTCG
>DSBK01000008.1 GCA_011046085.1 Actinomycetota bacterium
CCCGGGAGATATTCTGGTTGGAAAAGTGACCCCGAAGGGTGAAACGGAACTTACCGCGGAAGAAAAATTATTGAGAGCCATTTTTGGAGAAAAAGCTCGAGAGGTTAGGGATACCTCCCTTAGGGTTCCTCACGGAGAGGGCGGAATTGTAATCGATGTTAAAATTTTCTCTCGAGAAGCCGGCGATGATCTTTCACCTGGGGTAAATAAATTGATAAGGGCTTATGTTGCACATAAAAGGAAGATATCCGAAGGGGATAAACTTGCGGGACGGCATGGTAATAAAGGGGTTATTTCAAAAATACTTCCTGAAGAAGATTTACCGTTTTTGGAAGACGGAACTCCCGTTGATATAATCCTTAATCCGCTGGGCGTTCCTTCCAGAATGAATTTAGGACAGATTTTGGAAACTCACCTCGGTTGGGCAGCTAATGCTGGGTGGAGCGATGATGGAAAACCTGTCGATGGACCCATTTTTGTAAAAACCCCTGTTTTCGATGGCGCTTCCGAAAAGGAGATAAAAGAAGCTTTAGTTAAAGCGGGTCTTCCAGCATCTGGTAAGACGAAACTTTATGATGGTCGAACTGGCGAACCCTTTTCCGAAGAAGTAACTGTTGGCTATATATATGTTATGAAATTATTACACTTGGTTGACGATAAGATTCACGCCCGTTCAACCGGTCCATACTCATTGATAACGCAGCAGCCGCTGGGAGGAAAAGCTCAGTTTGGTGGTCAGCGATTTGGAGAAATGGAAGTATGGGCGTTGGAAGCTTATGGAGCAGCCAATACTCTTCAAGAAATTTTGACGGTAAAATCCGATGATGTTGCTGGCAGGGTAAAGGCTTATGAGGCAATTGTCA
The DNA here is from genome assembly GCA_011046085.1 of Actinomycetota bacterium. GTDB lineage: Bacteria > Actinomycetota > Aquicultoria > UBA3085 > Oleimmundimicrobiaceae > DSBK01. The sequence goes on from DSBK01000008.1 coordinate 864, forward strand.
AGGGAGAGAATATCCCTGAAGCTGGTATCCCCGAGTCGTTTAGGGTTTTGGTTAAAGAGATGCAGAGCTTGTGTCTAAATGTCCAAGCTTTTTATGAAGAGGGAAAAGAAATGGAATTTAGAGAACCAGAAGAAGATGCGGTTAAAAAAATCGAAGAGGAGTTAAGGTTGGAGTTAATGTCCGCAAGGGTACAAGAGGATTTAATCCATCCTTCGAAACTTACCGAGGAAGAGCAAGAAGAAGATGTAATCATTGAAGAGATAGGTTTTGAAGAAGTGGATATTGAAATTTTAGAAAATCCTAATGAAATAGGAGCGCCGGAAGAGGGATCTGAAGATGAATGAAGAAACTCAATTAGCAGGTAGAAAGATATATAGCTTACAAGATGGCAATAAATTTGATGCGATAAAAATTAGTCTTACTTCTCCCGAGCAAATTAGAAGTTGGTCAAACGGAGAAATCAAGAAACCTGAGACAATTAACTATCGAACCTTAAAACCCGAAAAAGATGGCCTTTTTTGTGAGAAAATATTTGGCCCTACAAAGGACTGGGAATGTTATTGCGGCAAGTATAAAAAGATACGTTTCAAAGGGATCGTTTGCGAAAGATGTGGTGTAGAGGTTACACGCTCAAAAGTAAGAAGGGACAGAATGGGTCACATCGAACTTGCTGCACCCGTTGCTCACATTTGGTACTTCAAAGGTGTTCCTTCGCGGATGGGCTATCTTTTGGACATCTCACCCAAAGATCTTGAAAGGGTACTCTATTTTGCTTCTTATATTATTACGGGCATTAAAGAAGGCCAGATAAAAGATGATTTACCCATGCTTAAAGAAGAATTGGAGCATGATATCGTCGAGATTAAAGATGAAAAAATAAAAGAGATTGAAAGGTTGGAAGTTGAAAAGAGTGAATATTTAAATTCTCTTGTTGAAGAAGTAGTAATAAAAGAGGGCTCAGATGAGGAAATCAAAAAAGAGCGCTCATTGACCAAGGCAGAGATTAAACAAGCAGGGGAAGATTTTAAAAAGGCTGTCAAAGAGGTTGAGGAAAACGCTAGTCAAAAAGTAGCTTGGTTAAATTATGTTTTTGAGAAATTTCAAGAATTAAAAGTAAAACAACTAATTGTGGACGAGCAACTATATCGTGATTTGAGAATCAGATATGGAGATTATTTCGATGGCGGCATGGGAGCCGAAGCGATACATGACTTGTTATTGAGTATGAATCTTGAAGCTGAAGTGGAAGAGCTTCGTGCTGTTGTTAAGGGAGCAAAGGGGCAGAAACGCGATCGGGCTGTTAAGCGTTTGAAGGTTATGTCAGCTTTCTCGAAATCAAGCAATAAACCAGAGTGGATGATCTTATTTACCATACCTGTCATTCCTCCGGATTTGCGTCCTATGGTTCAGTTGGACGGAGGAAGATTTGCCACATCCGATTTAAATGATCTTTACCGAAGAGTTATAAATAGAAATAATCGATTAAAGAGACTTTTGGACCTCGGGGCACCCGAGATAATTGTGAACAATGAGAAAAGGATGTTGCAGGAGGCCGTAGATGCTCTCTTTGATAACAGCAGAAGGGCAAGGCCGGTGACGGGGCCAGGAAACAGGCCATTAAAATCTCTTAGTGATATGCTTAAAGGAAAACAAGGTCGGTTTCGTCAAAATCTTTTAGGTAAAAGGGTCGATTATTCGGGCAGGTCGGTTATCGTAATTGGTCCAGATTTAAAATTACATCAATGTGGTTTGCCTAAAACCATGGCCCTTGAATTATTTAAGCCCTTTGTTATGAGGAAACTTGTTGAAAAAGGGTACGCTCAAAATATAAAAAGCGCTAAGAGGATGATAGAAAAAACAAAGCCCGTGGTTTGGGATGTGTTAGAAGAAACCATTACGGCTCATCCGGTGCTTTTAAATAGAGCTCCCACGCTTCATCAGTTGGGTATCCAAGCGTTTGAGCCAATTCTTGTTGAGGGCAAAGCCATACAAATACACCCACTGGTATGTACCGCCTTTAATGCTGACTTTGATGGAGACCAAATGGCTGTTCACGTCCCTTTATCGCTTGAAGCGCAGGTGGAATCGAGAACACTCATGCTCTCTGTAAACAATATCTTATCTCCGGCTCATGGCAGGCCGCTATCAACACCGACACAGGATATGGTTTTGGGCTGTTTTTATTTAACTGCTAGCCGCGATGGCTGCATGGGTGAAGGTAAAGTTTTCTGTTGTTCTGAAGAAGCTATTTTAGCTTATAGTAGTGGAGATATCGACTTGCAGGCAAAGATTAAGATTAGGAAAGATGGTGAGTTGATAGATACCACTGTGGGGCGGGTGATATTTAATCAAGCTTTGCCGGGTGATTATCCGTATGTAAATTATGAAATTGACAAAAAGAGTCTCACAGATATAGTTGCGGACTGTGTCGATAAATATGATAGAGCTCAAACTTCTGAAATCTTAGATTCCATAAAGAAACTGGGTTTTGACTATTCCACCAAGGCGGGGCTTACCATAAGTGTCGATGATATCGAGGTTCCACCAAACAAGGCGGAGATTCTAGATGCTCCCGAAGAAGCCGTGGAAAAGATAGAGAGGCAATACAGGAGAGGTCTTATAACAAACGAGGAGCGTCATCAGAAGGTTGTGGATGTCTGGACCAAGGCAACTGAAGATGTTAGCAAGGCCATGGAAGATAACTTCGACAAGTTTAACCCCATTTATATGATGGCCAAGTCTGGTGCCAGGGGTAATTTAAAACAGATACGGCAGTTGGCTGGAATGAGAGGTTTGGTTGCAAATCCGCGAGGCGATATTATTGACCGTCCAATAAAGGCTAACTTTCGTGAAGGGCTTACGGTATTGGAGTACTTTATTTCAACTCACGGAGCAAGAAAAGGTTTGGCAGATACCGCTTTAAGAACCGCTGATTCAGGTTATCTTACCCGTCGTTTGGTGGATGTGGCCCAGGATGTTATCGTCAGAGAAGAAGATTGTGGCGTTTCGCACGGAATACCGGTATCCGTTCTAGATGAAGATGGAGATGTGTCTCCTGGTTTAATGGGTAGAGTGGTGGTTAAGGCCGTGTCAAACAAAAAATCGAAAAAGGTAATAGTTGAAGATGGTCAGGTAATTGGAGAAAAAGAGGCCCAAGCAATAAAGGAATCGGGCATAGATACGGTGACCGTAAGATCGGTTCTTACATGCAAGGCAAGGTATGGAGTTTGCAGAAAATGTTATGGATGGGATTTGGCGCAGAGGCAATTGGTTGATTTTGGAACGGCCGTAGGCATAGTTGCCGCTCAATCAATCGGAGAACCGGGAACCCAGCTTACGATGCGTACTTTCCATACAGGTGGTGTCGCCGGCGAAGATATAACTCATGGTTTGCCTCGTGTGGTCGAATTATTTGAGGCAAGAAAACCTAAAGGGCAAGCTCAGATAGCTGAAATTAGCGGCTTGGTTGAGATTAAAGAAACCGATAAACATCGGAAGGTTACAATTCTTTCTAAAGATGGAAGAGAGAAGTTGTATCAGATATCTCGAAGATTTAGGTTGAAGGTATCTGATGGTGATAAAGTCAAAGCTGGAGATCAATTAACTGAAGGATCTCCAGATCCCCATGACATCCTAAGGATAAAAGGGGCGCAATCGGCTCAGCAATTTTTGGTTAAGGAAGTTCAGGAGGTTTATAAGTCTCAAGGTGTTGATATACATGACAAACATATAGAGGTTATAGTCCGCCAGATGTTATCTCGGGTGCAAGTAACAAAACCTAATGACGCCGATTTTCTGACAAACCAATTGGTTGGCAAGAATGGATTTGAAGAAGAAAATAAACGAGTTGAAGAGATGGGTGGAGAACCGGCGACTGCTAAACAGGTACTTTTAGGGATAACAAAAGCATCATTGGCAACAGATAGTTTTCTATCGGCTGCATCTTTCCAGGAAACGACAAGAGTTTTAACTGAAGCGGCAATTGCAGGAAAGGTTGATCCGCTACTCGGACTTAAGGAGAACGTGGTTATCGGGAAATTAATACCCGCAAGTACCGGCATGAGTCGATATAAAGACATCAAGGTTAAAGTGCTTGATCCGGTTGTTGTCGATAGAGAACCAAAAAGTGTCGATGTATCTATGGAAAACAATTCGGAATCCGTTGACATTGAGCCACAATAGTGTTATATTTCCCGTTTGTGGCTTTAAAAACAAAAAGATAATTTAAATGAATTTTAAAGGAGAAAGATGCCGACAATAAACCAGTTGATACGCAAAAATAGAGAAAAGATAAAGAAAATGAAGAGTACTCCCGCTTTAGGAGGTTCGCCGCAAAAAAGAGGCGTATGCGTAAGGGTTTATACCACCACTCCCAAAAAACCCAATTCAGCTTTGAGAAAGGTTGCAAGGGTCAGATTAACAAATGGGATGGAGGTTACATCTTATATACCTGGAATCGGCCACAATTTACAAGAGCATTCGATAGTTCTTCTTAGAGGGGGAAGGGTTAAAGATCTTCCTGGAGTGAGATATAAAATTATTAGAGCAGCGCTGGATACCACGGGTGTGGGGGATAGAAGGCAGGCTCGTTCTAAATACGGGGCAAAGATGCCCAAGTAGATTTGGAGGAAATGTATGCCAAGGAAAGGTCCTGTTACAAAAAGAAGAATATCGTTAGACCCGATTTACAATGATAAACTTGTTGCTCAGTTAATAAATAATGTGTTAATAAAGGGTAAAAAAAGTCTTTCTGAGAAAATAGTTTATGATGCCTTCGATATAATTCAGAAGAAAACAGGAAACGAGCCCATAAATGTGTTAAAAAAGGCGGTTGATAACGTTAAGCCGTTACTTGAAGTGAGATCGAGAAGGGTGGGGGGAGCGAATTATCAAGTTCCCGTCGAGGTCCCTTCCAGAAGGTCCGTCACTTTGGCGCTTCGCTGGATAACTAAGTTTTCCAACGCTCGTTCGGAAAAGAGAATATGCGAATGTCTTGCTGCGGAATTAATGGATGCCTCAAATGGTACGGGCGCGTCAATAAAAAAGAAAGAAGACCTGCGTAAAATGGCGGAAGCCAATAGAGCTTTTGCTCATTACAGATGGTAAATTTAAATTTGAGGATAAAATAGGGAAATTATGAAGAAGACACCGTTGGAAAAAGTTAGAAATATAGGGATTATGGCTCATATAGATGCTGGTAAAACTACTACTACCGAGCGGATTTTGTATTATACCGGAAAAGTGCATCGGATGGGTGAGGTTCATGAGGGTTCGGCGATTATGGACTGGATGGTTCAAGAACAAGAAAGAGGGATAACCATTACCTCTGCTGCTACAATGTGCTTGTGGAAAGACAATAGAATTAATATTATAGATACGCCAGGGCACGTGGACTTCACAGTTGAAGTTGAAAGGTCACTTAGAGTGCTGGACGGTGCGGTAGCAATATTTTGTGCGGTGGGTGGAGTTGAACCCCAATCTGAAACAGTATGGCGTCAGGCGGATAAATATTGTGTTCCAAGAATTGCCTATATTAACAAAATGGATAGAACGGGAGCAAATTTTCTTGAAGTGGTGAACATGATTAAGGAACGCTTGGGTGCCAACGCCATCCCAATTCAATTACCTATCGGTAGCGAAAACAACTTCAAAGGTCTTATAGATCTGGTTAATATGGTTGCTTACTTTTATCTTGACGATTTAGGCGAGAAAATTGAAAAGCGTGAGATACCCGAAGAATTAAAAGAACAAGCTGATGAATACCATCACGCGATAATTGAAGCAATAGCTGAGCAAGATGATAATTTCATGCACAAATATCTTGAGGGTGAAGAGGTTTCCGTCGATGAAATTAAAAATGTTTTGAGAAAAGCAACTCTAAATGCTGTTATTAATCCAGTTTTATGTGGATCTTCGTTTAAAAATAAAGGTGTGCAAAAATTGTTGGACGCCATTTTGGATTATCTTCCATCTCCCATAGACATGCCTCCTGTTGAAGGGCTTCATCCCAAAACAAGAGAGGTAGAGATCAGAAAACCCAACGAAAAAGAACCATTTTCAGCGCTTGCTTTTAAAATAATGGCAGATCCTTATGTTGGCAATCTTACTTATTTTAGAGTTTATTCCGGTCAACTTGATGCCGGTTCTTATGTATTGAATTCCACCAGAGATGAAAAAGAGAGGATCGGCAGAATTCTTCTTATGCATGCAAATCATCGGGAAGATTGTACGGAGGTTGGCGCCGGCGACATTGTTGCCGCGGTTGGATTAAAGACAACAAGAACAGGTGACACTATCTGTGATATAAATAATCCAGTTTTATTGGAATCCATGGTCTTTCCAGAACCGGTTATTTCAGTTGCCATTGAGCCGAAGACGAAAGCTGACCAAGAGAAACTCGATATTTCTTTGGAAAAATTGGCCAAAGAGGATCCTACATTTAGAGTCAGGACGGACGAGGAAACTGGGCAAACGATTATTGCCGGCATGGGAGAACTTCATTTAGAAGTTATTGTAGATAGATTATTGAGAGAATTTAGTGTTGAAGCTAATGTTGGAAAACCACAGGTTGCTTATAGGGAAACTATAACAAAGACTGTTTTGGACATAGATGGCAAATATATTCGCCAGACTGGCGGCCGCGGGCAATTTGGTCATGTTGTTATAAATGTTGAACCCAATGAGCCCGGTAAGGGAAATGAATTTGTCGATAAAATTACCGGTGGCTCTGTTCCAAAAGAATTTATTTCTGCTGTTGACAAGGGAATCAAAGAGGCTTTAGAATCGGGAGTGTTAGCTGGATATCCAGTTGTTGATGTGAAGATTATACTGCATGATGGTTCTTATCATCCAGTCGATTCTTCAGAGATAGCTTTCAAGATAGCTGGCTCAATGGCTTTTAAAAGCGCTGCTGAGAAAGCAAAACCAATTTTGTTGGAACCGTTGATGTCGGTAGAGGTTATAGTCCCTGAAGAATATATGGGAGATGTTATTGGTGATTTAAATGGGCGCAGAGGTCGCATTGAAAGAATTGAGCCCAGAGCTGGGTCTCAGATCATAAAGGCCTTTGTTCCGCTAGGTGAAATGTTTGGATACGCGACGGCTCTTCGTTCCAAGACCCAGGGAAGAGCGACTTATAGCATGCAGTTTGAACATTATAATGAAGTTCCCTCAAACATTGCTAAAGAGATTGTTAGTAAAATCAAAGGAGAATAAAGGATAATTAAGTCTAGAATATCTTAAGGAGGATATAATGGCTAAGGAAAAATTTGAAAGAACAAAGCCGCATATGAATATCGGAACCATCGGTCACGTAGACCATGGAAAGACCACACTTACCGCAGCGATTACCA
>DSBK01000055.1 GCA_011046085.1 Actinomycetota bacterium
AGTGAATTGGTGGAGATTGTTGAAAATTTGGGAGCAGAAGCAATCGAGTTTCCGACAATTAAGATAGTTCCACCCAAAAGTTATGATGAATTAGACAATGCAATTAAGAAGATTTTAAACTCCCGACTCCCGACTCCCGACTCCCGACCATCTTACGACTGGATAATTTTTACTAGTGTGAATGGTGTTAACTATTTTGTTGAACGGCTTTATTGTTTAGGTACTGATATCCGTGATTTAAAGGGCATAAAGATTGCAGCAATAGGCCCAGCAACCGCCAGAAAATTGAAAGATTTGGGATTAAAGATAGACTATATTCCCTCCGACTATAGAGCAGAATCGATTATTGAGGGGTTAAAAGATAAAGTGGACGGAAATACCAAGATTTTAGTCCCAAGAGCTAAGGTTGCAAGGGAAATTTTACCGGAGAAGTTAAGAGAATTTGGTGCTAAAGTTGAAGTGGTCACGGCATACCAAACCATAATTGACGGCTCTTGCGCCGATAAGATAAAAGAAATGTTTAAGAAAAGAGAAGTTGACATCGTAACCTTTACGAGTTCATCGACGGTTAAAAATTTCGTTGAACTTTTAAAGGATATCAACTTAGAAAACTTGCTTAAGAGTGTGACGATAGCAAGCATCGGTCCCATCACTTCCAAAACCGCTGAAGAGTTAGGTTTAAAAGTTGACATATCAGCAAAAGAATATACGATAAAAGGATTGGCCGAAGCAATAGTATCCAGCTATCAGCTCTCAGCTGCCAGTTGCCGGGTGGAGGAATAATGGAAGTGGGGCAAGAAGGTCATCGAGGTCTTGTTGTTTGGCAGAAGGCAAAGGAACTTGTTTTGCAAATATATGCTGAAACAAACAAGTTTCCTCAGTTTGAAGTGTTTGGGCTGACCTCTCAACTTCGAAGGGCAGCTCTTAGTGTACCGGCCAATATTGCTGAGGGGAAAGAAAGACAATATGACAAGGAATTTGTTCAGTTTTTATATATTGCGCGTGGTTCTTTAGCTGAAATAGAAGTTTTCCTGGAAATTGCTAAGGATCTTGGTTACCTTACAGTAGGTGGATTTAACAGATTAGAAAAACAAACATCTGAAGTTGGAAAACTTATAAATGGTTTAATAAACTCTTTAAAATAAAACTGGTAGCTGGAAACTGGAGACTGGAGGCTGAATAATGATTGGTATTTCAAAACTTTACTGTGGAGCGGTAGAACCCTCCGACGCTCTAAGATATGGAAGAGATTCAAATAAGCTTCCTTCGCACCTTCTTCAATTCTCAAAGGACAAAAAGCCGGTTGTCGTTTGGAATTGCACGAGAAGGTGTAATTTAAAATGCGTTCATTGTTATGCTCAATCAAGAGATATCGATTATAAGGGCGAGCTTACAACGGAAGAAGGCAAGGCTTTGATAGATGATTTGGCTGAGTTTGGGGCACCAGTTATCCTTTTTTCGGGTGGGGAGCCGATGATGAGAAAGGATCTGCCCGAACTTGCCTTGTATACCAGAGAAAAGGGAATAAGGGCGGTTATCTCGACAAATGGTACATTGATAACTCCGGAAAAAGCAAAAGTTTTAAAGGAGATTGGTCTTTCTTACGTCGGGATAAGCCTCGATGGTATGAGGGAGGTCCACGATAAGTTCCGAGGAGTTAAAGGCGCCTTTGATATGGCCATAGAGGGCATACGCAATTGTAAAAAAGAAGGGATTAAGGTCGGCCTCAGATTCACGATAAACAAGCGCAACACTCAAGAAATACCGAGTATATTCAAGTTGCTTGAGGAAGAAGATATTCCGAGGGTCTGTTTTTATCATCTGGTCTATTCTGGAAGGGGCAGCAAGTTGATCGAAGAGGATTTAACTCACGAAGAAACCAGAAAGACAGTCGATTTAATAATGGATAAAACCAAAGATTTATTTGATCGTGGACTTGAAAAGGAAGTTTTAACGGTCGATAATCATGCGGATGGCCCCTATGTTTATTTGCGCTTGCTCAAAGAGGATCCAAAAAGAGCGGAAGATGTTTATGAACTGCTCCAAATGAATGAAGGAAATAGCACAGGAATAGGGATTGCTTGTGTTAGCTGGGATGGCTCCGTTCATCCCGACCAATTTTGGAGACAACATGTCTTAGGCAACGTGCGGGAGAGAAAGTTTAGCGAGATATGGATGGATACGTCAAATCCATTGATGGCCGGCCTTAAAAATAGAAAGTCGCTCTTTAAAGGAAGATGCGCAAGCTGTAAATGGCTGGATGTTTGCAAGGGTAACTTCCGGGCAAGGGCTGAATCATACCATAATGACGTGTGGGCTTCGGATCCCGCTTGTTATTTAACCGATGAAGAAATAGGCTCAGTTTAATTATTAGTCGATAGTGAGGAGTGAGGTAGTCGGGAGTAAAAATGCTTATGGCATATGGCTGATGGAAAAAGAAGGGTAAAGGGTACGGAGTGCAGGGTAAAGTTAAAAAAAGTGAAAAATGAGGAATGAAAAGCTAATTGGTCATTGCGATCCTGATGGACATCGAGAGAAGCAATCTCTGTTTCCTCCCCCTTAATGAAGAAGGATTAAGGTAGAGGTAATCTTTTTTCCATCTAGGGAGAGTCATATTCCCCTCTCTCCTGGTGGGAGAGGGTTAGGGTGAGGGGGAGTAGAGAGGGTTCAACCGCCAGGTTTAAGTAATTAACTTTTAGATGAGGGGTAAGGGCTGTTAGTTTTCATTTTTAGTTTATGTTTTTATTTACTAATAACCATTAACTATAAACTATTAACTGGTTTTTGGGGGTGTAGCTCAGTGGGAGAGCGCTACCTTCGCAAGGTAGAAGTCGGCGGTTCAAATCCGCTCACCTCCACCAAAGGCGGTTTATGGTAGATGGTTAATAGTTTATAGTTAGCAAAAAAAATCATAAACTATAGACTATGAACTATGAACTGATTTTAGGGAGGTGATTTTTTTATGATGGGACCTACGCCATGGTATTATATAGTTTTGGGTTGGGCTAAGGAAATTGTAACTCTTCTATATCCGATTTTTTTGGTCGTTATTTTGTTTTTAGCTTATAAGGAGTTCAAAAGGTTAGTTAACCATATTGCTCCCAAACCAATGCCAAAAGAAGAAATTAAGAAGGAAGATTAAAGGAGAAGATATGTATTTTCCTGCCTATCGACCTCGAAGATTGAGGCAAAGTGAGAATTTTCGTCGTTTAATACGGGAAAATTCTGTAAGCATCGATGATTTAATTTACCCGTTATTTGTTGTTCCCGGCAAGGGAATTAAAAAGGAGATACCATCCATGCCGGGAAATTTTCACATGTCAATTGATATTTTGATCGAAGAGGTAAAAAAGGTAAGAGATTTAGGGATACCAGCCATTATTTTGTTTGGATTACCTGAGGATAAAAATGAAGCGGCTTCAGGGGCGTACGAGGAAAGCGGAATTGTTCAAGAAGCGGTTCGAGCATTAAAAAAAGGAGTTCCAGATATACTGGTTCTAACCGATGTTTGTTTGTGCGAGTATATGAGTCATGGGCACTGTGGCATCGTTAAAGATGGCCAGGTTTTAAATGATTTAACGCTTGAATTATTGGCGAAAACTGCGCTTTCTCACGTAGAAGCCGGAGCTGATATGGTGGCACCATCCGATATGATGGATGGTCGCGTGGCTGTAATAAGAAGTACTCTCGATGAAAATGGATATCAGGGTACACCTATCATGTCTTATGCGGCGAAATATGCTTCGGCTTTCTACGGTCCCTTTAGAGATGCTGCAGAATCTGCGCCTCAATTTGGAGATAGACGTTCTTATCAAATGGATCCCCCAAATGCAATGGAGGCATTGCGTGAAACAATGCTAGACATGGAGGAGGGGGCGGACATAGTAATGGTAAAACCAGCCTTGGCCTACATGGATATAATTCAGCTTGTAAAATCCGAAACATGTTATCCTGTCGCAGCTTATAATGTGAGCGGGGAGTTTTCGATGGTTAAAGCGGCGGCTGCAAAGGGTTGGATAGATGAGAAAAAAGTGGTAATGGAGATTTTGACGGGCATTAAAAGAGCTGGGGCAGATATGATTTTAACCTACCACGCAAAGGATGTTGCCAGTTGGCTAAAGTAGCCGCCAGTCATCAGCCTTCAGCCGCCAGGGTTTAGGGGGTATAAAAATCTGAGATGATAAAAAAATATGGAAATGAACCAAGTTTGGGAGCTGGGAGCTGGGAGCTGGGAGCTGAAGCGGCTGCGCCGCTTCGGATGATTGCCTGGGAAATAACCGGCGTTTGCAACTTAAAATGTGCCCATTGTCGAGCATCAGCAATAAGCGAAAGAGATCCCAATGAGCTTTCTACCGAAGAGTGTTTTGCCTTAATCGATAACATAGCAAGTTTTAGCAATCCGGTGATCATTTTAACCGGTGGCGAGCCGTTAATGCGGGAAGACGTATTTGATATTGCAGAGTATGGTATGGAAAAGGGATTGCGTATGGTTATGGCTCCGAACGGAACCTTGATTACTGATGAGGTTGCTCGAAAAATGGCTGAGGTTGGCATCCCCCGCATAAGCGTAAGCTTAGATAGTGCAATCCGTGAAGTTCACGATGAATTTAGAGGGGTGAAAGGAGCCTTTGAAGCTTCACTTAAAGGTCTAGAGAAGGCTAAGAGGGCGGGTGTTGAGTTCCAAATCAATACAACCATAACAAAAAGAAATATCGATGAGATTGAAGATATACTGAACCTGGCAATTAAGATTGGCGCTAAAGCGCATCATATATTTTTGCTGGTCCCGACTGGCCGTGGAAAAGATTTAGCTGATGAGGAAATTTCTCCTGAAGATTACGAAAAAATATTAAATTGGTTTTATGATAAAAAAAAGGAAGTGTCCCATGCCCGCCGGCAGGCAGGGATACAGCTCAAAGCGACCTGTGCCCCTCATTTTTATCGTATTATGAGGCAGCGGGCAAAGGAAGACGGAGAAAAAATCACTTTCCAAACCCATGGTTTGAATGCGATGACCCGAGGATGTCTCGGGGGGACTTCTTTCTGTTTTATCTCTCACGTTGGTCAGGTTCAACCGTGTGGTTATCTTGAAATTAATTGCGGAAACGTAAGAGAGCAGGCTTTTCAAGAAATTTGGGAAAACTCAAAGGTTTTCAACGACCTTAGGGATTTTTCAAAGCTTGAAGGAAAATGCGGTGCTTGCGAGTATAAGAAAGTTTGCGGAGGTTGTAGAGCTCGTGCTTACGCAAGAACCGGAAATTACCTCGCCGAAGAGCCTTACTGTGTGTATGAACCAAGGACAAAGGGCAAAGGGCAAAGAGTCCATAGTTGACAGTCGGAAGTCGGTAGCGAAAGACACTGATAGCTAAAAGAGATTGCCACGCTCCCTTTGGTCGATCGCAATGACAAAATTCAACAGTCTCGGAAACCAGGTTTTGGTATGGAGAGTGGTGGGTTGTTTCTTAGGAGGAGCCATAGGCGACGAAGTAACCTCAAAAGCAGAGAGCAAGAGGTAAATTTAAGATATGGATAAAATCGACAAGCAGTTATTAGACATCATTCAATCTAAATTCCCAATAAACAAGAGACCATTTCAAGTCCTTGCAAAAGAATTTGACTTAACGGACGAAGAAATTATTTTCCGTCTTTGTAAGTTAAAGAAAGAGGGAATTATCCGGCGCATTGGCGCCGTTTTTAATTCCCAGAGCTTAGGTTATGTAAGCACACTTTTGGCGATGAAGGTTCCAAAGCAGCGCGTCGAAGAAGTTGCGAATACGATTAATAGTTATACGGGTGTGACTCACAACTACCTTCGAGATCACGATTACAATCTCTGGTTTACTTTAACGGCTTCCTCTGAGAAAAAACTTCATTCGATAATTGACGAAATTAAAGCGAAAACTGAGATCTCCAAATTGCTTTTTCTCCCCGCTATCAGGCTTTTCAAGATAGGTGTAAAGTTTAGTTTAGGTGAGTCGGCAATCGGTAGTTGGGAGACGAGAGTAAAAAAATTTGAGACCGAAACTCAAAAGCACGAATTTTCTGCGAAAGAGATAAGTCTAATTAAGCAAATACAAGGGGATATTTTATTAGAAGAAAGACCCTTTAAAAAAATTGCCAATGGAATTGATGTTTCTGAAAAATGGGTTGTTGAAAAAATTGATGAATTGAAAAGGTTGGGTATCATAAGGCGTTTTGGCGCCATCTTGAGGCACAAGGAAGTGGGTTTTAAGTTTAACGCTATGGGAGCGTGGATTGTTTCAAAAGAAAGAGTCGATGAAGTTGGAAGGATTATGACTTCCTTTGAAGAAGTTAGCCATTGTTATGAGCGTCCCACCTATCCGGATTGGCCGTATAATTTGTTTACCATGATCCATGGAAGAAGCCAGGAAGAATGTGAAGATGTGGCCACCGCCATCTCGGAGGCCATAGGGATTGAGAATTATAAACTATTGTATAGTACAAAGGAATTTAAAAAAGCGAGCATGAAATATTTTTTGGATGAAGATTAATGTAGGGAGTGAAAGAAATTTGAACGCCAAAACTTCAAAAAAGTTATTTAAAGATGCTAAAAAATATATTCCCGGCGGAGTGAATAGTCCCGTTAGGGCGTTTAAATCGGTGAACATGGAACCGCTTTTTATTTCAAGAGGCGATGGTTCTAAGATATATGACGTTGAGGGGAATGAATTTATAGATTACGTTTGCTCGTGGGGGCCTCTTATTTTAGGACATGCTCACCCGCAAGTTTTAACTTTTGTTAAAGAAGTAATGGAGCAAGGAACAAGTTTCGGAGCTCCAACTGAATTGGAAGTTGAAATGGCAAAGCAAGTGGTGGAAGCCGTTCCCTCCATCAATGAAGTTAGGATGGTAAGCTCTGGAACGGAAGCTGTTATGAGCGCTATAAGGTTGGCGAGGGGCTATACTGGCCGAAATAAAATTGTAAAATTCGATGGTTGTTATCATGGCCATTCCGATAGCATGCTTGTTGCTGCAGGTTCGGGCGTTGCCACGCTTGGGATTCCAGGGAGTCCTGGGGTTACGGAAGGAGCGGCCGAAGATACGATTATCTTAGACTATAATGACCTCGAATCAGTTGAAGATACAATAACTAAACAACATGAGAAAATAGCGTGTGTGATATTGGAGCCGATTGCGGCTAATATGGGGGTTGTTCCACCCGAACCCGGATTTCTTGAAGGTTTAAGAAAAATAACCGAAGAGTACGGAGTCATACTAATCTTTGATGAAGTTATCACCGGTTTTCGAGTAGCTTATGGTGGAGCCCAAGAGCTTTATGGTATCACTCCGGATTTAACTTGTCTTGGCAAGATTATCGGTGGAGGGTTTCCAGTGGGGGCATTTGGAGGCAAAAAGGAGATAATGCAGCATCTTGCACCGGTGGGGCCCGTCTATCAAGCGGGAACTCTTTCAGGCAATCCTGTGGCGATGGCGGCAGGACTTGCAACGCTTAAGATTCTGGCCCAGGGAGCTGTTTATGATGAACTTGAGAGAAAATCCGCAAAATTATCGGAGGGACTCAAAAAAGCGGCCGCGGATGCCGACATAAGCGTTTATTGTACTAGAGTAGACTCAGTGAGTTGCATGTTTTTTAACGGTTCAAAGATAGCTGATTACAAAACTGCTAAAAATTCGAATACCGAAAGGTACGCTCTGTACTTTAAAAATATGCTGGAAAGGGGTATCTATCTCGCCCCCTCTCAATTCGAGGCATGTTTTGTTTCAGCCGCTCACAGCGATGAGGATATTGAGAGAACAATAGAAACTGCAGCTACTTCGTTAAATAATTTAAATTAAAGCGGAGAAATTAATCGCATAGTTTGATAAAAGGTTAGATTAGAAGTTAGGAAGTATTCAAAAAAGGTTGCCTTCGGCTTCCACCTGTATTAGTTGATTGCAAACCCTTCAAAAGAGTCGACTAGTTTCAAC
>DSBK01000091.1 GCA_011046085.1 Actinomycetota bacterium
ACTATCAACTGTCCGATAAGCTCTTAACCTGTACAATGTGCCCAGAAAGATCCTAATCCTTAATCCTTAAACCTTAATCCTTAATCCTTAATCCTTAATCCTTAAACCTTAATCCTTAATCCTTAATCCTTAATCCTTAATCCTTAAACCTTAAACCAATCCCTTTTGTTGTAAGCTCAACTTGAAATCGTGTGGATTCTCAGCGGTACTCAAAGCATTTTCTAAAGTGATTTTGCCATCTTGATAAAGTTTCTCTAAGCTTTGTTCAAAAGTCATCATACCATAATAGTCCCCATCAGCAATCGCCTGTTTGATTTTTGAGGTCTCAGCTTCATTTAAAACATATTCCCTTGTAGTGGAAGTGGCAACCATCACTTCGGTAGCTGGAACTCTGTCTCCGCCCACCTTAGGCAAAAGACGAAGAGAAACGATACCTTTTAAGGTGGCACCGAGCATTGTCCTTATCTGTTTTTGTTGATACGGAGGGAAGAAATCTATTATTCGATTTATTGTCTCCGTAGCATCGATAGTATGAAGTGTAGATAGAACTAAGTGTCCTATTTCCGCTGCACTTAGAGCTACCCTAACGGTCTCATGATCTCTCATCTCTCCAATTAAAATTACGTTAGGGTCCTGTCTTACCACTCTCTTTAATGCTTCCTGGTATGATTCTGTATCGATTCCTACCTCACGCTGATTTATAAAACTCATATTATCCTCATGTAAAACCTCAATTGGATCTTCAATTGTAACTATGTGAGTTTTTCTTGTTTTATTTATATGGTTTATCATGGCTGCCAACGTTGTGGTCTTTCCACTACCAGCCGTTCCTGTAACCAAAACAAGCCCTCTCGGCTCACCGGCCAATTTTTTTAATACAGGGGGGAGACCCAGTTTTTCGATGTCTAAACACTCTCCGGCAACAACTCTTCTTATGGCTATGGCAATGCTTCCTTTTTGAAAAGAAACATTGACCCTGAAACGCCCTATATCAACAAGACTGAAGGCAAAATCAGCTTCTTTAATCTCTTTTAATTTTGAAAAGCGTTCCTCTCCCATCAATTTAAGAGCCATTTTCTCAGCATCCGAAGCAGATAAAGAAGAGCCATCGTGTTGAACAAGACCACCTTGTATCCGAAAACAAGGGGGACTTCCCATTTTCAAGTGGAGATCGGAAGCATCTTTTTTTGCCATTTCCTTCAACAAATCTGTAATTTCCAACATTTTCTCCTCCGTAATCGGATTTTAAAAAATCGCCATTAAATTTTCCAAAATTCTTTCTGAACTTTTTTAATTTTATCGATAATGCCTGCGTCCATCTGGCCCGGAGTTGTAGGTGAACCATATGGATCTTCGATTTGTAGACCCAAATTGCCCATCTCGCTCAATGTGGAGGCCACCGCATACGAAAGCGCCTTTAATTCATACCCGCCTTCCAAAGAAACCACAAGCTTGCCGCCACAAATATCCTTCGCAATGTCGACAACTCTCTTGGTTAGTTTCGCATAACCTGAAACGGTTAAATTTAACGTCGCAAGCGGATCCGCAAAATGCCCATCGTAGCCCGCGGCAACCATTATAAGCTCTGGCTCAAATTGAGAAATTATTGGAGTTATAAACTCATCAAAAATTTTTAGATAAAGCTCATCCCCCGCCCCTTCTTTTAAGGGAAAGTTGACCGTAAACCCCTTACCTTTTCCTTCCCCCACCTGATCAAGATAACCTGAGCCGGGATAATGCGGGTATTGGTGTAGTGAAATGTAAAGCACTTCGGAATCAGCATAAAATATATCCTGAATGCCGTTACCGTGATGAACATCCCAATCCAAAATCAAAATACGTGACAACCCGCGGCTTTGAGCGTGTCTGGCGCCGGCCGCAAGATTATTAAAAATGCAGAAACCCATCCCCCTCGAGGCAGTCGCATGATGACCTGGAGGTCTTACCAAACAAAATGCATTATCTATCTCTTTCTTAAGCAATCCATCCACCGCCGTTACAACAGCGCCAGCGGCAAACAAAGCGGCCTCGTAAGAATCCTTAGAGACAACTGTATCCGAATCAAGAAATCCACCGCCATTAGCAGATAAATTTTTCACTTTCTCAATATAAGAAATTGGATGAACAGTCGATAAATCATTTGAAGATGCCTTTCGAGGTTTAATCCTAACGAGTTTGGGCAAAATCCCCGCCTCCTCCAACATGGATAGAGTTATTGTAAGCCGCTCCGGTTTTTCAGGGTGACCAAAACCCGTAATATGTTTGAGATAAATTGAATCATAAATTAAAGCCGTTTTATTCTCCAACTATCCTGACCATAACCTTTCTGGACCTGGGTCCATCCAATTCCACAAAGAAAATGCTCTGCCACGTTCCCAAAACTAAACTACCCTTGCCAACAATCAAATTCAAGCTGTTTCCCAGAAATGCGCCCACGATGTGAGAAGGAGCATTATTGTCTATTGCATTATGAGCATAATTTTTATTCCAAGGGATCAAACTCTTGACGGCGTTTTCCATATCCTTAACGAGGCCATGCTCGTTTTCATTGCATACAAGCGCCGTGGTTGTGTGAGGAGAAAAAATTAGAATTGTGCCTTCTTGAATGTTGCTTTCTTGAACTAAACGGGAGATATCCGAAGTGATATTCGTGAACTCGACAGGTTTATTGGTATGAATTCTAAGAACCTCATCGAATAATTTCATTATGATTTACCTAGGGCCGACAGGCCCCCACGTAATTCCTTCTGTTACTCAAACTATCAACCGATACAACGTCTCCTCGATGGGGAGCGTGTATGAAATTTCCTCCACCCACATAAATACCTACGTGATGGATGGGACTGCCGAAAAATACCAGGTCGCCCGGCTGAAGCTGATCTCTGCTTACCCGCGCCCCACAACCATATTGTCTCTTGCTTGAATGGGGAAGCCCAACGCCAACTTGAGCGTAAACAAACATGGTAAATCCCGAACAATCAAAAGCGCTTGGCCCAGCTGCGCCCCAATGGTAAGGACAACCTAAATAACGCATCGCGATATCCACCACCCCGCCATTTGGAGCCCCGGGCGCTCGTGACACGGAGGCGCCACCGCCCCCCCGTACACTTTGCGCTAATCGGGCGCGACGGGCAGCTTCTTGCCCCTCTAAATTAGCAATCTGACCCTTAACTTGGCTATATAAGTCATCTCTTTCAGCAATTTCCTTCTCTAGCTTAGACTTGTTGGACTTTAATTCCGCTGTGAATTTTACCTGCTTGGCTTCCTTTTTTTTAAGCCCGCATTTATTTTTTTCAATTTCAGCTTTCTTTATGGTAACCACTTCAACAAGCTCGGCATCGTTTTGCCCTATCCTTTTCAAGATGTCAAGTTGCGCAATAAAATCCTCAAAACTTTTCGTATTAAACAGAACTTCAACAAAATCCACTTCACCATGTTTATAAATGCCTTCTACGCGGGAATTTAAAGCCAAATTAAAAGCCGCCAAATCTTTAGTTGCCTTATCTAAATTAGCTTGATTGGTCTTTATCTCTTTTTTTGTCTTGTTAAGCAAATAACAAGCCTCGTTGTAGTTTTCTGTGGCCATGCTTAGCTTCTCATCCATCTCATCAAGATCTTTCTTTAATTCCTCCGCTTCTTTGCGTTTGCCGCTTAGACTGCTTGGGGTTCCAAAAACAGATGGAGTTAAAATAAGAGAGATAAGGATAAAGCAAATTGTTAAAAACAAGATTTTCTTTTGGGATATAAAACTATTTAAAATTATAATCTCCTCCCAGAGAACCAATAACCAAAATTTAAGGAATAATAACACAGAAATTAGTTTTTAGCAATCTTGGGTATTGATTCCAAGAAACGTCTTAAGCCCATCAAAGACAGCTATCGCTATCTTTTGACAAAAACTTTCGTCCTTAAGAAGGCCTTCCTCATATGGGTTGGTTATAAAAACCGGCTCAATCAAAACGGCGGTCATCCTCGTTTCTCTTAAAACCGCGAAATTTTTTCCGTGTACGCGATCATCCTGTCTTTGCAAAGAGGACAATAATTCCTCATGAATATCTTGTGCTAGTCTCTTGCCCTCCTTGGAAAACTGATCGCCGCCAGCAAAATAGTATGTGCTGGTTCCCTCGGCCTTAGGGTTTGAAGATCCGTTAAGATGGAAACTGACAAAAACATCTGCGCCGATTTTATTTGCCAGGTTGGCACGTTCAGATAAACCAACAAATTGCCCCCGCTCTCTGGCGTAAACCACCCTGGCCCCCAGTAACTCCAAAAGGTTTCCGAAACGAAGTCCCAAATCCTCGCAAATCTCACTTTCTTTAAGTCCTGAGGGGCCTATGGCTCCGGGGTCGGGGGGATACCCATGACCAAAATCGACGACAACTTTAAGGTCTTTAAAGGCAGCGATAGAAGATGTGAGCTCCACCTTCTCCTCCCATGGAAAAGCAACCTTAAAATCCGCGTGTAAAATTTTCCTTAAATTATGAAAGGCATCTAATGTAGTTGGGCCAAGCATTCCATCGGAATCGAGGCCAACGTTTTTCTGAAAATCCATTAAAGCTCTCTCGGTGGTTGGGCCGAATATGCCATCTACGGCGCCGGTAGAAAAACCCAACCTGTTGAGCCATTTTTGAAGTTGGCTCACATCATCACCGCGTAGATAGGGAACTTTTAGATAGAGGAGCCGGTCCCCCAATCTGTAGGTCGCTTCAACGAGCTCGCGCCAGGTATCTTCACCCACTGTTCCGTCGACTATCAACCCTCTATCCTGTTGAAACTTTCTTACAGCCACATCAGTATAGTCGCCAAATATCCCGTCTACCCCCGCTTGCCCAAGATTATATTCCAACGCAGAAAGCTTTGCCTGAATATCCTCGACTTCTTTTCCCTTGTTACCTTTCTTGAATAACTCCATGTTTTTTCCTTTAACAGTTTTCTTAAAAGTATAACAAATCAGCCGTCAGCTATCAGCTTCCAGCTACCAGAAAAATCAAAAATAAAAGCTTTTTATTGATTTTGGTTTTTAAACCCGGGTGAGTTGTTTGAGGGCGACCCACCTCGAGACTCCATCGGGCAGGCATATGAGAGTGCTTTTTATTTAATCGCCATATCATTTTTAGGCGGAGAAATAGGCTAACAAACCAGTCAAAAATCATTAGCTTTTGCTTTACAAAACATCCGTGGGTCGGGTAGACAGCGATATATGAACACGCCATTAAGCGAAGAAGATTCGAACATCTGCGGCAAATTGCGTGTCCTTTAGGACAAATAGCAATTTCGCAATGAGAGAATCGACTGAGTAGGCGCGCGCAATCAGGAGCTGTACCCGACCCATAAAAAAAATAAATTGCGAAAACAAAGCAATAAAAAATATAGGGGTCATAGGGGGTCAGGCTTGACAAACTTGAAAAACTCCAAACTAATAAAAATTATTCAATTTATTCAAGCCTGACCCCTTCTTTTATTTGGTCAGACCAGTTCCTGGTAGTTAAAAACCTCGCCGTTACGGGGTCGCCGTGCCTACCGTCAGGCGGGTTTTCTTAGGCGAGTAAGAAAATGAAGAGTTATAGCTTCCCCTTCCACCTTCCCTCTAAAAAATGATTAAGGACGAAGAAACTTATGAGCCCAACCTGTAAAAATATAATGAGCCAAACCCTAACCTCGGCAAAGCTCCAGTGGATGAGATGCTCAAATTCATGAGAGACGGTTTCTAAAAAATCATTTGTCGAGGCCTTGGCGGGATTAATATCCAAGTATAAAATCTCCGCTTCATTCCCGGTTTTGCTTCTAAAATTTGGGATTAAATTTTCTCCCCAGAAATATCCAGCGATGTAGCTCTCCCCTTTCTTTTCGGGGCTCCATTCGTCTTTAATATCCAAAAGAAGTAAGGTAATTCTACCTTCATTATCAAACGTTGATGTGAATCTGTTCTTAATTTTCTCTTTGTTGGCTATTTCTTCATCAAATTTTGTCTTTAACTTATCTATCCAGACGCTATCAACTTCTTGACCCTCCTCAAGAAAGATGTAGCAGAATTCTCCTACTGCTTTACAGACAGCGGTTAATTCATATTCATCACCCTTTATGCCAGTCGAAAATTTTCTAGAAGAAAAGGATTTTTTGTCTCCCGCCTTATAAGGAGAACTTGACTTCGGATTGACCACCCCACCAGCCAAAATAACGGACTCAGAAGAAGATTTGGAGACGGCCTCCGGTTTAGCGTAACTAAAAAGGTCAAAAATTATCTCCGGCAGAAAAATGGAACTCACCAAAACCAAGGAGAGCAAAAATATGAGGGTTGGAATATCCAAAGAGATATTAAATCTTGGAAAACGGGCGCCCTTTATCAGGGACTTCAGAAAAAATATTCGTTTCTTCAGGCACTCTTTAAACCTGGTGGATTTATTGCGAACATCGAACACATTGAGGCCCCCTTAAACGACAACCCTCATCACCTCTTCAAGAGAGGTTATGCCTTTTTTTACTTTCTCTAAACCGTCATCTTTCAATGTCTGCATTCCCTCTTCTATCGCAACTTTGCGAACCTCTTCTGCCGATCTCTTTTCAACACAAAGTCCGGCGATAGTGTCGGTTACGGGCATTACCTCATAAATACCTGCTCTTCCCTTATAACCAGTGTTTAAGCACTTCTTGCACCCTTTTGCACGATAGAAGGTCATTTTTTTATCCTTAAAACCGAGCTCGGCCAGTGATTTATCCGACAACTGATATTCCTCTTTGCAATGCTTGCAGAGCCGCCTTGCCAATCTTTGAGCCAGCACACAGTCTATCGAAGAGGAAACCAGAAACGGTTCGAGACCCATCTCGATGAGCCGAGTCAAAGCAGAAGGAGCATCATTTGTGTGAAGAGTAGAAAGCACAAGATGACCGGTTAAGGCAGATTCCACAGCAATTTTAGCCGTCTCTAAATCCCGTATCTCGCCCACCATAATTATATCGGGGTCACACCTGACAATTGATCTCAACCCCGTGGCAAACGTTAGCCCAGCTATGGGATTTACTTGAGTCTGAATGATTCCGGGCAAGCGATATTCAACGGGGTCCTCAACCGTAATTATCTTCTTCTCTGGAGAATTTAAAATATTTAAGGTGGCATAGAGAGTTGTAGATTTGCCCGAGCCGGTTGGTCCCGTTACCAACAAAGCCCCATAAGCTTGAGAATAAGCTTTCTTAAATTTTTCAAGGGTGTCCGGCAAGAACCCCAAGTCTTCGAGGTTTAATAAGGCCTGGCTTTTATCCAAAATTCTTAAAGTTACATTTTCACCATAGACGGTTGGCAGCATTGCAACCCTTAAATCAATCTGTTTGCTTCCTACTTTTACGCTAAAACGACCATCCTGCGGAATTCTGTGCTCAGCGATGTTAATATCGCTCATTATCTTAAAACGAGAAACGAGTCCCGCCTGGACCTTTTTTGGAACCGACATTATGTCATGAAGCACCCC
>DSBK01000093.1 GCA_011046085.1 Actinomycetota bacterium
CGCATAATTTTGGCGTTTTCAAGACCCTCCATCGTTCGAATCAGCGCCCGCTGATTTTCCTCAGGCAAGCTCGTTGTCAAGCCGTGCATGTACATTTCAACGGTCCGTTGCCCAACTGGCTCAAGAATTACTTGATGGTTGGCTTTTTCGCCCAACCACAAATCCCCCCAGCCCGCTAAACAACCTTGTTGTTGCTGGTCCTTTGGCAAAGAAGTGGATGCTCTCCGAGATATCTCCCAGGAAATCATCTCT
This sequence comes from Actinomycetota bacterium, assembly GCA_011046085.1. Classification (GTDB taxonomy): domain Bacteria; phylum Actinomycetota; class Aquicultoria; order UBA3085; family Oleimmundimicrobiaceae; genus DSBK01. Next base: position 253 of record DSBK01000093.1, read on the forward strand.
TTAATAAGCGCGTATGTTTGAGGACCGGGATTAATTATATAACAATTTCGCCGCCTTCTCTCCTCTGGTTTGCTCCTCGTCGAAAACGAATCTTGCTTCTCGCCAGGGCTTTGAGCCCTAACCTTATCTTTGTTAATCGTTTCCCCATCAATACATGGCCCCGATCCCACCTTGAGCCGACCGAGCCTAAACTCAAGATCTAGAAGTTGTTGGGCAAGCGCCTCTGATGCAATCTCCCCCGCCCTTCCCGCCAAAAAAGATGATGTTCCAGTAAAAACGGTTCCTTTTAAAAATGTTCCCGTTGTAATTATTACGTTGTCGGAAAAAATATTTCCGCAAAACTCCCCAGCAACACCAGCCACGCGGTTTTCTCTCATCAGCAAGCCCACCGCCACGTCTTGTAAAAGAGAAATCCCTGGTTCGCTTTCTAAAAAGCGTTTCATTTCAAGATGATATTCGCGCTTGTCAACCAATATAATTTTCGTTCCATCTTTAAAACTGCCCGTTAAAGAGTTTTCATTGCTAAAAATAAGGGTCTTGCTTATATTGACGGGCATCCTTCCGCCAAGTTTGTCTATTTCGAGTAAAAGCCGGCCTTCCTTGGGACCACCAAAAGATGTGCTCCCAGCCAATATTGCTATCGAGTCGAGGTTTAGGGTTATTAATAAAACTCGGCAACCCCTTCGTGATGCGGCCAAAGCTGCCTCACAGCCAGCGTGACCTGCCCCAATGACTATAACGTCGTATCTTTTGTCCACAAAACCTCACCCATCCTTTATCGAAAAAACTGCGTAGTTTGCCAAATCTTCTCGTGGCGGGAACATTTGGCAAACTACTTGCCTATGCAAAACTGAGCAAATATCTTGTCCAACAAATCTTCGTTTGTTGCTTTTCCTATAATTTCTCCCAGTCCCTCAATCGCATCTTTAAGGGGAACGACAACAATCTCCTCCGGCTCCTTGGCCATTATCGCCGCCTGTGCTTGTCTCAGCCCATTTTCCACTTTTAGCAGGGAGTTTTTGTGTCTTACGTTGGTTACGAGGGGTTCGGACCCATTGCCGTCAGTCTCGGAAAAGACAATTTTTGCAATAGTTTTTTCAAGTTCATTAATTCCCCCTCCCGTTAACGCTGAGATCTTTGAAAACCCCGCGCAATCGAGATGTCTTTTAATTTCTTCCTCACCAGTTACTTTCGGAAGATCGGACTTATTAAGTATGGCGATTACGACCTTTTCTTTTAATTCTTTAACTATTTTAATATCGTCTTTCCTTAAACAATCGCTGGAATCCACCACAAACAGGATCAACTCCGCTTCTGAGAGCGATTTTCGCGTAAGGCCAACCCCAATGTGCTCTATTTCGTTTTCAGGATGCCTAATCCCCGCAGTATCGTGAATCACTAAAGGAATCCCCTTTATGCTGATGGTTTCCTCTATTATGTCTCTCGTGGTTCCGGGTATCGAGGTCACTATGGACCTGTCTTCCCTCACAAGTGCGTTTAGTAGGCTTGACTTGCCAACATTTGGACGACCAACAATTGTTGTGCGAACGCCCTCGCGCAATATTTTACCACTTTCCCAGCTATTAATAAGTTTTAATGTCTTTTGCAGCGCCCGAGTTGTCGTCTGTAAAAGATCGGAATATGGTGTAATTTCAACATCTTCTTCTAAAAAATCTACCGCGGCTTCCAGCTGAACCAGCATCCCCATAATGTCATTCATTAATTCGCCAATTTTTTCAGATAGGTTGCCGTTCAGCTGGCGCATCGCGGCCCGCAAGCTTGCTTTTGTGCGAGAATTTATCACATCGATTACCGCTTCGGCTTGAGCCAAATCTATCCTGCCATTAAGGAATGCCCTTTTGGTAAATTCCCCTGGCTCCGCAAGCCTTGCTCCGCCTGCTAACACGGTGTCTAAAATTTCTCTTAATGTAATAATTCCACCGTGGCAGCTAATCTCGACAACGTCTTCCCTTGTATATGTGTTGGGGGCTTTCATGATGATGATTAAGACTTCATCGATTCTTTTTTTCGATGCCGAATCTATAATGTAACCGTAATGAACAACATGAGTTGTTTTCCCTGGAACCTTACCCTTTGGTGAAACAAAAATCCTGTTAGCTATGCTTATTGCACTGTCACCGCTTAAGCGCACAATCCCTATCCCTGCTTTCCCAATAGGGGTCGAAATCGCAGCGATTGTGTCCCTGTCATCCATCGCTCTCACCCTCTAAAATTAATCACAGCAATTATACCAGCTATTAGGAAAATGGTGAATGATTTTTTTAATGGGAGCATGTTTCACGTGAAACATGAGACATAAGCGAAGCTAAATAAGTGTTTGTTCAAGATCTTTGTTGTTTGTAGGTTTTATTATTACTCTTCTTTCGAGATCTTCTCCCTCGCTCACCGTCTCAACGCTTGGGTTGTCCTGAAGAGCCTCGTGTATGATTTTTCTCTCATAGGCGCTCATTGGCCTTAAGGAAATATTTCTGTTTTCTTTAATTGCTTTCTCGGACATTGCTTCCGCTAGTTTCGCCAATGACTTTTCTGTTCGAAGACGATATCCTTCGATGTCGAGAACTACTCGTTTTTTAAGCGGCTCTCCCTTGTTGACTACAATTGCAACGATGCTTTGCAGGGCATGAAGCGTTGTCCCCCAGTGCCCGATAAGTATTCCCAAGCCCTCTCCTTCAATATTAAAATGGAGCCTATCTTCATCCTCGGTGCTGGTAATGTTGGCTTTTAGTCCAAACCTCTCAACCACATCCACAAGAAGCTTGGTTGCTCGAATCGTCCTTTTGTCCTTGACGGTTACCCTTGCTTTGGCGTTTTTTTTATCGAACCCTAGAAAGCTCTTGGTGGTCTCCCTTAAAACTTCTATTTCTACCTCGTCATAAGACGCTCCGAGCTCCTCAAGGGCAATCTGAACAGCTTTTTCAACAGACTCCGCCTCAATTTCAATTACTCTATCCACGGCTTTCTCCTTGTTTCGTTAGCTATTTTTTCCAACGGGCAAACTATCCTTCGCCGTCATCAACTTTATAATCAAATAGTGTTGCCCAACGGATAATATATTAAAAATAACCCAATACAAGAGAACCCCAGCGGGCAAACCAACCGCAATCACAGCCATAAATATTATCATCGGGATCATCATCTTGTCCTGCTGGGGATCTGTTGACATCATCTTCTGCATGCCATACTGGCTTATTAACATCAAAAGAAGCAAAACAATGAATGGGATCAAACAACCAATACCCGCCTCAGACCCAAGACACGACCTAAGGCTGCCGGTTAGGCTCGAGAGACCCAAGAACTTGGATTTTGACAGCTCATTAAAGATGGGACTGGTCTTGTAACCAAGCAAACGAAACAGCGCGAAGAAAATTGGCATTTGCAACAAAAGAGGGAGACATCCACCAAAAGGGTTTATCTTGTTCTCGCCATAGAACTTCATCATCTCTTGCCCAAGCTTTTCTTTGTCGTTTTTGTATTTCTCCTGCAGCTTTTTCATTTCCGGCTGCCACTTTTTCATACTTTCCATCGCTTTCGTCTGTTTTATGGCCAACGGCAAAAGAACGATTTTAACAACCACGGTCAGGGCAATTATCGACCATCCCCAGCTTTGAACATACCGATTAAAAAAGATTAAAACTTGAAGCAAAACATCTACAATTGGTTTCAGTATCTGAGACACCAACAAGCTCCTTTCTTATTGCAGCGGATCATGTCCGCCTAAAGAAAATGGGTGACACCTCGCAACCCTTTTTAAAAACAAAAGCGCCCCCCTATAACTTCCATATTTTTCCAGCGCCTCCAGGGCGTATTGTGAACAGCTGGGATAATAACGACACGATGGGCGCGTGAATCTTGAAAAATATTTCTGATATATTCTTATAGCCGTTATTAAAATATATCTCATATCTCCTCAAGTCCCGCCCTTTTTAAAACATCAACCAGCGCGTCTCTGGTCTCTACAAAGCTTTTTCCTTTTATGGGAAGTCTCGCCACAATTAAAATATCATATCCACGCTTAACCTTGGTCTCTTTGCTTTTAAAAACCTCTCTAAGCAGCCGTTTTGTCCTGTTCCTCTCAACAGCCGTTCCTAGTCTTTTGCTTAAAGAGTATCCAACCCTTGTTTTTCCAGAATTTTCCTTTTTTAAAGCAATTAAAACCATGAACTTGTTTTTAGAGGCCATTCCTTTATGATAGGTTTCCTGGAAATCGCTTTTTTTAGTTAAACGTAATATTTTTTGCATGCTTTATTGGTTGGCATTAGGCAGAAAGTCTTTTCCGACCCTTTGTGCGCCGCGCAGCCAAAATTCGCCGTCCCGCCGCCGTGCTCATGCGCTTACGAAACCCGTGTGTCTTTTTTCTTTTTCTTGTGTTTGGTTGAAATGTCCTTTTCAAGGGGGATGACCTCCTATTTATCCCATTAAAACTGCATAATTATAGCGTGGCGGGGAAGGGGTGTCAAGGAAGCAGGGAATTAAATCCAATTTATAAAAATCACAAAGGGTGGTTGTTGGCCAGAAATTGATTGGTTTGTTTTTATTATGCTTTACTATAATTGTTCTACTTTTTTTAAAACTATATTTGTGATGGAAAGCATGAAAAGCAGAAAACAATTTAAACCCTTAAGGGTTAGGGGTTTTATAAATGGAAAAAATTTACTTTCAAAAGATTTCCACATATGTGGAAAGATGTGTGGATAAAATCAGCGTATCCCCATTTGGTTGACTATCGGGTTGGGTAGATTTAAACTATATGTTTATGGAAGAGTTCTACTTTGGCGTTATACATAGCCCATTTAAAAACAGGGGTTGCGTGGGTATTTATATATCCACAGACTTATTAAAAAAATTTGTGGAGAGCGGTGTTTTGTGAAAAATTTTTTAGAAAAAGTTTTGGCCGAGAAAAATGCGCGTCCACGCGAACAAGGCTTGGTAGAAAAAAAAGAGGGTGGTGCAAGAATCGCCATTTATGACTCTCTTGCTTCCGCCCCGCGAGTTGTTGAGCTCTCACGTCAGAGCCATGAAGAGTTCATAAACGTCCTAAGCACAAAAACATATCAATTTTCTCAAGAAAAGGGTGGCCGCATCCCTTTTACTGTAATTAAAGAGCTGATAGAAAACCTTATACATGCACACTTTAATGAAATAGTTATAACAATCTTAGACGGAGGAAATACAATAAAAATCTCCGATCAGGGCCCAGGAATAAAAGACAAGGAGAGGGTTTTTTGGCCGGGCTTCTCAACAGCCGATCAAGAAATGAAAAAAATAATAAAAGGGGTGGGGTCGGGGTTGCCTATAATAAAAGAGGTGTTGGGTTTTTCTGGTGGATCAATTAAAATAGAGGATAATCTTGGCTCAGGCACCGTCATCACGATTGCTCTTCCATTAATATCCCGCGGGCAACCAGAAAAAATTATCAACAAATCCCTTTTTAATAAAACAAAAGAATCCCCCCAATTTAATCTTTCCAATAGACAAAAAAAAGTGTTATTCTTAGTTGCGGAAATGGGTCCCATGGGCCCATCTAGAATCGCCGAAGAACTGAACATAGGTTTAAGTACAGCATATAGGGATCTTTTATTTCTTGAAGAGTTTGGGTTAATAAAATCCGATGAGAGAGGAAAAAGGAACTTAACCCAGAATGGAATTAAAAATTTAGAAGTGTTTTTTAAATTGTAAATATTTTGGTGGTTTTCTCTTTTGGGGGTCGCTTTGCAAAAACAGCTTGAAGAGGTCTGGGGTATAGCATTAAACACAATTAAGGAAAGTTTGGGTACGCCCGTATCTAGGGTGTGGTTTGACAATACAACCCCCTTAGAAATACAGGGGAGCACTTTTATAGTTTCGACGCCCAACTCTTTTATTAAAGAATGGTTGGAGACGCGCCACTCTCAAACACTAAAAAAGATTATTTCAGAGATAATGGATAAAGATCTTAATATTCAATTCATCTCAAAAAAAGAGGAGCCACCTTCTTTAAAAGCCAAACCAATGGTTGTGCCCCTGAAAAGGGAGGGTGCGTTTAATCAGCGCTACACTTTTGATAGTTTTGTTATCGGGAGCAGTAATAGGTTCGCCCACGCAGCCGCTCTCGCTGTGGCGGAGCAACCATTTAAAGCATATAACCCTCTTTTTATTTATGGTGGGGTTGGGTTAGGAAAAACGCATCTTCTCCAGGCTGTTGGAAATTATGTGGGGCGACATAATAAGGATATTGAAGCCAGATATGTCTCGACTGAAAAGTTTACAAATGATTTTATTAATTCAATTGGAGATAAGGGGAAAATTGCTGGATTTCAACGAAAATACCGAAAAGTAGATGTTTTATTGATTGATGATATCCAATTTATAGCGGGGAAAGAGGCTACACAGGAAGAGTTTTTTCACACATTTAATAATTTATATGAAGCAAACAAGCAAATAATCATCTCAAGCGATAGGCCCCCTAAAGATATTTCCACTCTAGAGGATCGGCTTAAGTCGCGGTTTGAGTGTGGTTTAATAACTGATATTCAACCACCGGATCTTGAAACTAGAATTGCCATCCTTCAAAAAAAAGCGCTTATACAAAACATAAGCATCTCTTTAGAAATAATGGAATTTATTGCCTCTAAAATTCAGTCTAATATTAGAGAGTTGGAGGGTGCATTAATTAGGGTTGTGGCTTATTCCTCTCTTACTAATTGTCCAATTGATATTAAACTCGCGGAGGATGTTTTAAAAAATATATTTTCGGATAGAGAAAGTAGGCCTATCGCCATACAAACAATACAAGCCGAGGTGTGTAAATATTTTAATGTCTCAAAAGTTGAGTTAGTGGGAAGTAAAAGAACTCAATCTATAGTTTTTCCTAGACAAATAGCTATGTATCTCTCAAGAGAATTAACTGATTTATCCCTTCCTAAAATAGGTGAGGAATTTGGGGGGAGAGATCATACAACAGTAATGCACGCTAATTTAAAAATAGAGAAACTTCTCACTGAAAAAAGAGATACATATAACCAAGTTCAAGAATTAATAAATAAAATAAAACAAAGACGCTAATTAGAAATTTATTAAGATGTTGTTGATAAATATTTACTTTATTAATTATTAAAGGGTTTAATTAAAGTAATTAACAAAGTATTAACA
>DSBK01000061.1 GCA_011046085.1 Actinomycetota bacterium
TATCTTACCTTTACACCTTCTTCTCTGGCCAAATAATCAAAATCGGTGAAATTGGATATATGGGGAAGCCTTATAATGGAAATATTAATTTCTGAGGGCATGTCTCCCGTTTCTGAAACAGAAACCGAGTCTTCTTCTTGAATTCCGAGATCACGTACATATGGAATAACACCCAACATGGGCTTGCCCGTATATCTTTCCAAAAAATCCAAGGCAGGTTCGAGAAGTTTTCTGTCTCCCCTGAATTTATTGATAATTATTCCAACAACAAGCTCCCTTTCTTCGGACTCGATTAAATCGAGGGTCCCTATGATTGAAGCAAGCGCTCCGCCCTTATCAATATCAGCAACGAGCAAAACCGGGGCTTCAGCGGCTTTTGCTATTGCCATATTAACTATATCGAAATCGCGCAAATTTACTTCAGCGGGACTTCCCGCACCCTCTATGACAACCACATCGTACTTATTCCTTAATTTTTTAAGAGATGCCATCATTTTTTCCCAAGTATTATCTCTAAATTTCTTGTGATACTCCTGAGCCGTCATATCACCAACTGGTTTTCCGTGAATAATGACTTGAGTTTTATAATCCTTCTTAGGTTTTAAAAGAACAGGATTTATATCCACGGTTGGCTCCACTCGCGCGGCCTGGGCTTGAACTGCCTGAGCACGACCAATTTCGCCCCCGTCCTTGGTTACAAACGAGTTTAAAGCCATGTTCTGCGATTTATAAGGCGAAACCTTGCGACCTTTATTTGAAAAAATTCTGCACAGCCCGCAAACAAGCAAACTCTTACCAACACCTGAGGCTGTCCCCTGAATCATTATTGTTTTAGCTTTCATTTCACACTCCGTTAGCCGATAGTCCGCCGTGCCTGCCGGCAGGCAAATAGCAGGGAGTCGGTAGTCTGTTAGTTGGGAATCGGTAGTTGACAGTCATTAGCCCTTCAATAATTTAAGCGGTAAGAATTAAGCATTTAACCTGTACTCCTCTACCCTTTCCCCGTTACCCTACTTTTTAACTCCCAACTCCTAATTGCCAACCAGGGACTTCACCCCTTAATTTTTACTGGAATTCCCGCAACCAACAAATAAACCTCTTTTGCGGCTTTAGCAACCATCTGATTGGTTCTGCCAAGCACATCTCGATAATCGCGAGCCAGTTTATTGTCTGGGACAATTCCCATACCCACTTCGTTTGAGACGAATATGGTTTTACCATTAAAATTGTTTAGCACATTAAGCATTTCAGAAACATTTTTCAATATTTCTTCCTCTGAAAATTTTGCCAAAAGATTCGAAATATAAACTGTTAAGCAATCGATAATTATTACATCAACATTTGAACCAATTTGACGTATTGATTCCGTCAAATCATCTGGAGATTCAATCGTCTCCCAATCGGGAGATCTCCTTCTTTTGTGATTCTCTATTCGTTTCCGCATCTCTTCATCCAAAACTTCCGCGGTTGCTATATAAACAATCCTATTGCCTACCTGCGCAACTTTCTCAGCAAAATCACTCTTGCCAGCCCTTACTCCTCCAAGAATCAATGTTAATTCTGACATTCGCTCATACTCCCAATAATTTTAAAAACATCTCCATTGTCCTTAGCGCTAACGGCCCCCTGTCGATAAAGGTTATTTATTAATCCAGCCGCTTTACCTCCCGTATAATCTCTTTCTTTAATTGGCGTTTCTTCCAGAATAACCACTATTTTTCCCATTTCTATTGCCTTTTCTGCAGCAAATAAGTTCTTAATATTTCCTTCCCCTATGGGAATATTAGCCAAAACCACAAAGTCGACACCTTTAATCATGTCTAAATTCAATTTAAACGCGTCGTCAGAAATTGATGAAAAAGGTGCTTCCGATACAACCTCAATACCAAATTTTTCGGCTACTTCTTCATCAGTATCTAAAACATTTAAAACTCCCGCTGAAACCAGGTAGCCCATATCTCTTAACCCATACATTATTGGTGTGCCAGCTCCGCTTCCACAGATTACATGAATTCTTCCTTTGATTTTATCTCTTAACACGCTAGGTTTTGGAACGGAAGTTATATACTTTTTCCCCGTCAAGGGATTTCTGTGAACCAAAACATCGACCCCAAAAGATTTTAAAATATTGTCATCCGTTAAAACGCTGTCTATCGGACCATCATCAAGAACTAGACCATCTTTTAAGATAATTAGTCTTTTGCAATAAGCCGCAGCTAAATTTAAATCATGTATAACCATAAGAACCGTAAGACCATCTTCGTTTAATTTCTTTACCAACTCCATGATTTCAAGCTGGTAGTTTATGTCCAAATGAGACGTGGGTTCATCCAAAATCAATATTTTCGGCTCCTGAGCAATCGCTTGAGCAATCACCACCCTCTGGGCCTCGCCGCCAGAAAGTTCATTTATCTTGCTTTCAGCAAAACGGAGAGTATCCGTAGACCTCATTGCATTCTCTGTCGCGCAAATGTCTTTTGAGGTCTCCGCGCGGAATCTCTTTAGATACGGAGCCCTTCCCATGGAAACTATTTCATAGACGGTGAATCCAAATTCTGTGCGAAAATTTTGCGGAACTATGGCGAGTTTCTTCGCGATTTGTTTTATAGACATTTCTCTTATGTTTTTGCCCTCCAACAAAACCTTTCCCTTACTCCTTAAAACGCCGGAAACACCCTTGATCAAAGTGGATTTTCCGCAGCCGTTTGGCCCCACAATGCCCACAAAGTCACCTTTTTCGACATTGAAACTCACGCCTTTTATGATTTCTTTACCATCACCGTAACCACAGTAAACATCTTCGAGTCTTAGCATCTAAAACAAGCCCCTCTTGCTTCTCTTTAATAAATAAATAAAAAATGGCGCGCCAAAAAGAGCTGTTATTACTCCCAAGGGAATTTCTGTCGGAGCCATCAATGTTCTTGCCAATAAATCGGAAAAGACAACAAAAGATGCTCCAAAAAGCGCGGAGCATGGAATTAGAAACCTATGATCTGGACCCGTTACTAAGCGAACCATATGCGGCACAATCAGCCCCACAAAACCAATTATTCCGCTAACCGCAACGGCTGAAGCCGCCAGCAAGGATGCCACAACAATAAGTATCTTCTTTATCCTTTCGGCCTCGATGCCGAGTTGTTGCGCCCTTTCTTCCCCGAGAAGCAAAAGATTCAAATCTCTTGAAAAATAAAAAATTAAAGGCAAACCCACAACCAAGAATGGGAGCATCACCATCACGTGGTCCCAATTTTTAGAAGAAAACCCCCCCATAAGCCAAAATATAATAAAATGAAGGTCCTTGGTTCCAAATACCATGACAAAAGAAGTTGCCGCATGAAGCAAGGCCCCTATGGCAACACCGGCTAAAAGAAGTGTTGCCACGGGAACCTTGGTGCCCGTTCTGGCCAAATTGTAAACGAAAAACACCGTTGTGGTTGCTCCAATGAAGGCAAATACCGGAACGAGTGAAAAACCCAACACTCCGAGCCCCTTAAAAATTATCGCCGCAATCGTCGCTCCCAAAGCAGCTCCAGATGACACACCGATAATGTAAGGGTCAGCCATCGGATTTTTGAAGATCCCTTGATAGACCACACCAGAAACAGACAACGCAATCCCCACAAAAACGGCCAAAACAACCCTGGCAAACCTGACCTTAAAAAGTATGGTTTCATAAGTGTTTATCGTGCCCTCATCTAAAGAAATCCTTATATCAAAAATTTTACTTGCAACAATCCTTAAGGTGGCCGTAAGGGGGATCGAAACAGCACCCATTGAGGCTGCAAGCAGCATAACACCACCAAGCAAAATTAATAAAATAAATATGTAACTTATGTTTTTCCCTTTAAATCTATGCATTTAACACCTGTTAACCGGGAGCTTGTTATCCGTTATTGCAAACCCATTACTTTTCCGTCATTGCAGGCTTCAGCCGAAGCAATCTCATAACGAAACTCTTAGACTACCACCACACCCCCTTTGGCCCACCTGACGCCTATGACTCTGTTGGGCATTTGCAGGCAGGTCGTTCACCAGTGACACCCTATGATTGTCTCTACTTAATCCTGACTTTACCTTTTACCCCTCACCTTAACCCTCTCCCGCAAGGGGAGAGGGAAATGTATCTTCTGTTTGATGATAATTCTCTATTTTCCTTTTCAGATGAGAGACTTTTCACAATTCCCCTCCCTGCCGGCAGACACGTCAAGGACAGTTAGGAATGTTTTTCACTTTTGACTTTAACCATAAAACATAAACTCTCTGCTCTCAGTTTCTCATCAATAAAGCTCTGGATGTATAATCTTCGCAGCATCCACGAGGCCATCAACTATCCTTGGGCCCGGTCTTACCACCTTATTTTCATCGATTATGTACACCTTGCCGTCCTTTACGGCTGACATGCTTTCCCAACCTTTTCTTTCTTTAACCTTGCCAGGGTCACCCATGCTTCCCTCGGAGGCGATGATGATTTGGGGATCCTTTTCTATTAGAGTTTCCAAACTTAATTGAGGATACTTTTCTTTAGTGTCGGCGGCGATATTTGTTCCTCCCGACATCTCGACAATGTCAAACATCAAAGCGCCAGGACCAACCGTACTTATAGGATCGTTACAAACCTCGTAATATACAAGGGGTTTTTTATCATCGGAAAGATTAGCAACCTTGCCTTTTACGTTTTCAATTTTTTCTTTCATCTCATCCATCAGCTTCCGTGAAGCACCGGTTTCGCCAGTCAGCTTTCCTACCGTTCCGATGCTTTCAATCACCCCATCAATGCCTTTAGGGTCAAGAATAAAAACGGTAAGGCCCACATCTTCAAACTGATTGATGAGTTTTTGATGCATGCCCGTTCCTAAAATCAAATCCGGCTCAAGTTCAATTATTTTCTCGATGTTTGGTTCGCTAAATCCACCGACTTTATCTTTGGACTTTGCTTCTTCTGGATAATCGCAAAAATCGGTAACTCCGACAACTTTATCCCCGAGTCCGAGGGCAAACAATATCTCGGTGTTGCTCGGAGCAAGGGACACGATTTTTTCGGGTTTTTCTTTAACCTCAACCTCTCTTTGGGCATCATCGGTAATTTTTACCGGAAAAGCGGATTCTTCAACCGTCTTTTCGGTCTTCGAAACACCCACCTTAGTTGTCTCTTTGTTTTGTGACTTGCAACCCACAACAAACGTTGCAAGCGTAAGAATGACCAATATAACCGTAAGCAATTTTGTAAACTTCTTCACTAATCTTCCTCCCCTATTTTTGTAATTTTAAAAAAATTAACGCCAAAAAAACAAAAATCCTCAGGTTCCGCTTGAGGATAAGTTTCAAATCTTTTTCACTTTTCATCACCCCAATCCACGAAGGTATATTTCCTTTAGGCAGGTCTCCTGACTCCCGATTCACCCTAATTGCTGTGCCTTCCCATCCCTCTGCTAAACAAGACAGTGACATAACTTCAGCTTTCGTCATCGGTTACAGTGGCGGGTCCGTGGCCGATTTTCACGACCTTCCCTTCACCTAAAGCTTTATTAAATTAAAATTATGTTATTCAAAAAGATCGAATTAGTCAAATTTTAATCTTCCTGCGCTTATTAAAATAAATTAACTATTTAAAATAATGATAAAATTCAACTATGAGTGAGAAAAAACGCCAAATCGGCATACTCCTGATACTTATAGGAACCGCAATAATTCTATATCCAGCTGCCACATTAATATATGGAAACTACTATCAAAATCTTTTGCTTGAAGAAGTCGAATTAATATCAAAATCAACCCCAACGGTTGAAACCATCGACACAGAGCAAGAAAATATGAAAAAAGAATTCCCGTTAACGGTAATCATTATCCCAAAAATTGGGCTTGCTCAAACTGTTCTTGATGGGATTTCAAAAGACATACTGGCTAAGGGACCTGGTCACCATCCTTCTTCTGTAAATCCAGGTGAAATAGGCTACTGTGTTGTAATCGGTTATTGTAAATCTCATTCCCGCCCCTTTGGTCGGCTGCAAGAACTTAAAAACGGCGATGAAATAATCTTAAAAACAACTGATACTGAATTCACATATCAAATTTACTCATGCGAAGAGACTAAGGCAATGGAAAAAATAACTTTGGACAAAGCCCAAGACAAAAAATTAATCCTCACAACTTGTGTGCCAAAATATCAGGAATCCACTCGATTCGTAATAAAATCAATTTTAATCTCAAGTAAAAAAAGTTAATCCCTTGCTCACAACCGCCGCTCTTTTCTGTTTTTTAATAACAATATAGCGCCTACAATATAAAATGCTGTCCCAAAAAATGTGCTGATTAAAATAGGTGCCTTTAAATAAATTGGGGTTGAAGTTTCCCGCGTAACAATTATTGTTTTTGTAAACACACATTCTTTTTCAACCGCTCTAATAATATGCTCGCCAACTGAAATATCGGGAGGGATAGTGATGCTCAAAGAAAAATATCCCCTTGGGTCAACGATACCGGTGCCAAGAAAAATTCCATAGTTGGAATGAATATAAACCTTGATTTCCGTTCCCGGCGTAAGATTGTCGCCGCTAACCCTTATGGTTTCACCTGGAGATACCTTGGTTGTATTCGTTATTAGCTCTTTTGCTTCACCGCAATAAGCAATCCTAGACATATAGACACAAAAAAACAAAACCAAAATAAGACAACATAAACTATACTTAAGCGTTTTTTTTCTCATACCCATCAATTTCAGCACCGTAATAAAGCTATTATAAACTCAAAATTCACCTTCGCGATAGCACAAAAAACAAACCTTCATTTAAGTAAATAATGTATTTAAAAAGAGGGGGGATCAACAAGAACAAACTTTTTAACATGTGATTTAATAATAAATTAGAATTAAAAAAGAGGCCGGTTGCGCTACTAGCTCCCCGTAATCCAAGCGCCCAAATAAGGATTACGGTTCACGGCATCCTCTTGCCCCTCTAAATATTTTTATCGACCAATTTATTTTAAAACTTTAATATTTTCTTACTTTATAATTCTCATTCGTTCAGCAAAAGAAAA
>DSBK01000062.1 GCA_011046085.1 Actinomycetota bacterium
ATGTCAATAAAATAAAGAGAGAATTAAAAGAAAGGGAGGCGACAGACACATCTGCTTTCGAGTACATTTTAAATGAGTCAACGAATAATCATTTGGAATACATTTTTAGATGAGGCAACAAGTTGTACATTTAATTAATAACAAGAATTTAAAAAAATCTTTTTAATCTGGTATTATTGTAAATAAAGAAAGGAGTCCGATGGGTACCATTAGACTTCACCGATCGATGTGGAAAATGATGGCGTCTAAGTTCCACTTTTTTTTAGGGATAATATTATCAATCTTAATTGGGATATTAGTTGTATTTTATGCTATACCCTATTGGTGGCTTCAGGCAAGGGTAATTGAAAAGCTTTTGAATTTTGCACAGGTCCCCCACAAACTGTTTACCTTGGCTAAACCGATAAATCTTATCGAGGGGATTCCTTTATATTATCACCCTTCAGGACCTACTTTCCAAATCCCGGTTTACTATCAATCGGTATCACCGTTTGCAGCGCTTGTCATCTGTCCGCTTCTTTTAATAGCTGCTATTTTAATTTACAGAATGAGCTTTATTCCGCTCCCGGTTAAGGTCGTCTTTATAATACTTGCCTTCTTAACCGGGGTTTCGTTTTTGTATGTCGCCTTCATCTCGCCAATCCCTCCCCATCCCTTATATCGCGTAATAATTGATTGGCAGTTTTCCGGTGTGATAATACTCGTTTTAATCGGTGTCATTTTTGCCTTGACCGTCTTTCCTCTGCCGGGCTCGTTTTTGGCTAAGTCATTCTGGTTGGTCTTGACCCTCATCTTTTCAATGATTTGGAACACGGTGCGCATATCGCTTGTTGCGGCAACATTTTATTACTTTGGGAGCTTACCTTTTCTGCTTATGCATTATCTTATGGGCGTTTACATTGATTTCATA
Organism: Actinomycetota bacterium; assembly: GCA_011046085.1. GTDB lineage: Bacteria > Actinomycetota > Aquicultoria > UBA3085 > Oleimmundimicrobiaceae > DSBK01. The sequence continues at coordinate 911 of DSBK01000062.1, forward strand.
TATATCGTAATGTTTTACTCTCTATCTGTAAGTTATCTTGCAAGGCGCAGAACAAGTGAAGCTGGATGGGAGTGAGGTAAATGGTCCTTTTTGTGGTGGGCGTCATCCTAATATTTATCTTTACCGTCATGATAATTTACACTGTACGACATTATTGTTTTTTATGGAATCGGCTGTTTGGGAAACAGCGCAGGGATTTTCAGGACCTTCCCGGCAAATATCAGCCCGGTATCTCCATTTTGGTGCCCATGCATAATGAGGAGAAGGTGGCGGCAAATATCCTGTCAAGACTTGTCGAGATGGATTACCTCAGGGAACGTTATGAAGCTATAGTCATCAATGATCACTCGACGGACAGGACGGGTCAAATTGCCGATGGATATGCCTCCAAATATGATTTTATCAAGGTTGTTCACAGAACGGAGGGCAAAAATAGAGGCAAGGCGTCTGCCCTCAAGGTCGGGACAGTCTTTGCCAGTCACGAAATAATTCTCGTTTTCGATGCCGATTACCAGCCGTCAAAAAATTGTGTCCAGAGGTTGACGGCCCCGTTTTGCGATGTGGCGGTGGGTCTTGTTATGGGAAGGGTGGTTCCTCTAAATGCTCCCGATTCTTTTCTCACCAGGATGCTCGATCTTGAAAGATCGGGAGGATATCAAGTTGACCAACAGGCAAGGTACAATTTAAATTTTCTTCCTCAATATGGGGGCACTGTTGGAGGAATAAGAAAGAACATCCTTAAGGCCATTGGCGGCTGGGATGTTACAAAGTTTGCCGAAGACACGGATGTTACTTACAGGGTCTTTTTAAACGGATGGAAGGTAACTTACGTAAATATAGCCGAGTGTTACGAGGAGGTTGTTCACAACTGGAAGGAAAGAAGAGGTCAATTGAGAAGGTGGGCCATCGGTCACAATCAATGCCTTTTTGCTTATTTTTGGAAGACCCTTACTTCGCCCATATTAAAGTTTGCTCAAAAAATAGACGCTCTCCTTTTGCTCTATGTTTACGTGATTCCGGTTTTGATGGTTATAGGGTGGCTGTTGGGAATATATGTTTATTTCTTTGGCGCTTATTGGTGGTGGATTTTGTTTGCCGCCCTCATGTTCACTTTAGCATATAACAACGTGGGAAATTTTGCGGTCTTTTGCGAGGTGGGCACGAGCGTTGTTTTGGACAGGCGGGGAAGGGTAGTTTGGCTTTTACCTTTTAATCTCTTTAACTTCTTTGCAAATATGTGGGTGTGCGCGGGAGCTTTTTTTGTTACTCTTTTTGAAGGTTTTAAGGGAGTCGCCAAGGAGGAATATATCCTCGAGTGGGAAAAGACGAAAAGGGTTTCGGGTATCAATGCTTTAGGGGCTGAGACAATTGAAAGAAAAGAGGCGCCGAGGCCACAAATAATTAAAGAGAAAGCAGTCGAAGAATCAAAGATAGTTGAGAAGGAAGTTGTTGAAGAATCGCAAACAATTGAGGAAAAAGTAACCGAAGAGCCGAAATTTGCCGCTTTAGATTCGGCATTAGCCGAAGCTTATCGGCTGATGAGGGAGAGAAATTATGGAGATGCTGTTGAGGTGTTTAAGTTTGCGGTTCAAGTGGCGGAGGACGCCACGGCGACCGCCATGTTGGAAGTTGAACTGGGAAAGATATATTTTATCCTGGGTGAGAAGAAGAACGCGATACAGGAGTTCTCCGAGGCGAGTAAAATCTGTGCAGATTGCGGGAACGAAGACTTAAAGAGGGAAATTGAGGACATGTTAAATAAACTAATCCCGCTATCGGGCAAGGAGAGCTGATATGATAAACTACCTTTTTTTGGTTCTTTTATTTATGGGTTTGGTGTTTTTATGTTTTCTCCCGGCGCTGATAGAATATCTGAGGCCGAAAGATGATAAGCCTTTGGCAATTAATCTTTCAATGGAGCTTGACGAAAGATATTTTGCTCATTCATTTAGGGGTATTTTAGAACCGGCATTTTCGGGGGTAGAGAAAGACCTTGTGTTAAAGGATGAACAAAAACCCGGTTGGCTTCAAAAGTTTCCTGTTCTAAAGACTCATTTAATGATGCATCGGGACAAGGAAGAGATTTGGCTGGCTGAAGGCGATATAAAAGTTCCCGCCGGCAGTAAGTTTGACCGTATATTGATAGTTAACGGTAATTTTTCAACTGAAGAGAATTGCTCGTTTGAAAAAGAGCTCTTTGTTAAGGGAGACAGCTTTATTGGTCAAAACAATGTGTTGCAATGCATATCGGCTACAGGTAAGTTGAAATTGGAAGAGAATGTTTTGGTAAGGGGCTGGATTGATGCTGATGAGGATGTTTATATCTCGAAAGGTTGTAAGATTAAAAGTAGAGCGGCTTCGGGGAAAATAATATGGATTGCGAAGGAAAGTCAGCTTTCGAGGTTGGCAGGAGAAGAATTTGTAGTAGGAGGAGATGGAATGGTTAAAACCAAATCGAAAGTGAAAGAGATTGTTTTGCCGATAATTCGATGGACTAAAGAAATGGATGCCATTATAAAGGAAAATTTTAAAAGCAAAAACCTTTTTGAGATCAAAGAGCTGTTTAAAGAGAAGTTTAATGAGGATATTCCGGAGATGCTGTTCTTTAGGCGGGCTCGGGTTCTAAATTTTATTGAGCCGTTGGTTAAGATGAATGAAAAACAAAAACCAGGGTTTTTAAAGGACAACAAGGTTTGGATGCAGGGAGGAGAATCCGTGCTTGTTAAAGGGAACGTGACAATATCCGAAGGAGAGAACGTCCCTTACAACATTATAATTAAAGGCAAATTGACTTCTCAAGCCGATGTGGTTTTTCAGGGAGGATTGCATGCTACCAAAGATGTCTTTTTGGGTGATAGAAATCACGTCGTTGGCTCAGTGGTTAGCGATGACAAGGTCGTTTTAGGGATGGATACAGTCATTGAGAATTGTGTTGATGCTGAAAAGGATATTTTTATTCGCAAAGGCGTAACCATCGGCAGCGAAAAGCGGGGAGGCGGTTTGGCCGCTGGTGGTAAGATATATCTTCAAGAAGGAGTTTCAGGAAGATATAAAGTTTACGCGGAAAATGGCATTCAACCGGTGGAAAGTATCGACGAAATTCTTTCCAAATAACGTTTAGGGAAAAAACTAAATGGAGATTAAATGGAAGGAAAATCGATAAAAAAGGGTAGAAAAGTAAGTCAAATGTTGTTTCATACCATCGCTTTTCTTTTTTTGTTTGGTTTTACCGCGTACCTTTTTAAGCCCTTTTTGCAGGCGGGCTTTCCTCCCGGCTTTGATTCAATCGGGCATTGTTTTAAGATTAAATATATTGCGGATATGCTCATAAAATATGGTAGGTTTGTCGATTGGTGGGAACCTTGGTACTGTGGCCACCATCTTCTACTTTTTTATCCGCCGCTATCTTATCTGGTTCCTGTGATTTTGCAGATAATTTTAAAAGATCCCGCCGTAGTCGGCAAAATCTCGGTTTTTTTCGGAGTGTTTCTTGCCGCTATAAACATGTATCTTTTGGCATTTGTCCTGCTAGAGGAGAAAAAGAACGGGATTTTTAGGACGATTGCTGCTGTGGGAGGTGCGGCGGCCTATGCGTTTAGTCCCATTTTCATCCATTTTTCTGTTGAGGCCGGATATCTTTCAGATCTTTACGCCATGGTCCTTGCTCCCCTCTGCTTTATCTTGTTGATTAGATGGCTAAGAAGGTCGGATTGCTTCATTCTTGTTAGTTACGCGCTAGTTCTCGCCGCTATTTTTTTTCTTCACGGGATAGTCGCTTCGCTGATTGGTCTTGGAAGTTTTCTTTTTGTACTGGTTTACTTATTATCGGCTAAAATAATAAAATCATCCAAAGACTCAATTTTTAAGGGAGTTTATTTTTTTGTTTTGGCGCTTGTTTTATTTGTCAGCTTAACGGCCGTTTGGTGGATTCCCTACTTTGCCCAGATAGGAAAAACCGGAACGGGGATCGTCATAGATCCTTTGCTTCCCATGAACTCACTGCCTCTTCGTTATTTTTTCAGACGGGGGATAATTAAAGACGTCGGCACAATTTATATGGGATTTTGTGTGGTTTTACTGTCAATATCCGCTCTGTTTTTTCGCCAGCGTAGAGCCGAAGCGTTCAGTTTTTGGGCGATGTTTCTTTTGGGGCTGGTAATTTGTCTGGGATTTAATACTCCCATTTATCAGCGTATACCTGTAGTCAATATAATATGGCCGGAGAGGGGCATGATGCTTTGCATAATCTCGTCCGCCTGCCTTGTCGCTCTATCTTTAGCTGGTTTTACGGACAAGATTGCGGTAAGCGGCGCCCGCCAGCAGTTTTTAAAATGCATCGTTCTCGTCTTGGGGTTGTTTTTAATCTTCCTAATGATTTGGGACTTCTCTTGCGTTTTCGATAGGATATACACCGTTGTTATTTCACCTAGCCTTAAAGGTACTTTTGACTATCTTGAGGAGAGACCCAAAGATTATGGCGATAGAATAGCTCTGGTTGGAGCCAGAAATACGGGCTTTGCCAGCGCTCCTTTTTTAACAGGGTTTGGTGATATAAACGGTTATCTTTATGAATCTTCCAAGAACGCTTGGCCGGCCTCTTATGTGACTTCTGATGCGCTTATAGAGAGCAACAGTCGGTTCTTTTTGAGAAAATACGATATTTTTAACGTAAATTACGTGGTGGTTGAAAAGAAAAAAGAACTGGAACTGAAGAACTTGCTCGCCACGAAAAAGTTTGAAAATGTTTATGAAAATGACCAATACCTAATCTTGAAATATCTGGAAAGCAAGGGGTTTGTGCAGCCGCTTGCCTTGCCGACGTTAATTATCGGCGAAAAACCAGATTATCTAATTGATATCTTGAGCATAAATAATGATATAAGATTCGTTGAGGGAAAAGAAAAACTGGATGACTATTTGCTCGATGATTTAAGGAGTTTCGACAGCGTAATTCTCTACGACTTTAAAGCCTTAAATCTTCCCGTTGTCGAGAAGGTTCTTAAGGATTATGTTGAAGGTGGCGGCACGTTGATTGTTGATACCGACGGCACAAGTTTTAAAAACGGCGATATGTTGTCCATTAAATCCATGGAGAAGGACTTTTCCGGACCCGTGAAAGCGGAAAGTTCTAAAGGGGAGCTTGGATCCTTTTCACCCGCTATCTATGAAGGAGGAAGCTGGAGAGGAGTTTACTACGATGGCTTGGATGAGAATTGGTTGACAATAGATGGTAAATACCCTGTTGCAGGTGTTAAAAGGATCGGTGAAGGGAAGGCGGTGTTTTTGGGATTTAACCTATTTTTCCACGCTGCCTATTATGATAACCTGGGAGAAAAGATTTATTTAAGGGAACTAATCCGTCCGTTATTGGACGGTGGCGGGGGCAATTTATCTTACAAGATTGTTTCGGTAAAGCCGGGCGAAAAAAAGATTGAAGTCGATGTCTCGGAGCCGACCTGGGCTATGGTTTCAATGTCCTGGAGTCCTTATTGGTACGCGTTTGTTGACGGTAAGGAACAGAGAGTTTATCCTTGTGAAAATTTAATTTCTTTAAAATTGCCAACGGGAATTCACGAGTTGAAATTCAAGTATGTGACCACAAAAATTCACTACTTAGCGGGTGGTATTTCATTGTTTTCTCTTGTTATGGCCATTGTATTTATGTTTAAGACAAGAAAGAAGAGGATTGGATGAGGAGAGTTGTTAATTGGGCGACAGACAGGAGAATAATTTATGATATCGGTAATTATACAGACCTTAAACGAGCAGGGTTTTAGGCCAGGTTGTGTCCGCGATATCAAAACTTGGTTTGAAATCTAATTTCTTGCCGATTTGGTATGATGTTGATATTTCTGAACAACTTGATTTTTTAGAGGCTCATTTAAGGTGTCTGGCTCTTGCCAAAGAAAAACATTTGCCGAAAAGGACAGCGGCTTTTTTCGGCATTAAATGATCGTCTTTTAAAACTCCGTTGCTCCGGTGAAGTTGAATTTGGAAATTTTTAAAGCCGGGGTGCGGCAAAACCCGAAGAAGGCCTGTTTTAATTCGGTTTTTTCCGATACCATCTCAACGTTAGATAGAG
>DSBK01000063.1 GCA_011046085.1 Actinomycetota bacterium
ACTTCTCCTTTGTAGTTATAAACTTTGATGGTGACATTCGCGTCCTCAGCCGTGGTATAACAAAAACTGGTGGTGTCATATTTGCCGTCGCCGTTTGGCGAAAATGGATTTGGATACATCCAGACATTTGAGAAAAACTCAACTTCCCCAAAGAATCTTAAGATTCCTCTTCTAATGCCGTTTGCTATCTTGTTTTTGAAGTACAACTCTTTTAAAAGTTTTTCTTCCTCCAGGTTAGATATAAAACAACATTCCACCAAAGAAGCCGGCATAACCGTTTTTCTTAAAACATAGAAATCTTTGCCCTTAATTCCCCTATCCTTCCTGCCTATCTCATCAGTTAATTCTTCTTGTATGCAAGCTGCCAGTCTCTCGCCGAGATAAGATTTGCTTACACCATCCGACCAATAATAGGTTGTGGTTCCACCCACGCTCCTATCGGGGTCGTCAGGTGGATCGGATGAGTACGCAAGAGAATCTTGATGCAAGCTAATAAAAATATCGGCTTTTCCCTCATTGGCAATAGAGCATCTATCAGATAATGACACTGCGGTGTCATTATTTCGGGTCATAATAACATTAAATCCATCATTTACGAGTAAGCTTCTTAGCAGCAGACCAACACTTAAATTTACATCTTTTTCACGCAGACCAGTACGTCCAATAGCTCCCGGATCTGTGCCGCCGTGCCCCGGATCTATTGCAATTATCTTTGACCCAACAGCCCCTGCGATACTGCATGGAAACAAAATTGCTACAATAAATGTTGCTAAAATTAGTGTGAAGAATACTCTTCTCATTCCAGCCATTCCTTTCCTGGTACGAGAGCTGTGCTAAATTTACTATTTATTACACTGACCAATATATTATATATATCGGCCAATAAGAAAATAAAATTTAATCAATCTATCGAAATATCGAAAAGATTTTTTCAATCTTGAACTTAAAAATCGCCATTTTGGTAAGTCCAAAAATCCTTAAAAACAAAAAACAGACCTTTTGTCTGCTTTTAACAATTTATAATTCATATTAAATTTATAATCTGCTATCACTAAACCTGAGCTTAATAGGCGCCTTCTCGGAGCACGACCTTGGCAATCGTCTTAAATAATATCTTTATATCCAGCCAGAGCGAACGGTTCTTTACATATTCAAGGTCGAGCGCCATAAGTTTTTCAAATGTGATGTCTGTCCGTCCTTCAATTTGAGCCAAACCGGTAAGGCCGGGCTTGATATATAATCTCTTTAACTGCAAGTTATTGCAATGCTCTAACTCACAAGAGACCAGGGGTCTTGGACCAACAAGACTCATTTGTCCCCATAAAACGTTTAAAAGCTGGGGCAGTTCATCGATGCTCGTTTTTCTGAGCAACTGTCCAAAAGAAAAAACGCGGGGATCTTCTTTAAGTTTTACAAAGGGCTCAATCCGTTCCTTAAATTCAGGAAGTTTGTGTAAAACATCTTCGGCCCCAACAAGCATGGTTCTAAATTTAACGACATCTATCAACTCTCCGTCTATACCAACTCTTTTTTGCCTGAAAAACACGGGGCCGGGCGAAGACAACTTTATACCCAAACTAACCAAAAGCATTACAGGAGAAACCAACATCAGCCCGATAGCGCTTCCAAAAATATCCGCAAGACGCTTAACAGCATGATAAAAATTTATGTTTAATCCTCGCTCCAGATAGCCTGTTAAAACGTCCAATCGAACCTCCAGTATCAAATACACATTATAAATATACAACAAACCGCCATAATTTTTAAACTTTTGTTATATATCGACGAAAGCCCCATCATTCTTTAATGATTTTTGAGCCGCCTCTAAAACCTTAACGGCCCTGAGTCCATTTTCGCCATCAGTTCTAGGTTTGCTGCCGGTTTTTATACACTCAACAAAATGAGTGCACTGATTCTTAAGCGGTTCACTTAATTGCAGTTGGGGAACGAGAATATCACCATACTTGTAAGAAAGTTGGAAACTTCCAAAATCCTCAAATTCCCTTTCAGTCTTGGGATTATACGTAATCCCTCTATCATAAATCCTTATCTTATCAACATTTTCCATATCATCAAAGACAGCCATTTTCTTGTCCCCTATTACGGTAGTCCTGCGCAATTTGCAGGGATCCAACCAGCTAACATGTATGCTCGCCAAAATATTATTTTCAAACTCCATCAAGAGAAAAACAACATCCTCAGTACCTTCAACAATATATGACTCTCCTTTGGCGCTAACCCTCTTAGGTTCTTGCCCAATCAAATAGTTGACGATGGATACATCGTGGGGGGCAAGGTCCCACATAACATTTACATCTTCTCTAATCCTCCCAAGATTCGTACGGTTAAGATATAGGTAATAAATGTTACCCAACTCTTTGGAATCTATAATTTCCTTGAGTTTAACTACTGCGGGATTAAATTCCATAATGTGACCTACCATAAGAACTTTGCCTTGTTTTTTGGCAAGTTCCATGAGGGTAACCGACTCCTTGGATGTTAAGGTGAGGGGTTTTTCCACAAGAACATGCTTGCCGTTATTTAAACACTTTTTGGCCAATTCAAAGTGAGATACAGCAGGTGTCGCCACTATAACGGCATCAACTTCTGGGTCGGCAATCAGATCTTCTGGACTTTGATATATTTTAAGGGAAGACAAAACTCTCTTGGAATGCTGCAGGTTTTTCTCGCTAAAATCACAGCACGCATACATTTTGGCATCATCAAGATGCTCAAAGTTCCGAATATAATTTCTTCCCCATGTACCACAACCAATTAACCCAATATTTATAATTTTTTCCATTTTAAACACCATTTGTAATTATAACACACGGATTCAAGTACTAATTCTCTTTTATTAAATCTTCGTTGCGAGAAAATTCCTGGATTTTAAAGTCAAAATTACTGCCCTCGATTTCAAAAGATTCTCCATTAACAAGAAATTTAACTTTTTTAATGGTTGAAAACTCGGTCAAAGTATTTACTATAGAATAAACCGTCATAGTCTCAGCGGCGCTTCCTAATCGATAATTGGTCTTAAATTCCTCGTTAAAATCGACGTATGCGGTCTCATCTTCTATGTTTATGCCGTTTAACTCCGTTCTCACGGGAATAACAGCAATGTGTCTCTCTTCTTTTGGCCCCTTTATAAGTTCTTCGATTGCCGCCTCAGCGGGAGCTTTCGTTTTAGCAACATCCCTTTCTTCTGCTAAAAGATACATCGCTTCTTTATCTGGGAAATAAAGCGTTAAGCGGATCATTTCAGTTTCAGACGCATTGGAAACGGTTGTTGTAGATTCTTTAACCTCATAAAGCGTCTCGGTCTCACCCTGATTTTCTATTTTAGTTTTTTCTTCTTTATTACAACCAATTGTAAAAACAGCGATCGACATTATAAACATGAAAATTATGAGAAATTTAAAAAGTTTCAACTCTCAAACCTCCTATCATAATCTTGAGCCACATCTGGCTAAAAACAATTATATCCCTCTTGGCACAATTTTTCTTAATTCTTATTATAATCATATATAACTTCGACAATTATGTGACCACCAAATTGCAAGTAACTACAAAATTTTTTTAATGGCCGCACGGAAATACGAATTATCTATCCAGCCGAGCAAATTATCTCTAAATTTACAAAAAACACCGAGAGTTTTACTGCTTTCCTTTAGGTCCACAGAAGACTTCAATGAAGCATCCACCGAGCCCAAAATTTTACTAAACTTAAGAAGGTTAGCCCTTCCCACAAAATCAAAACTTCTTTTAAGCCAATGGTTTTCGTAAGCCGATAAGAATGAGCTTTTAACACCAGTTAAAATGCCGTAAAAGTAACTTCCATTATAAAGCTTTAAAAAATTTTGACGCGTTTTTATTTTGCCAATGTTTTCATAATTATAAATCAGCACCAAAGCAATCCCGGCCAAAAACCAGAAAAAAACCGCGGCCCTGGGGTGCAATAAACTATTACTTGTAAAGCCATTTACCAGGAAAGCTGAAAGACTCGCTAAAATACCACCCATAATATAAACTGAAAATTTATCATTTTTGACCCGCCTTGTGAAACAATATCCCAACTTAAATATCACCACAATTACACCTAAAAATGCCAATAGACCAAAGATTCCAACTTCGGCCAGTAGAGTAAGATATGAATTATGAGCTCCGTATTGAACATATCCAACACTTAATTCAGGATATTTGAAAACATAGTGCGTAAACGCCGTTAGATAGTTCCCGATTCCAATCCCAAAAAGAAAATTTTCGGAAATTATTTTAAAAACCACGTTCCAGAGTCTCAATCTGCACGCGACGGTCCCACCCGATATATCAAACATGCTAACAATTCTTGAAGCAACTCCCGGCAATTTAAAGACAAGCGGACTTAACAATACCCCAAACCAAAGAAGCCTTTTTTCTACAATCAACGCAAAGATAACCAGACCAACTGCCAGGCCAAGCCAACTTCCTCTCGTATACGTCAATACCAGTGAAAACAATAAAATTGCGGTGCACGCCCCACAAAAAATCCGATGTCTGGTTGAGTTTAAAGCCAAAGTAAGAGCTAAGCCAATGGGAATAGCTAAAACAAGAAACTCTCCAAAAAAATTGGGATTAATATAAGTCCCCGCCATCCTTGCAACAATTTCTTGAGAGAGTCCCTGCATCCCAATGCTCATCCCGGGTCTCGTTAAAAACTGGTTAAATCCAATAAAACAAGACATGGTGGCGGATAAAACAAACAATGATAATAAAATTTCAATTGTCCGCTTATATCTAACCCTGTAGGCAACCACAAAAATTAAAATAAGATAACCGAAGTAACGCAGCCAAGTAGCCAACGCCTTCGGGGGAGAATAAGCCCAAAAAACGGTCATGAGCGAAACTATTAAAAATAAAAGAACCGATACATCTAACTTGGTAGGAGGAAAAACGCTTCGTTCTTTTTTGAAACATGAGAACAGCAAAGAAATTATCGATATTGCCACGGTAACTGTTACCGCGTCAAAAGGCAAAATTTCAAAAATAAAACGGCCGGAAACAAGCGGAACTAAAACTATTAAAAGCGCTAAAGCAAATTCCGTCCATTTCAAAGAGAGGAAGAAAAGCAACAAAAATACCGACGACACAAGAGCCCTTTTAAAAGAACCCAAAACAATAAAAAAAACAAAAAAACCAACCAGCAATAAAGCCAAAAACAGTAAAAATTTTTTAGAAAATATGTTTTCCTTAATCATCTTAACCAAATTTAAATTACCTTTACGCTTAAAATTATGGCTTCGCCTTCATACCATTTAGTTATCGCGCCAAATTTCTGTCCAACCTTTACAATTTCGTTTCCTGTTGCAACCATATCTGAGCTGGCCCTTCCCTTACACTTCAAAACAATTTTTACATCTCGTTCTCTTGGGGACACCGCGATTACTTTTTTTCCTTCACTATCAATCTCTATAGTCTCAGCAGGAAAATCTTCGACTGATACAATTTCACCGATTGCTCCTTGTGTCTCTTTCCTTTTTACTACATCTCCAACTTTGAAAAAGCTTACATACTCGGACCTAACGCTGCGAAATATCATTGTTAACTCGATATCTTTGTCTTGTTTTACGGAAACCACCTGACCTCTATTTCTCACAATTGAAACTCCGACAAAGATTACTGCCAAAACCAATACGACAATAAAGAGATCGATGATATTTATAAAACCAAATAATTTGCCTTTTTCATCAATAATTTTCACAAAGACCACCTTTACCAATTTTTTTGCAATTATAACACCAAAGACTCATCAATTAGTATATTAACTGATTATCTTATCAACTAAAATTCCGGGCTCGCGCAAATTAAGCTCAGGAAAAATATCCTTTTTCTTCAATTCTATCTCCTCGGGAGATATCAATTTCCTCAATCTCCCCATTTTTATAAGATGATTGTCGATTGCTCCCATTTTTCCCGCAAAGATTGTATAAACGGGCGTCCCTAGAACAACCGCCTCACGGTTAATTGTGCCACCCGCGCTAATTACCACATCGGAGAAGTATATAAGACTTTGGGCATCAATAACATTATCAGTAACTATAACATTTTTCAAAGTCAAATCCTTAAGTCTTGAGCGCTGCTCCACGGTTCTTGGAAGAATAATCGTATAAACATTTGATTGTTGAGACAAATGATTCAAAATATCGTCAAAAAGAGGATTTTCAAACCGATGATAAAGAGCCGCATCTGGCGGCGTTCTAAACGTAACTATCACCTTATTATCATCAATCCCAAGTTGAGACAAAACTTTATTATCCGGTTTAAAACCATATAAATAATACTCCTCCTTTAGGCCAGGATATGGAAAAGCTCTTTCTGATTTAAGTCCGTAGGAACGCAAAACGTCAAAGGGAATTAAATCGGGGTAAAGCGCTTTTTTTGAAACTCTTAAGTTTATATTGTGCGCAATCTTTGCATATTCATAATCGAACATCGTAACGTGGTGTATCTTCAAAAAAAGAGATGCTGCAGCCAAATCATTCGAGCCGTGACTGAGCGCCAAATCAAATTTTTTATCCCTGGCAAAATTGACTAAATCCCTGGTTCTCGAAAAAAGACCCGCTGCCTTCTTCAAAAAGTTTTTTCCCCTGTGATGACCAATTAGGGTGTATTCCATCTTGTGCATCTCAAGCATGGGAACTGTTTGGGCAAACTCCCTTGCTGTAACGATTACAGAATAACCTCTACCTTTTAGTTCTTCAATTATCGGTTTAAAGATTACCACGTGGGGAGAATTCGTTATGTCAATCCATATGTTCATGTTTGTTCCTTCATTAAAACCTCAGTTAGTCGATAGTTTCTTAGTTGGGAGTCGGTAGTCCATATATCGAGATTGCTTCGTCACTATCGTTCCTCGCAATGACACACAAAATCGTCACTGCGAGCCTTGTTCTGTAAGGCGCGGCAGTCTCAAGATTGCTTCAGTCGTTACACTCCTTCGCAATGACGCCCT
>DSBK01000068.1 GCA_011046085.1 Actinomycetota bacterium
AAATCATACCACGAACAAAAACCCTGATTGCTAACATGGTAACAACCAAAACTCCGCTTTGATATCAAGACCTTTATGGCCTTAGCCAAATCGAAAGTGTAAGTGGGAGAACCAACTTGGTCATTTACGATTCTAAGCTCGTCCTTCTCTCTTGCAAGCCGTAAAATTGTCTCAACAAAATTTTTCCCATTTTTTCCAAACAACCAAGAGGTTCTAACAATATAATAATCTTTTAAAATTGAACTTACATGTTCTTCTCCTAAAAGCTTGGATTCCCCGTAAGTATTTGTGGAGAATGTTTTATCTTCTTCCATATAAGGCGCATTTTTTATTCCGTTAAAAACATAATCGGTGCTTATGTAAACCATAGCCGAACCTATTACCCTACAAGCACTTGCCACATTTTTGGCGCCCTCGGCATTTACTTTAAATGCTAAATCTCGATTCGACTCACAGCCATCAACATCAGTATAAGCTGCTGCATGAATAACCATGTCGGGTTTATTATTGCTTATACAAATATCAACATCTTTTTTATTTGTTATATCAAGCTCCCTGTGAGATAGGCCTACAATATCATGCTCGCTACCATACCTACCAGTAGGCAGGGATAATACCTTGACCAAATCCGAGCCAAGCATCCCTTTGGCGCCAGTTATGAGTATTTTCAGAAAGATCCACCTCTTTCAGTTGTTAGTCCGTAGTCGGGAGTTAGTTCAAATTAAGAATTAAAAAAATAAAGACGTAAACTAACAGCTCTTAGCCTTCAGCCATCTGCTATCAGCTACTTCAGTTTCTCCCACCACCACTTGTTATCTTTGTACCAATTTACCGTTAGTTTCAAGGCCTCATCAAAATCGTGCTGGGGATTCCAGCCAAGCTTTTTTATTTTTAAAATATCCACCGAATATCTCCTGTCATGACCGGGTCTATCGGTGACATGTTCGATAAAATTTTCATCTTTGCCTAAAACATCCAAAACCATCTTGGTTATTTCAATGTTTGAGAGTTCGTTTTTTGCCCCAATGTTATAAATCTCTCCCTCTTTTCCTTTATGCAAAATAAGGTCAATTGCCTCACAGTTATCTTTAACATAAAGCCAATCGCGCACATTTAACCCATCTCCGTAAAGTGGAACTTTTTTGTTTTCCAAAACATTCGTCACAAAAAGAGGGATTAGTTTTTCTGGGTATTGATAAGGACCGAAATTGTTGGTGCTTCTGGTAACAATCACCGGAAATCCATAAGTTTTCCAGTAAGAGCGGGCAATTAAATCGCCCGACGCTTTACTTGCGGAATAAGGACTGTTTGGAAACAAAGAATCGGTTTCTTTAAAAGAGCCGCTTTCGATCGAGCCATAGGTTTCATCGGTTGAAATTTGGATAAAGCGCTTAATTTTTGCATCGAAGGCACTCTTTAAGAGGTTATTTGTTCCAAAAATATTGGTTGATATAAACTCGTCCGGAGATTCTATGGAGCGGTCCACGTGACTCTCTGCAGCGAAATTAATGACAACATCAACCTCTTTAGCCAACTTTAAGACAAGTGAAGTATCACAAATATCGCCTTTTATGAAACTGTAATTGGGATTTTTCTCTATGTCCTTTAGATTATCTAGGTTTCCGGCATAAGTAAGTTTATCGAGGTTGATGATTTTGTAATTCGGGTGAACTTTTAACATATATCTTATAAAGTTGCTGCCTATAAATCCGGCCCCACCGGTTATTAAAAGTCTCAACATCAACCCCCATATGTTATAAAATCAGGCCATTTATAAGGTATTTCCTCACTGTCCCAAGGAAAGCGAAGCTCATCGGGATTATCATATCTATAAGGTTTCGTTGGAACATTTATAATTCTTGCCTCATCACAATCCAGAGCAGCAAAACCGTGTGCCACCCAAGCTGGAATCTTGAGTAAAATCTGTCCCCCGATGCAGGCGGTCGGTTCATTTTCCTCACAATGAGGCCTGCCCCCTGGTGCGGGCGGCGCCTCTAAAACAAACTCGTTTACCTCTTTATAGGTTGAAGAGTCCTTCCTTAAATCACATAAAACCACTAAGGTCTTACCGGAGACACAGATAAAATGATCATCTTGCTCTTTATGATAGTGCCAAGCCTTAGCCGCGCCCTTCTTGCAGCCAGTTATATAAACTTGCCCAAATTTTTCAAAGATTGAATCGTCACATCTTAACATCTCCATTAAAAAACCACGCTCATCCGGTATCGTCTTAAGTTTTTTTATCTGCACATCTTTTATCATTAAATACCTCCTTTTGGGCTATGGATTATGTAGTATAGTTGAAACCAAATCTTTACCCATTGCCCTACACTAATCAGTCGGTAGTCTGTAGTTGATAGTTGGTAGTTCACCCCCACCCTAACCCTCCCCCGTCAATGGGGAGGGAAACAGGAAGAGTTTAGCCATATGCTATATGCCATCTGCTACCAGCTATACTCTAGATAACCTCAATCTCACTATTGTCTCCAACCATAAGCCGATATGCTTTTGGTTTTGTATCGCTTTTGTGAACTTTCACATTTCTTCCCAAAAGAGTATCTTCTATGCGACTGCCTATATCATTAATCAAACAATCCGCTAAAATTATACTGTGCTCAACTTCACTTTCCTTAATTTTTACATTATCGTGAATCGAGGTAAAAGGTCCAACATATGAATTAACTATTTCGCTATTGTACCCAATTATAGCAGGACCTCTAATTATGCTTTCCTTAATCACTGCTCCCTTTTCCACAATAACCTTGCCTAAAACTTGAGTCTTGTCATCCACGTTGCCATCAATTCTTTCGTCAATAAGTTCCAGCATAATACGGTTTGCCTCCAACAAATCTTCTAATTTTCCGGTATCTTTCCACCAACCGTCAATTATATGAGGATGCACAACGTATCTTTTATCGATTAAATATTGAATAGCGTCGGTTATCTCAAGTTCATTTCTCCGAGACGGCTTGATAGCATTTACCGCCTCAAAAATACTCTTATCGAACATATAGACTCCAACCAACGCCAAGTCGCTCTTTGGTTCCTTTGGTTTTTCCACTAGACCAATCACCTTGCCGTTGGATAGCTCCGCTACTCCAAAGCGCTGAGGATCTTTCACGTGAGATAATAAAATCTGACAGTTGCAATTGGTCTGTTTGAATTCTTTCACGAGACCATTAATACCTTCTTTAACCAGGTTATCTCCTAAATACATGACAAAATCGTCATCTTCTATAAAGTCATGTGCAATTTTAACGGCATGGGCCAAGCCCAGAGGGGACTCTTGCTCAATATATGTTACCTTTACACCCCACCTGTCACCATCACCAACGGCTGCTTTCACCTCTTCACCAGTATCTCCAATAACTATACCAATATCGGTTATCCCTGCATCCTGTATGGTCTCTATGGCATAAAAAAGAATGGGTTTGTTTGCCACGGGAACAAGCTGTTTCGCGCTGGTATAGGTAATGGGCCTAAGTCTTGTTCCTGTTCCCCCGCTAAGTATTAGTCCCTTCATTTAACCTCCTTGAATTTAATGCTTACTTTAGAGGACCATCAATCTCTAGCTGTGGCTTCTTTATGACTTTTAAAAAATTTCTTTACGCTCATCGACACAACAAACCAGAAAGCTTCAAGAATTACAATTCGTGATAATTTCGATTGACCCTTCCGCCTATCCACATAACTTATTGGCAATTCCCTTACATTACATCCATTCATATAACACTTGTACAATATCTCAAGTAAAAAAGAGTATCCCTCGGAACGTATGTGGTTAAAGTTAAGAGCTTTAACCGCCCGGTTAGAATAACATCTAAAACCGCTTGTACAATCATTAACAGGTAACCCCAATAGGATTTTTGCAAATTTGCTACCACCCCAACTTATAAGTTTCCTATAAGGACTCCACTCTGCGACGATTCTGCCCCCATCGATATATCTCGAACCTATCACCAAATCACAATCTCCAGCATTCTCTATCATTAGTGGTATCATTCGAGAATCATGAGAGAGGTCGGCGTCCATTTGCAAAAAAAACTTATAACCGTGCTTTAAACCATATTTGAACCCATCGATGCAAGATCTTCCATATCCTTTCCTGCCGACACGAACCAGCAACTTTATGTTGGGATTTTTTTTAGCGAGCCCTTCTATAATTTTAGCGGTTCCGTCCGGCGAATCATCATCGACAAAAAGCACATCAAAATCGCCTTTCTGCCTGAAGATCAATTTAACAAGTTCAACCACATTATCTTTTTCATTGTACGTAGGAATTATTACCAAAGATTTTTCCACTTGACATTCACGCTCTAGTTTCAAAAACTTAAAACCCCCTAACTTTATATTTAAAAATCATTTTAAGATATTGAACTATAGTTTTGGGAATATTCAACTTGCTGCTACCTTTTTTTGCATCGTATTTAAGTATAAAGGGTATTTCTTTGACTTCTATCTTAAACCGACGTAACTTTATTAAAATCTCCGGGGTGACAGAAAAACCTGTTTCAGTGATAAACCCATCATCAAAATCCTGAAAAGCTTTCTTAATAATCTCTGCTTTAAATGCTCTGTAACCGCTGGTATAATCACATAATCCTTTTATTGGAAAAGCACATCTTAAAAGAAAACCAGCTCCACGACTCAAAAACTTCCTCAAACCGGAGAGTCCTCGCTCGCCTGCCCCAGGAAGAAATCTGGAAGCTATCACTATATCCGCCCCGTTTTCGATTTCCTTTACCATCGAGTCGATATACATTGGATCATGAGTAGCGTCTCCGTCCATGGTAACAATAATATCTCCGCCAGAGCTTAATTTAACAGCTTCTTTTAAACCATTATGCAAAGTAATGCCTAACCCTTGATTGGGTACGTTGTGAAGACATCGAATTGGATAATTGGAAGTCATGCCTTCAACAATTTCATCTGTTTTATCGGTGCTCCCATCATCAACAACCACCGCTAAATATTTTTCCTTTAATGCTTTATCGATCCGCTCTAAAAGTACACCAATGTTTTCTTCCTCGTTATATGCCGGAATGACAATGTAAATCATTCGAAGTGCCCTTCTGTTTCAAATATAGTTTTCTTGCTAAGTAATTCTTTTAGCTTAGATACAATTCTGTTAGACGACTTTCCGTCCCCGTATGGATTAACAGACCTTGCCATTCTCTCATAATCTCCGTGATTTTTTAAAAGTTTTTCTACTTCAGCGATAATATTTTCTACTCTTGTTCCCACAACTTTAACGGTCCCAGCTTCAACACCTTCAGGACGCTCGGTTGTTTCCCTTAAAACAAGAACGGGCCTTCCCAAGGAAGGTGCCTCTTCCTGAATCCCCCCAGAATCAGTCAGTATAATGTAAGACCTATTCATTAACTGAACAAACGGCTCGTAATCCAATGGGTCCATTAGATGGATTCTTCTATTATCTTTTAAAATTGAATGAGCAACTTCTCTCACTTGTGGGTTTAAATGAACGGAAAAGACCACTTCAATTTCAGGATAAAATTTAACAATTTTATCAACAGCTTTACAAATATCCCTTAAAGGCTTTCCCCAACTTTCTCTTCGATGAGCGGTCACCAAAATGACCTTTCTTGAGTCAAAATCAATCTTACTTAAAACGGGGTGATTAAATACATAATTTTCTTTTACCACACTTAATAAAGCATCAATAACAGTGTTGCCGGTAACATAAATTCTATCGGCAGAAATTCCTTCTTTTAGTAAATTTTTCTTAGCATTTTCAGTTGGAGCAAAATGAAAATCCGCTATGTGTGTAGTTAGCACCCGGTTTATCTCTTCGGGGAAAGGACAATATTTGATAAATGTCCGCAGGCCCGCCTCAATATAACCCACGGGAATTTTCAAGTAAAAGGCCGCGAGAGCCGCTGCAAAGGTTGTGGTGGTATCCCCTTGAACCAATACCATATCGGGCTTTTCTTCTTCTAAAACTTTCCTTATTTCAACAAGAACCCTTCCCGTCAAATCAAAAAGGTTCTGTCCTGGACTCATTATGTCTAGATCGTAATCGGGTACAATTTTAAACAATCTTAAAACTTGGTCGAGCATCTCTCGGTGTTGAGCGGTCGCTACTATGATTGAGCAAAATTCAGAGGATGACTCTAGTTCCTTTACAATTGGAGCAAGCTTAATCGCTTCAGGTCTCGTGCCAAAAATTGTCAGCAACTTTTTTTTACACAACAAAAATCCCTCGCTAACTTTTAGATATTAAAATTACCCCCAAGCAAATTACTAAAACACCCAACCAGCGCAAAAGAGACACGGGTTCTTTAAGATAAAGCCAAGATACAAACACAACCGCCGCATAACCCAATGCCGCAAAGGGATAGGCAAAACTTAACTCAACTCGAGAAAGCACAATTAACCAAGAGAGAGCGGACAATCCATAAAGCATCAACCCCAACCAAATTTGCGGCGTAGCAATTACCTTTAAAAGCGTGTCTTGCCAGTTTGCAATGCTAGAACTACCAATTGAACCAACTTGACCCATTCCCACCTTCAAAAAAACTTGTCCGGCAACCGCAAGACCAACGCTTATTAAGATCAATAAAAATGACTTATTCATGCTCCCCTCACAAAAAAGTTAGTAATTTTATTAATTATACACCAAGCCAATTGTTAAAAAATTTCAATCTATAGAAATCGGATTGCGTTGAAACTAGTCGACTCTTTTGAAGGGTTTGCAATCAACTAATACAGGTGGAAGCCGAAGGCAACCTTTTTTGAATACTTCCTAACTTCTAATCTAACCTTTTATCAAACTATGCGATTAAT
>DSBK01000043.1 GCA_011046085.1 Actinomycetota bacterium
CCTGCCCGCCGAAGGATAAATGATGGTGCCGAAGGTGGGCCTGCCCGCCTAAGGACTTGGAGAATTAAGAATTGAATTGGTTTACTATCAGCTATGGACTGAATTTGTGGTGCCGAAGGTGGGAGTCGAACCCACACGAGCAAAGCCCACACGATTTTGAGTCGTGCGCGTCTGCCAGTTCCGCCACTTCGGCATATTTTTACCACGCTTAAAAATTATAGGTTACCCATCTGAGTAGGTCAACTTAAAACTAATGGTTTGCATACCAAAAAATTTTATAAAGAGTTGGTTTTGTCTTCTGCAAAAAGTTTTAAATGGATGAATATTTTTGCATTTTGTCTTTTTATTGGTCTAACCTCATGCGCTGGTTTGATAATTTAAATGTTTTTTGGTTTTTGGGGATGTGTTTTAGATGTCTTTTGTTATCATAGAAAAATTTGATTACGTGCAATTTATAAGTAAAAAGAGTAAAATATTATTGTAATAATAGGAGTTAAAGCATGACTATAGAAAACAAGGATGCTGGAGAAAAAAAAATAGAAGAAAAAAACAAAGGAGTTATTTTTATTGTTCGTTTTGTATTAAAACTTATCCTCGTTATATTTTTGGCCGAGTTATTAATAATGATTTTATTGGTTTGCATGCCCCCGCTTCCTCAGTACCTCTGGCCCCTTTTTGACGCAGCTCTGTTAATACTGGTAATTTCACCCGCGCTTTATTGGTTTATTTACCGTCCCATGACGAAAGAAATTTCCGAGCTCCACGAGGTCGAACACAACCTTTTTAAATCCAAAAGCACGTTGGAGGCTGTTTTCCAAAGTTGCGGTGAAGGCATAAGGAGTATCGATTTAAATTTCAGGATTGTTGATCAAAATCGTGAAATGAATTTGCTTTGCGGTTTAGAGAACAACGCAAAAGCAAAGGGGAGAAAATGCAGCGAACTTTTTGGTGATTCTAGGTGCGGCACCGATAAATGCACGATTCGTCGAATTTTATCAGGTGAAAATCGCTTAAAAATTGAAGCAGAAAAGGTTGCCAAGGATGGAAAAATTATAATTACAAGCATCGTGGCCACACCTCTTAGAAACAAAAAAGGGGAAATTGTAGGTGTGATTGAAAGTTTTCGTGATATCACCGAGCGAAAAAAGATTGAGAGGGAAAAAGAACGTCTCTCGAAAAAACTTGCTTTTCAAGCTAGAATAGATGGTTTGACGAAGATTTTTAACCGTCAAACATTAGATAGGGAGCTTAGAAATGAAATTCTAAGGGCAAAAAGATATGATTCCCCATTGTCGATAATAATGCTTGATATCGATAATTTTAAAAAGGTAAATGATGCTTGTGGTCATCAGGTGGGAGATGTGGTTTTAAAAAAGATAGTTAGAAGCATAAAAAAAGCCATTCGAGAAACGGATTTTGTCGGGAGATACGGAGGAGAAGAATTTCTTGTAGTATGTGTCGAAACCGAGATGAATGAAGCTTTCGGGGTGGCCGAGCGTGTGCAAGAAGAGATAAAAAAAGTGAGATTAAAAGATAAGAATGGTTTGCCGATTGCGATTAGCGCAAGTTTAGGTGTTTCCGAACTAAATAAGGCGGAAGATATGGATATGTTTATTACAAGAGCTGATGATGCACTTTATCTTGCAAAGAGTGAAGGCCGAGATAGAGTTTGTTGCTCAAAATAAATTCATTTTCTTCTTTTATGCCAACTAAATTTTAAATAATTCCTACAAAATCGGCAGATATTTTTCTTTCTCATATGGAGTTACCCTCGTTCTGTGATCATTCCACTCAAGCTTCTTATTTTTTATAAACCACTCGAATACCTGGTCTCCCAAAGCTTTTCTAATCAGTTTGCTCTTTTCCATCTCCTTAATTGCTTCATAAAGATCTTCGGGAAGTGAATCGATACCTATTTTTGCTCTCTCATCATTACTCATCTCATAGATGTTGTCTGTTACTTGTTCAGGCAGTTTGTATCTCTTTTCGATTCCCTCAAGGCCAGCTGCTAGCATAACGGCAAAAGCAAGGTAGGGATTGCAGGCTGGATCGGGAGAACGCAACTCAATCCTTGTTGCTTTTTCCTTTCCAGGCTTATACATAGGAACTCTAACGAGCGCAGAACGGTTTCTGTGTGCCCAACAGATATGTACTGGTGCCTCAAAACCCGACACCAACCGCTTGTAAGAATTTACCCATTGATTTGTTATGGCGCAGATTTCTTTTGCGTGCTTGAGTATCCCTGCAATATATGCTTTTGCGGTGCCTGAAAGGTGATATTCATCATTTGGGTCAAAAAAAGCGTTTTTATCGCCCTTGAAGAGAGATTGGTGGGTGTGCATTCCGCTTCCGGCTTCTCCAAACATTGGTTTTGGCATGAAAGTGGCGTAAACATTGTGCAATTGAGCCACTTCCTTTACGACCAATCTATAAGTCATGACGTTGTCGGCCATTTTTAAAGCTTCATTGTATCTTAAATCAATCTCGTGCTGGCTTGGACCCACCTCGTGGTGGCTATACTCAACCTGTATCCCAAACTTCTCAAGGGTAAGGACAGTATCTCTCCGCAGATCAACGGCGATATCAAGGGGTGTCATATCGAAATAAGTTCCTTTATCTAAGACCTCTGTATTTTCTGCATTTTTAAAATAATAGTATTCAAGTTCGGGACCAACATAAAATGTGTAACCCATATCGGCCGCTCTCTTAAGATTTTTTTTCAGAACGTATCGAGGGTCACACTCGTAGTAAGAGCCGTCTGGGTTGGTAATGTTGCAAAACATCGTTGCGACGAGTTGGCCGTTTGAACGCCAGGGTAGAATTTGCAAAGTTGTTGGATCGGGCATGGCTATCATATCGCTTTCTTGAATTCTTGCAAACCCCTGGATAGACGAACCATCAAAGCCCATTCCTTCGGTCATTGCCATTTCGAGTTCTTCAACGGTTATGGCAAAACTCTTCAAAAAACCAAGAACGTCGGTAAACCATAAATGAATGAACTTAATCTTTTTCTCTTTTATTTTTCTTATCACTTCTTCTTTTAATTTATCAGACATAACTTCCTCCTTAAAATCTCACAGGAATTTGTTACTAGTTTAAATCAACCCCGATCATTTTCAAAGATAATTTTTTCTTGATTGAAATAAAAATTATTGTTAGGATTATTTTTAACAGGTTAAAGTCTAACGGTAACCGTTTGCCTAGAGATTGGAGAGATGTTGTGGATAAAGATGTTGAACGTAAGACTTTTGCCATTTTAAAAATACTAAGTGAAGAAAAAGAATATGTAGGAGCTAGCATAATATCGAGGCGCCTAAAGGATTTGGGCATTGACCTTACCGAACGGGCTGTCCGTTATCATCTAAAGATTATGGATGAGCGTGGTTTAACAAAAGTTAGAGGCAAGCAGGGCCGAATCATAACGGAAAGGGGTTTAGAAGAGCTTAGGAACGCACTTGTCTGCGATAAAATAGGAATGGTTATCAGCAAAATCGACAGACTATCTTACTCGACAACTTTAGATTTGGATAAACGAATAGGCAAAATTGTCCTAAATATTTCACTGATTCATGCCAATCGTTTTGATGAAGCGCTAGAAGTTATGCACGATGTTTTCCAGGCAAAGCTTTGTATGAGTAATTTGGTTGTTGTTGCGTTTGAGGGAGAGGAAATTGGTAAATTTGAAGTTCCAAAGGACAAAATTGGTTTTGGCACCGTTTGCAGTGTTACGTTAAACGGAGTTTTGGTTAAAAGTGGTATCCCTGCAAGGAGCAGATTCGGAGCTATTCTTCAGATTGAAAACGACAAACCATTGCGTTTTACAGAGCTAATAAATTACGAAGGCTCTTCACTTGACCCTCTGGAAATTTTTATAAAGAGCAAAATGACCAGTGTAAGAGAAGCAGCTATCAATGGAAGCGGAAAGATTCTTGCAGGGTTTCGGGAAGTTTCAGCAGCAGCATCTGATAGCGTAGATGAGATTATAAAAAAGCTTAAGAGTGTTGGTATAAATGGAGTTGTTGTGGTTGGCAGACCCGGTCAACCTGTACTTGAAACACCAGTGACAACGGATAGTATTGGAATTGTAGTTTCTGGTGGACTAAATCCTCTTGCAGCTGTGGAAGAAGCTGGTATTGATACTGAAAGTAAGGCGATGTCGGCAATGGTCGATTTTAAGGAGCTCAGAAATTTTTGGGATTTATTTTAATAGGAGTTTGGATTCGATGGAAGGTGGAGTTTAACGGGATTTTTAAGAAACTATTAGAGCTTATTTAGTTTTTAAATTTTTATCAAAATTTTGATTAGGGAGGATTTTGAATGAATTTACAAAGACCAAATGCTAATGATGCAACCGAAACATCTAATCGCTCAAAAAGCGTGGTTCCTGCTTCAGGTTTATGTACACGATGTGTCGATGGATGCAGAGGAAACTGTGAGGTTTTTAAAGCATCTTTTCGTGGTATAGAAGTTATTTACCCAGGACCTTTTGGGGAAATTACCGCTGGAGGCGATAAAGACTATCCAATCGATTATTCTCATTTAAACATTCAAGGTTATGCTTTGGGAGCTAAAGGACTTCCCGAGGGTGAAGAAGGAAATCCAGATAACACTCTCTTTCCTATGGTGGACACGGAAACGGAATTTGGTTACCAGAATAAAGTAAAGATGCGAGTGCCCATGTTTACGGGCGCCCTGGGTTCAACTGAAATTGCTAGAAAGAACTGGGAACATTTTGCTGTTGGCGCCGCTATAAGCGGAATAACGCTGGTTTGTGGTGAAAATGTATGCGGAATCGATCCACAGCTTGAAAGAGATAAGAATGGCAAGGTTACAAAGTCTCCTGATATGGAGAGAAGAATTGAACAATATCGTCGTTATCACGAAGGATATGGTGATATCCTTGTTCAAATGAACGTAGAAGATACCCGTTTGGGAGTCGCCGAATATGTAATAGATAAACTTGGTGTCGAAACAGTTGAGCTTAAGTGGGGGCAAGGCGCAAAGTGTATCGGGGGCGAAATTAAGGTAAATAGTCTCGAACGTGCTCTTGAATTACAAAAAAGAGGTTACTTGGTTACTCCTGATCCTTCTCTTCCTGAGAATCAAGCCGCTTTTGAGGATGGCGCGTTAAGACAGTTTGAACGACACTCCCGACTTGGTTTTGTTGACGAAGAAGGATTCATGAAAGAAGTTGATAGACTTCGTTCTCTTGGGGCAAAGCGTGTTACTTTAAAGACAGGGGCCTACCCAATGCGAGAGCTTGCCATGGCTATCAAGTGGGCGTCTAAGGCAAAGATCGATCTTTTAACTATTGACGGAGCATCGGGTGGCACAGGAATGAGCCCCTGGAGAATGATGGAAGAGTGGGGTGTGCCAACATTTTATATACAGTGCATGGCTCATGAACTTTGCACCAAGCTCGCTGAAAACGGTGAATATGTGCCAGATATTGCCATTGCCGGCGGCTTTAGCAGCGAGGACCATATCTTTAAAGTTCTTGCCATGGGCTCACCTCATGTAAAAGCTGTTTGTATGGGACGCGCTCTCATGATCCCTGGCTTTGTTGGGAAGAATTTGGATGCATGGCTCAAAGAAGAAGATCTTCCGAAAACCATATCTAAATTTGGCTCAACCAAAGAGGAGATTTTTGTCTGCTATGAGACTTTAAAGAAAAAATATGATAAAGAAGTCGAAGGTATGCCTCTTGGGGCTATAGCGCTGTATACCTTTGCTGATAAAATAAAGGTTGGTTTGCAGCAATTGATGGCTGGAAGCCGCAACTTTAATATTCCGAGCATTTCAAGAAGTGATCTTATGGCTTTGACCGAAGAGGCAGCTAAGGTTTCCGGGATTCCTTATGTGATGAATGCGTATCGTGAAGAAGCAATGAGGATTATCGAAGGATAAATGACTCATGGGTCTAAGTCTAAACACAAAAGCCGCTGGCTATAAACCAACGGCTTTTTTTATTGCTCGAAAAGTTTAAATTATTAAAGAAAATTGCTTGACATGGGGAAAGGGAAAAGTTATCCTAAGCATACGGTAAACGGTTACCGTATGCTTATTAAGTGGAGGCATTTTCTTGTACCAAATAGATCACACCAAACTTTCATTGCTAAAAAAAAGACTAAATAAGAAAGCCCGGATAATAGTAGAACCCGATGAACGCTCACTTTATCAACGCGATTTGGGTGAGATTCCCTCCTGGTTTGAGAAAGCGCTTTTTAACACCATGCCGGATATAGTAATTCAACCTTTTGACACATCTAATGTAAGTCAAATCCTTAAATTTGCAAATAAAGAAAGCATACCTGTGATTCCCAGAGGATGTTCTTCTTGGGGATTTGGAGGCGCCGTGCCCGTTGTTGGCCCTGTCTTCCGCAATGCAGCACCCTAATTTTTTTGGATGATATCGCAAAGCATCTGTTGTTCCCTGGTCATTTTCAACAGTGTCTTTTGTTTCCTCTTCGAGTGCGGCAGGACATATTCCAAC
>DSBK01000114.1 GCA_011046085.1 Actinomycetota bacterium
AAACTTTTTCTAATGCCGTCCTTTTCTATCTCCATCTCTATTTTAACTCTGTTGGCACCATCAAAACCAGCAGTTAAGACTGTGCCATCTTGATAATAAGTCAGATTAAAGAAATCAACATATTCGGCTAATGGAGTATTATGATATAGAATCTTTTTTGTTGATTCATTGTACCGATAACAAGCAACTTCTGTAGTACCAGGGTGCTCGGTGAAATATATAGTGCCCGTGGTTGAATCATGAGTTGCATCATCAACAATTCCACCACATACCCGCAATTCCGATACCATTCTATCCATGGCCATTCGAGCATTTTGTTGGATATCAGCAACATTTTCACCCGTTTGCCAAGAGCGAACGGCGCTCATAAGAAGACCATAAACAGCGCTTAAAACCAGAAGAAGCAAAAGAGAGTAAATTAACAACTCCGTTAAGGAAAAACCTTTTTCGTTTAGCCGATTCTTATCCGCCAATTAAAGTCATCTCCTTATGCTCCCTTCGCGCGCCTGTATCGGTTGTCCAAATAACATTCACGCTAACTTTCAAAAGGTTGGATGGTGGCACATTGCTTTCTGGATTAAAGGCACTAGATACACTTATGGCACTGATATCGGAATCAACATACTGAATGGTCACATACCGCTCGTAATTCGGAAAATTTGAATCTGGGTCCGACACCGAATCTGGATTTTGGTTGTCTTTGTTTGGCGGATAATAAGAATCATCGATACTCTCATAAGGTAAATTCCTTATCTCTTCCATTTTGTCGTTGGCAAGCTGTGTTGCCGTGGTAATGTTTCCCGACAGAGACGTTTGCCTGATGCCGACATGAAACATCGACATCATAGCAAGAAGAGCGATAACCAATATCGTCATCGCAATCATTACTTCAATTATCGAAACACCCTTTTCGTTTCTCATTTCCCCGACCTTATTAAGGTTTAATATTAACCTTTCCCGTTGAAACAACAGTAAGATGTCTAATTTTACCTTTATCATTACGTAAATAAACACTGCCATTATTCCCAAAATAGAGATAACCAGAAGGTTGAAATTGGACATCATTATCGCTGAAAGTTACTTCTTCATACTCAATACCGCTCGGCAATGTTATTGTAGCCTCATTATGAACTCCCCACGGCAAAGGGTTGTTCCATGGAGTATCTGTTGTGTCTCTATGATAAACAAAATAACAGTTCTCGTTTTCATCAAAATAGACCTTGTAGTATGTTTCTTCCGCCATAGCTCTTGCTTGCGCTTCTCTAATATCCGATGCCACTTGCCTTATCGCGGCATCAAGATTTTTAGATGAAATAAATCCTTGCCAAATGGGAACCGCAATGGCGACGATAATGCCCAAAATTACTATCGCCAAAACAATTTCAATAAGCGTAAATGCCTTTTCATTTTGTATTGAGATGCTTTTAGATTTTTTCACATTTATATTTTACCACCCTAGGGGGTTTTATCACTAATAATTTTATCGGCGACATAAAGAAAGGAGTTTAGAACAAAAAGAAGAGTATAGGGCAATGGGTAGAGGGTAAAAGAGCTGCCAGTCCCCAGCCATCAGCTTTCAGGAAAAACAAAAGAGACGGCCCAATGTGTCATTATGCCCATTGCGAGTATCCCACCCCAGCCTGCCGTGCCTAACCTGCCTGCCGACAGGCAGTGATGGTAAAGATGTCATTGCGAGAGAGCGTAGCGACCGAAGCAATCTCGCTGGTAAGCATAGCCTCTGTATTAGAAAGAGATCACCACGGGCTAAAGCCCTCGTGATGACAAGGAAAAAAGTGGATCATTGCGATGAGCGTGACGACCCTGTCTGCCGACAGGCAGGGAAGTAATCTCAAGGCTCCCGACTCTCGACTAACAGACTTTAGACTACTGAATCATCCATAAGCCCACATAAAATTCATAAATTTTAAGACCAAAAAATAAGGTAACGATTCCACCAAGCGCCAAAGACGGACCAAAGGGGATGAGATCCCTTCTTCCTTTTCGCTTTAATAAAACCAATATGACCCCAACCGTTGAACCAAATAAAAAACCCAAAAACAGCGCCAATAAGATATACCAGCCTAAGAAAATACCAAGAAATGCCGCAAGTTTTATATCTCCTCCACCCATAACTTCCTGTTTAAAAACCTTCTCGCCCACCACGGTTACGATAAACAAAAAGATGCCGCCTGCCAAAAAACCGGCAATGGGTAAAAACGGACTCTTTATCCCGATTAAAGGTAATGTTTGATTGTAGATGAAATTAATCAGGACAAAAACCACGGTAAAAATAAATGCCGGGTACATTATCTTGTTTGGAATAATTAAGTGTTTAATGTCGATGAAGGTTACTACGGTGAGCACGGAAATATAAAAAAGGCCCAATAAAAGACTTAAACTCAACCCAAACTTTAAGAATGCAAAAGCAAACAACATTCCCGTTATAAGTTCTATGAAGGGATATTGAAACGATATCGGTTCTTTGCAGTGCCTGCACTTTCCACCCAAAATTAAGTAGCTTACAAGCGGAATATTGTCCCACGGTTTTATAAGTTTTTTACACTTTGGACACTTGGAGGGCGGTTTGATAATTGATTCCTTCAGGGGAATGCGATATACGCAAACATTTAAAAAACTTCCTACCATCAGCCCTGAGATAAAAAAAAGAATGATAGTAAATAACTGCAAAAAAACCACTTCCCACTAGTAAGCGTGCCCGTTGGGGCATTCGGCTCTATTGCCCGAATCGATGGTATATTCTACCTGTTGACTTGGGCATTTTGGTTCAGTTTTTAAATATTTCGGAACCAAATCGCTAATTTCGCTTGGATAATTTTTTTCATGCATATAATACTGCATAATAGCGCCGTCTATTGTCCGTAGATTCGACTGGCAAGTTCGCAACTCAACCACAGAAATATTTCTATAAGAAAAAACGGCTATACTCACTAGAATAGATATTATAAATATAACTATCATAAGCTCTACAAAAGAAAAGCCGCTCTCTGAAGAAAAATTTAATTTCATGCTCACCTCAAAAATAAAACCAATTTGAAACAAAATTTCTCTTTAAATAATTGGCTAATAAAAAAGGTGGCCCTTTGCGAGCCACCTTTAAATCATGAACTTTTAGTATGCATGAAGCTCGCAATATGCAGATATAGCTGGCGCTGTGCCTGTAAGTTCATAAGGTCGGTTGGCATTGTTCGGATCAGGACATTGCGGCTCACTTTTCAAAAATCCAGTTGTTACTAAAACACCAATGTCCCCTGGATACCCTTCATAGGTTGCATTGTATGTTTGGATAGCTCCATCTATGGTTCTAAGATTGGCTTGACATGTTCTTTTGTAAGCACTATCCTTTGCCGCATTATACACGGGGATAGCAATTGCCACTAAAATTCCTATGATAAGAATAACCACCATCAACTCAACCAAGGTAAAACCCTTTTCTCCTCTAAATCTTTTCACGAATTTCACCCCCTTCTTTTGAAAATTAATTTTTTCCCGCCTCAAACACTCATCCCCCTTTCGCGAAGACAAAAGCGTCTTCAGCATAAATTTTGAGGCAACCCGGCTATCCTTTTTAATATAATTGGACCCGTGGCTTTGCGTCCCCACCTTACGATGAGTTTGCCTTTATCTTGTTTGCCTCCAATTTTATTATCGACAGGGGCGCCAAAAACCTTAACCCTTATCGAGACTTATTGTTTTCCCATAAGCAGGATGACCTGGAACATGGGGAGATATAAGGAAACAAGCATGGCGCCAACCAGAAGTCCTATGCCCAAAATCATAAACGGCTCTATTAAGGATGTTAATGTATTTACGGTTGAGGTTACTTCTTCATCATAAAAATCCGCTATCTTTTGAAGCATTCCATCCAAGACACCCGTTTCTTCTCCCACTGAAATCATCTGAACAACCATCGGGGGAAAAACCTTGCTTTCTGAGAGTGGCGCGGATATAGTCTCACCTTCTTTGATGCTTACCCCCGCCGATTTAACGTCTCTGGCAATTATAACGTTCCCCGATGTTTCAGCGACGATATCTAAAGAACTTAAAATGGGAACTCCGCTTGCCAGCAAAGTCCCAAGCGTTCGGGAAAATTTAGAAATCGACAACTTCATCGTAAGTTCACCAAAGACGGGTATTTTTAATTTCAAGGAGTCAACTATTTCGAGCCCCTTCTCGGTTTTTATAAACGACTTTGCCGCATACATCATTCCCGCAATCACCGCAAAAACTAAATACCAGTAACTCCTCGTAAATTTACTCATATTAACCAATATCTGCGTTGGCAATGGGAGTTCTCCCCCTATGTTTTCAAACATCTTTTCAAAAACGGGAACAATGAAGGTAATCATCGCAAACATAAGAAGGATGGCAAAAGCGAATACGGCCATGGGATATGCCATCGCCGACTTAATTTTACGACGTAAATTCCCTTCTCGTTCATAGTGATCGGCAACTCGAAGAAGAACCTCATCCAAGACACCGCCCGTCTCTCCCGCCTTCACCATACTGACAAATAAATTTTGAAAAATTTTGGGGTGTTTTGAAAGAGCCTCCGAAAGAGCGCTTCCGCCCTCCACATCTTTTCTTACCTGATCAATAACCCTCGATAAATTCTTGTTTTGAGTTTGCTCTGTTAAAATCGCAAGACACTTAGTCAATGAAAGGCCCGCGTTTATCATAGTTGCAAACTGCCTGCTAAAAATGGCTATATCTTTGAGTTTAACCTTGCTTAACCGTTGAAAGGTTTCTGATAAGGTCGGTGATGCCGCTTTCTCAGTAATATTTATAACAACGAATCCCATTTGTTTAAGTTTCGTTGCAACCGTTGCCTGATTATCTCCTTCAAGCATCCCCGTTAATAGTTTTCCCTGTTTGTCCTTAACTTTATAGGTAAACGTAGAAACCACGCCAAAACACTCCTCTTTAACATTTGCCGAGCATTTGCTTTAAATTATCCGGAGAAACCGCCCTATTAAGCGCAGTCTCCAAAGATATTACATTTCTTCTGTAAAGATCAGCAAGACATTGGTCCATCGTTATCATCCCATATTTTTGCCCAGTTTGCATTGCATTATAAATTTGATGGGTCTTCGCTTCTCTAATCATGTTCCTTACACCAGGAGTGGGGATAAGCACCTCCACCGCCACAACACGGCCTTCGCCATCTCTGGTGGGCAGCAACTGCTGGGCGACTATACCTTGAAGAGTTCCTGCCAATTGAATTCGAACTTGCTGCTGCTGGTGAGGTGGAAACACATCGATAATCCTATCTATGGTTTGCGGCGCATCCTGAGTATGTAAGGTCGCAAAAACAAGATGGCCAGTTTCCGCCGCGGTCAGAGCAGCCTGTATTGTTTCCAAGTCTCTCATCTCGCCTATTAAAATCACATCAGGATCCTGTCTTAGCACATATTTGAGAGCATTAACAAAAGATTTCGTATCTGAATTAACTTCTCTTTGATTAACCATACATTTTTTATGACGATGCAAGAACTCTATCGGATCTTCAACTGTTATTATATGATCCATTCGAGATTCATTAATCATATCCAACAAAGTTGCCAGTGTAGTCGTCTTCCCGCTTCCAGTTGGCCCGGTAACTACCACAAAACCCCTTGCCTTTAAAGTAAGATCGACCAAAGAGTTAGGAATACCCAAAGCGTCTAAGCTTTTTATATCAACGGGAATCACCCTGAAAGCGGCTGCCATGCTATCCCTTTGAAAATATACATTTACTCTGAATCGCGCCTTCCCGGCAATTCCGTAAGAACAATCAAATTCCAAGTTTCTCTCAAGTTTTTCTCTCTGATTTTGAGTCAAAATACTGTATATCATTTCTTTCGTATCATTTGGGGTAAGCTTGGGATAATCTTTTAAGGGAACCAGATTACCATTAATTCTCATAACAGGAGGCAGCCCCGTAGTTATATGCAAATCCGAGGCATTATTTTCTAAAAGCTTCAACAACAATTCGGTCAACTCTATCAAGTTTACTTCCTCCTCATTCACAATTGTTATTAATTGAGACCGTTGAATAATACATATAATGTCATCGCCGTGCCCCCGATGCGGGCGGCGAGCGAAATAAAACGAAGCACGGCGATCTCGAAGCTCCTGGTAAACAGAGATTGCTTCGTCATCCGATGTAACGTTGGAATCCTCGCAATGACAAAATTCAACAGATTTTAATTATAAAACAATTAAATTATCAATTCTACACAACCACCCTCATTACTTCCTCTAACGAAGTTATTCCTTTGAGCGCTTTCTCCACGCCATCCTGTCGCAAGGTAAGCATACCTTCAGATACCGCGACCTTCTTTATTTCCTCGGCGCTTT
>DSBK01000072.1 GCA_011046085.1 Actinomycetota bacterium
ATAACACCGAACTCGAAGTCCAACTTATCACCCCGATCGCCATGGAAGAAGGGCTTAGATTCGCCATCCGTGAAGGTGGAAGAACGGTTGGAGCTGGTAGGATAATAAAGATACTTAAGTAATAAACAATGGTCGCCAAAAGGGCACGAGAGGGCTCTTTTACTATTGACACATCTATTGAATGGTGGTAACTTCTTTGTTTGTGTCTTTAAAGAAACTGATGGTGGAGAGTGTTTAAATGCGTCAAATAGTTACGCTTGCATGTACGGAGTGCAAAAGAAGAAATTACACGACTAATAAAAATAAACAAAATGATCCCGATAGGGTTGAGTTAAAAAAGTATTGTAAATGGTGCAAGAAACACACTTTACACAAAGAGACTCGTTAAGATATATTGATATTATTGCAGGTTTTGGTGGTGGAGTGCGGTCTATAATTAAATAGTAAAGGCCTGTAGCTCCAATTGGTTAGAGCGCCGGTCTCCAAAACCGGATGTTGGGGGTTCGAATCCCTCCAGGCCTGCCAGTATAAATAGGTCATGCTGAGCAGGGTCCCGGGTTAATAACTGCTCAGTTTTTAATAATAAATTTGAATTAAATGGTATAGGAAAATTAATGTCTGCTAAGAAAAAGAAAAGTGGTAAGAAAATAGGGGGTTATTTTAGAGACGTAAAGGCTGAACTCAAAAAAGTTTCTTGGCCTACACGAAAAGAGGTAATTTCTTCGACGATCGTTGTTTTGTTTATAGTTTTAATTTTTTCTGTCTTTATTGGGTGTATTGATTATATATTTATCCTGATTTTAAAATTGATTTCAGCTTAATTGGAAGGGTTGTTGATGACAAAAAACTGGTATGTAGTTCACACATATTCTGGGTATGAAGATAAGGTAAAAATGAATCTTGAGCATCGAATAGATTCTATGGATATGGAACACAAAATATTTGATGTTATCATTCCCACTGAGGATATAATCGAGATAAAGGGTGGCAAAAAGATCTTTACTCAAAAAAAGGTTTTCCCAGGTTATATTCTGGTTCAGATGGAGATGGATGATGATTCGTGGTATGTTGTCAGGAACACACCCGGTGTTACTGGTTTTGTTGGTTCAAGTGGGCGGCCTTCACCGCTTTCAGAAGATGAAGCCAAAAGAATTTTACAAAAAACCGGTTTTGAAAAGCCGAAACCCAAGACGGAATTTAATGAAGGTCAGAGCGTGAAAGTAAAATCAGGCCCGCTTGCCGACTTTACGGGTATTATTTCTGAAATAAATCTTGATCAAGGCAAGCTGAAAGTTTTGGTATCTATTTTTGGACGGGAAACTCCCGTTGAACTTAATTTTGGTCAAGTGGCGAAGTTGTAAGAGTTATAACTGAAAGGGGTATTAGGGAATGGCCAAGAAGGTTGCAGGTTTAATAAAATTACAAATTCCATCGGGACAGGCAAATCCTGCTCCCCCTGTCGGCCCCGCTTTGGGTCAACACGGAGTCAACATAATGGAATTTTGTAAAGAGTTTAATGCTAAGACACAAGATCAAAGTGGAACCATAATCCCCGTTGAGATAACTGTCTACGAAGATCGGTCATTTTCATTTATAACTAAAACTCCGCCCGCGGCTGTTCTTCTCAAGAAAGCGGCGGGAATTGAAAAGGGTTCGGGGACACCCAATAGTGAGAAAGTTGCTGAGATATCTAGGGCCAAAGTTAAGGAAATTGCCGAACTGAAATTGCCCGACTTAAATGCAAAAGACATCGAAGGGGCCATGAGAATAATTGAAGGCACAGCTTACACAATGGGTATAAAAGTAGTTGATTGAGCTAGGAACCAATAGGGGTTAATGGCTGATAGTGTGGGAGGAAAAATTTCCGTTAAACCACAGGAGGAATTATGAAAAGAAGTAAAAGGTACAAAGAAGTTTTAGAGAAAGTGGATTTAGAGCGGCAGCACGCTCCTTTAGAGGCTGTGAAGCAGGTAAAGGAAAATGCCAAGGCAAAGTTTGATGAGACCATTGAGGTTCACATCAAATTAGGGGTGGATCCTCGCAAAGCAGATCAGCAGGTTAGAGGCACGGTTGTTCTTCCCCACGGGACAGGGAAATCAGTGAAGGTTGCTGTTTTTGCCCAAGCAGAAAAAGCCCAAGAGGCGAAGGAAGCGGGCGCTGATTTTGTGGGCGCTGCTGATTTGGTTGAGAAGGTTAACGGTGGTTGGGTAGATTTTGACGTTGCTGTTGCTACCCCGGACATGATGAGCAGTGTTGGTAAACTGGGTAAAGTTTTGGGTCCTAAAGGACTTATGCCTAGTCCAAAATCGGGGACAGTGACTTTTGATGTCGGCAAAGCCGTAAAAGATATTAAGGCTGGCAAGATTGAATATAAGCTCGACAAGACGGGGAATATTCATGTCATTATAGGAAAGGCGAGTTTTTCGGTGAAGGATTTGGTTGAAAATTATGGCGCCTTGTTAGACGAGATAAATAGAGCAAAGCCCGCTGCTGCAAAAGGGAAATATTTGAAAAATATATCCGTTACGTCAACCATGGGTCCTGGGATAAAGGTGGACTCAAGTAAAACTCGTGACTTACTTGAAGAGTAAAGTTTTTATTTAAGTTTGACTATTTTTTATAAGTTTGTTAATCTTTTTTTCGGCTTTTAAAATAATAAAGTGAAATTTGTAACCGTAGACAGTAGGTGCTTTAAGCTTAATTTTGCCTACCGAGGTTGGGTTTTTATTTAATCCCCATAGTCTTGCGGGGATTATTTTTTTTGAAAGGAGTTGTTATGGCTCGATCGGAAAAAGTAGTGGCGGTTGAAGAGATAAGAGAAAAAATTGGCAATGCCAAGATCGTTGTGCTTGTCGACTTTACTGGTTTGAATGTTCATCAGGTTGGTGAGTTGCGGAATGCCCTTAGAGAAAAAGGTGTAGAGTATAGGGTCTTTAAAAATACATTAATTTGTATCGCAGCAAAGGATAAGAAACTCGAAGGTTTGGATGAATTTCTGGTGGGGTCCACCGCTCTTGTTCTTGGCTATGACGACGAGTTGGTTGCGCCGAAGTTAATGGCAAAGTTCTCAAAAGAACATGGTGTTCTAAAGGTTAAAGGTGGCATTTTACAGGGTAAAGTTATTGATGCGTCTCGAGTAAAAAAATTGGCGAATCTGCCACCATATGAAGAGCTTTTGGCAAAATTAATGGGAAGTATGCAATCGCCAATTTCTGGTTTTACAAATGTTCTTGCCGGTCCTTTACGTGGATTGGTAAATGTTTTGGATGCTGTTGGGAAGCAAAAAGCTTCTTAAAATTAATGCGTTTATAAGGAGGTGAAACAATTTGGCTCAGGCAAAGAAACTCACAAAAGAAGATATTATGAATGCGATTAAAGAGATGAGCGTACTTGAACTCTCCGATTTAGTTAAAGAAATGGAGGAGGTTTTTGGTGTAAGCGCTGCCGCGCCGGTTGCTGTTGCAGCTGCGCCCGCAGCCGTTGCAGAAGGTGGAGCCGAAGAAAAGTCATCATTCGATGTAATCCTTACCAATACGGGCGCTCAGAAAATTCAGGTGATAAAAACGGTACGAAGCATAACTAATCTTGGGTTAAAAGAAGCAAAAGAATTGGTTGATAGCGCGCCAAAGGCAATCAAGGAAGGGCTTACAAAAGATGAAGCTGAGAAGATCAAGGCTCAGATAGAGGAAGCTGGAGCTACTGTTGAACTTAAATAGTCGAATTAAGATAAATCGGCCATTTTGAGTGTAGCGATTTGTTGGTCACACAGAATTGGCCGATTTAATTTTATTGACTAAACTATTTAAAAGTGATAAATTTTAGTTTTGCGTTTTGAATATATTTCCCCTCATCTTAAGGAGTGAAACATTGGTGCAAAAATCTGATTCTTGTTTAAGGAAGCGCAGGAGCTTTGGCAAAATTCCAGAAATTCTAGAGTTACCCAACTTGATATCGGTTCAGACAAAATCATTTGATTGGCTTGTTGCTGATGGGTTGATGGAGGCATTGCGCGATGTATCCCCAATTGAGGATTTTACCGGAAATCGTACTCTTGAATTTGGTGAACACTATTTTGGAGAAGTTAAGAGCAGTATAGCCGAGTGCAGAGAAAAAGATATGACCTATAGCGCCCCACTTTTTGCTAAAGCACGTTTTATTAACAAGGAAACTGGTGAGATAAGAGAACAGGATGTCTATATGGGCGAATTTCCCATAATGACAGAGAAGGGCACGTTTATCATAAATGGGACTGAGCGTGTAGTCGTTAATCAATTTGTTAGGTCGCCAGGCGTTTATTATGATCAAGAGATCGACAAACAAATGGATAAAGTAATCACCGCCGCCAAGGTAATTCCCAATCGAGGCGCATGGCTTGAATTTGAGGTTGACAAGAGAGATATTGTCGCCGTTCGCATAGATAGAAAGAGAAAACAATCAGTAACAATGTTTCTCAAGGCCTTGGGTTTTGGAAAAAACGAGGAAATACTTAATTTCTTTGATGGCGCTCAATGCATTAAAAACACCTTGGAGCGGGACAATACCGAATCACAGGAAGAGGCTCTCATTGAAATCTACAAAAAATTACGCCCAGGAGAACCTCCTACCGTTGAAGGATCAAGATCTCTCGTTGAGTCATTATTCTTCAATCCCCAACGCTATAATCTTGCTGCAGTTGGGCGATACAAAATAAATAAAAAGCTTGAGCTGAATATTTCTAAAGATGTAATGACTCTTACAAAAGAAGATCTACTTGAAATTGTTAAGTATCTTGTTCGACTTCACCAGGGTATAGGCGAGGCCGACGATATAGATCATTTGGGGAACAGAAGGGTTCGCTCCGTCGGAGAACTTATTCAAAATCAGTTTAAAATCGGACTTTCCAGAATGGAACGCGTTGTTAGAGAACGCATGACTACTTTGGATTTGGAGACCATAACGCCCCAATCATTAATAAATATAAGACCTATTGTCGCGTCCCTTAAAGAATTTTTTGGCAGCAGTCAGCTTTCTCAGTTTATGGATCAGACGAATTCATTGTCGGGGCTTACCCACAAAAGACGTCTTTCGGCGCTTGGACCCGGGGGTCTTTCCAGAAAACGAGCTGGTTTTGAAGTGAGAGACGTACATCCCTCTCACTATGGGAGAATGTGTCCAATTGAGACGCCAGAGGGCCCGAATATTGGCTTAATTGGTTCACTTTCGACCCACGCGCGCATAAATGATCTGGGTTTTATAGAAACCCCTTATAGAAAAGTTGAGGATGGCAGAATTACGGGCAAGATAGATTATTTAACAGCCGACGAAGAAGATAAGTATGTTATTGCGCAGGCCA
The DNA here is from genome assembly GCA_011046085.1 of Actinomycetota bacterium. Taxonomy (GTDB): domain Bacteria; phylum Actinomycetota; class Aquicultoria; order UBA3085; family Oleimmundimicrobiaceae; genus DSBK01. The sequence continues at coordinate 5,333 of DSBK01000072.1, forward strand.
ACGCCCCCTTTGATGAAGACGGCAACTTTACGGCCAAAAAAGTTTTAGTTAGAATTCACAATCCGCTAAAAAAAATTGATGAGGTAAAGATGGTTGACCCCGAACAGGTTGACTACATGGATGTTTCACCTTCTCAAACAGTCAGCGTTTCTACCTCGTTGATACCATTTTTGGAACATGATGATGCAAACCGAGCCTTGATGGGGTCAAATATGCAACGTCAGGCCGTGCCTCTCTTGAAGGCAAGAGCCCCTTTTGTTGGCACTGGAGTAGAGCATCGAGCCGTTAAAGATACTGGAGAGGTTATAGTTGCTAAAAATGGCGGTGTTGTCACGAAAGTTGATGCCAAGCATGTTGAAATTAAACATAAAGACGGCATAGATGTATATGAATTGGAGAAATTTAGACGTTCCAATCAGGGTACATGCGTAAACCAAAAACCCATTGTCAACGAAGGAGAAAAGATAAAGGCGGGACAGGTTGTCGCCGATAGCACTGCCACCGACATGGGAGAACTCGCTCTCGGGCAAAATTTATTGGTGGCTTTTATGCCTTGGGAAGGATTTAATTATGAGGACGCGATCGTATTAAGTGAGCGGCTTGTTAAAGAAGATACTTTGTCGTCAATACACATTGAGGAATTTGAAGCTGAAGCCAGGGACACTAAACTTGGTTCTGAAGAGATTACGCGAGAAGTTCCAAACATAGGCGAAGATGCTCTTAAAGATCTAGATGATGATGGAATCGTTAGGGTGGGTGCAGAAGTTGTCCCGGGAGATATTCTGGTTGGAAAAGTGACCCCGAAGGGTGAAACGGAACTTACCGCGGAAGAAAAATTATTGAGAGCCATTTTTGGAGAAAAAGCTCGAGAGGTTAGGGATACCTCCCTTAG
>DSBK01000098.1 GCA_011046085.1 Actinomycetota bacterium
AACAAAGCAAGGAATTCTTGCTGCTGGAAGATTTAATAGTGTCATCCAAGTCAAGCCCACAAAGTTATGGAATTTACAATTCCATAACAAGTAAGAAAAATCAAAACAGCATGCAGTAGTTGCAAAATAACTTGACTTTTTAAAAATCGACTTGTAAAATAAAAATATAACTTGAGAAAGGAAATAAAAGATGAAGACTACCTTAACTAAGCGCGGACAAATTGCTGTACCGGCAGAGATAAGAAAAAAATATGGGCTTAAACCTGGCTCTAAACTTTATTGGTTAAATACAGGCAAGGAAATTAAATTGGTTCCTGTTTCCGCAGATCCCATCGAAGCAATGTATGGTTCAGCTTCGGGGAAAAAGCTGACTGAAAAACTGTTGAAGGAGCGCCGAAAGGACAAGGAACGTGAGAAAAGATAAACCAAGATATCTGTTGGACACATCAGCTCTTTTAACTTTTTTAGAGGGCGAAGGTGGAGCAGAAACGGTTAAGGATATCTTACTCTTGACTCGAGATGATAAGGCAGATGTCTTCATCTCTTTTGCTTCATTAGTTGAGGTTTATTATATTATCCTTCAAGAAGAAGGGGAGGAAATCGCCGATTTGCGATTCGTTGCGTTAATGGAGCTTCCGGTCCAAGTTTTAAAATCTCTCGAAGAAACATTCATTCTTACTGCGGGAAGGTTTAAAGCCGTTTATCCAATTTCATTTGCTGATGCAGTAATTGCCGCTCACGCTCAATTAAATAATGCAATCTTGGTCCACAAAGACCCCGAGTTTTTATCTATTAAGGATGAAGTTAAGCAGGAAGTTTTGCCCTTTAAGAAGTAGATTTTATGGATTCGCCGCAAAGAATTCTCCACTTAAACCGCGAAATGTAAACTTTCGAGGTTTAACCGTGCCTACTGGCAGGCGGGTGTTTCAATTTTAAAAAATTCCATCTATAATAATTCAGTTTTCCAGGTTTTTAAATAATTGCTAAAATAATACTTTAGCGTCATTGCGGATAAAATTTAACAAATTTTTCTAATCGACAGAGGTGTTTGAATGAACGATAAGCCGATAGGTATTTTCGACTCAGGAATAGGCGGGCTAACCGTTGCTGGTGAGGTAATGCGCCAACTTCCCAATGAGAACATCATTTATTTTGGGGATACGGCCCGTTTTCCTTATGGGCCTCGAAGCGCCGAGGAACTTAAAAAATTTGTCTTTCAGATAGTCGAGTTCTTGCGGGGCGAAGAGGTTAAATTTATTGTAATTGCCTGCAATAGCGCCTCTTCCGCGGCGCTTGAAGTTGCTCAGGAGCATTTTTACATTCCCATCATCGGTGTGGTTGAGTCTGGGGCGAGAGCGGCTGTGCAGGTAACACGTAATCGTAGGATAGGAGTTATTGGTACCAAAGCAACCATTTTAAGTTCTGCTTATGTTAAGGCGGTTCATGCTTTTGATGCGGGTGTCAAAGTTTTTCAGCAGGTTACTCCCGAGTTGGCTGATTTTGTGGAGAAAGGCGAAGTAGTTGGCAAAGAGATTGAGAGGATAATAAAAGGTTATTTAAAAACTTTAATTGAGGACGACATCGATACTTTAATATTAGGTTGCACCCATTATCCGCTGCTTAGCGCGACCATTCAAAAGATTATCGGAAAAGAGGCTGTGCTCATAAGTTCGGCAGAAGAGGCGGCAAAAGAGGTGGGGGAAATGCTTACCAGAAAGGGCCACAAAAGAAAGATAAATGAAGCTCCAAATTATCGGTTTATTTCAAGCGGGGATAAGAGCAAGTTTTTGGAGCTGGGGAGCAGATTTTTAGGCAGAGAAATAAAAAATGTTGAAGAAATTAAATTAGGACAGGAGGGAAATTAATGAAAAGGATGAGGACGCATTTCTTAACTCGCGCGGCGATAATTGCGGCTCTCTATGCGACGTTAACTATAATTTTTGCGCCGATAAGTTATGGCCAGATTCAAGTGAGAGTATCGGAGGCGCTGACCGCGCTTGCTTATTTTGAACCGGCTGCAATTATTGGTCTTTATATAGGTTGTTTGTTAGCAAATATATATGGCGGTCTCGGCCCATTGGATATCTTTTTCGGCTCTTTTTTAACACTTGCGGCAGCTTTTCTTACCTGGATAATCGGCAAGTTCTTTATAAAAACTTCTCAGAAAACCTATATCTACAAAGGTTCACTCTTGGGATTGTTCCCACCCGTTTTAGTCAATGCGTTTGGAGTGGGCTTAATACTGAAAATAGTTCTAGGTGTGCCCTACTGGATAACCGTTTTATATGTTGGTGTGGGTGAGGCGATAGCTGTTTATGTTTTAGGCTATCCCTTGCTTACCATTCTTTTAAAAAGAAAGGCTTTATCCGAGAGAGAAGGAAGCTAGATGAAATTCATAGTTTTGGGCGCCTCGGCCGCTTATGCTGGGCCGGGCGAGGCCTGCAGTGGTTATCTTATCGAAGAGGGCAATACAAGAATTCTTCTCGATTGCGGAACCGGGGTTGTAAGCAACCTTTTTAATTGGCTCGACCCATGTAAATTAAATGCTATGGTGATTTCCCATCTTCATCCGGACCATTTTTTGGATATTTATCCTCTACGTTACTATTATCAATTCGATGCCACTGTGCCTAGTTTTTCTTTGAGAACGCTTGCTCCAGATAAATCCTCAGATTTTTTGGGCTCCATTTTATCGGATAGTTCCAAGAAGGAGTTTGCCAAATTTTTTAGATTCGAAGATATTAATGATAAGATTAGTTATAAATTTAATGATTTTGAACTTAGGTTTAAAAAGGTAAAACATTGCGAACCAACTTACGCAATTGCGATAAATGGCAAAAAAAGGCTGGTTTATAGCGCAGATACTGGTTACAGCGAAGGTTTGGTAGAGTTTACAGAAGGAGCTGACGCTTTTATATGCGAAGCAACGCTGCAAGAAGCCCATGCAGGAGCCCAAGTTGATCATCTTACCGCTAAACAGGCGGCAATGGTTGCCAGAAAAGGGGGCGTAAAAAAGCTGTTTTTAACACATATTTGGCCCGGTTGTGATGGGCAGGTTTCTTTAAAAGAGGCAAAGGAAGTTTACGACGGCGAAGTTATATTGTTAAGCGCCAACAAATTGTTTGAAATCTAAAAATTGTTGGCAGATAAATGGATTTTATTGAGATTATTGGGGGGTAAAGATTTTGAAAAGAGTAGATGGCAGAAAGTCGGACGAAATGAGAAAGATGAGTATAACAAGAAGCTACATTCCTCACGCGGAGGGCTCCGCCTTAATTAAAGTTGGAAATACGAAAGTTATTTGTGCGGCTACAGTTGAGGAAAATAAAGTTCCGGTCTTTTTACGAGGTAGCGGACGAGGATGGATTACCGCCGAGTATTCGATGCTTCCGCGTTCAACCACAACAAGGAGCCCCCGTGAATCAATGATGGGAAGGATTGGAGGAAGAACCCATGAGATCCAGCGGTTGATTGGCAGGTCGCTACGCTCTATTGTGAATCTTGCTGCGCTTGGTGAACTTACCATATGGATTGACGCTGATGTAATTCAGGCCGATGGAGGAACGAGGACCGCGGCTATTACGGGCTCTTTTGTAGCGCTTTTTGATGCCATTAAGTACCTTATTGAAAAAGGTAAAATTGAAAAATTTCCCATTAAAGATTATGTGGGGGCTGTTAGCGTCGGGATAGTTGATGGCGTGCCGTGCCTGGACTTATGTTTTGAAGAGGATGCTGGCGCTCAGGTGGACATGAATGTGGTGATGACTGGGGACGAAGAATTTGTTGAGGTGCAAGGCACTGCGGAATCTCATCCGTTTACACATAAAGAATTAGATAAACTCTTAAAACTTGCGTCGAAAGGCAATGGCGAGCTTATCAACATGCAAAAGTCAGTTGTGGGGAAGGATTTTGCCAAATTAGTTGAGAAATTGGGACATGAAAGCGACTAGATGAAAATAGTAATAGCAAGCAAAAACGAGGATAAAATTTATGAAATTATAAATATTCTCAATTTAGATTCTCGTGTTAGCCCTGTCTGCCGACAGGCACGGGGACAGGAAGGGCTGGAGTTTTTAACCTTTAAAGATTTTGAAGATTGGTGGGATGTTGAGGAAACGGGAAGCTCTTTTGAGGAAAATGCCATTTTAAAAGCGAAAGAGCTGGCAGAAAAATTTAATTTATCTGCTCTTGCCGATGACTCTGGCTTGGAAGTCGATATTTTAAATGGGAAACCTGGGATTTACTCATCCCGTTACGCGGGAGAATCCGCAACGGATGAAGAAAACATAGTAAAACTTCTCGATAATTTAAAAGAATGCTCTTTAGATAAAAGAACGGCGCAATTTAAGTGTTGCGCGGTTTTTTTTATTCCCCCCGATAAAATTTTCAAAACCGAAGGCGTTTGTAAGGGGCAGATAATTTTTGAGCCACGGGGTTCAAAAGGTTTCGGATACGATCCAATTTTTGTCCCCGATGGATTTAATGAGACGATGGCGGAGCTTCCAATCGAGATCAAGAACAAAATTAGCCATCGTGGTCAAGCTTTTAGAAAAATGAGAGATATTTTAAACGAACTTAAGATATAATTATTATAGGAACCCCAACTTTAACGCAGTCATAAATTTCTTCAATGTCCTTGTTGTAAAGACCAATACAACCAGCAGTCCAGTTGTTGTTTTTCTCAAAAAGTTCATTTCCTCCATGAATACCGATTCCTCCTCCGAGATTTGTATTTTGAGGAGGAATTTTACCGCATTTAATTGCCTCGACGATTTTCTCATACTCATCTTTTGCTATTAAGCCGTTTTCAAGACCTCTTTTGGCATCTTCGATTGAGGGATAACTAATTCGCATCCATCTTGAACCGAGATAAATTTTTTGAGGATTTTTTGCCATCTGACAGATATAAAACGTGCCTTCTGGCGTGCATTTATCTCCTTCAATATTCTTATCTTCTTTAGGATTTTCTCCAAGAGATACTTTGTATGCTTTAATCAGTTTATTTCCGTTATAGAGAGTCAGAATCCGTCGGGATTTAAAAATTATAATTTCGGGATTTTGAAGGGGGAAAGGGATTCCTTTTTGTTCACAAATTTTTTGAATTGTTTGATTATCTGCATTTCGATTACCACTTTTTTGTAGGGCATTGATGAAGAGAGTTATCAGAATCATTTCCTATGATTTTTTTGGGGTCGACGTTTGGATTTTGTATTTTTAAATAAATCAAAAATAAAAGTGAAATACTTGTTATGATGAAAATAAAAGTTCTTATCCTTCTTTTGGTCTTTTTTTTCAATGCTTTCCTTTTTGTGTTTAGTATAATTAATTTTATACAAGTGTAATAAATATTGGTCAACAGTTACTTTTCATCAACAGGTTTGAAATTACTTATTTGACTGCTAACTGTATTTTTTCTATACTACTACTGGCTTAAGAAAAGGTGGCCCCGCACTGGTCTTGTGGGGCAATAGTATTCTTTGAAAACTTAATACGGTGTATTTATTGTAAAATAGCGTTTTCGGGGTGTAGCGCAGCTTGGTTTAGCGCGCCTGCTTTGGGAGCAGGAGGTCGGGGGTTCGAATCCCTCCACCCCGACCAAAAAGTCAGTTAATAGGTAAATAATGAACTAAATTTATGGTGGTTGTAGCTCAGTTGGTTAGAGCGTTGGACTGTGGCTCCAAAGGTCGGGGGTTCGAGTCCCCTCAGCCACCCCAAAAAAGCAGTCATGGTTAATAGTTGGCAGTTGATAGCGAACCATAAACCATACACTATGAACCGTGAACCAATTTGACTGCGCCTGTAGCTCAGCTGGATAGAGCATCGGACTTCTAATCCGCAGGTCGGGGGTTCGAATCCCTCCAGGCGCGCCAAAAGAGCAGTTAATGGTAAATGGTTTATAGAGAATCATAAATCGTGAACCGGGTTTGAATCCCCGACAAGGGGGTTTGGGGGA
>DSBK01000081.1 GCA_011046085.1 Actinomycetota bacterium
GAAAACAAGATCTATATCATTGTAATCTATTTGGGTTAGACCCATTTATTTTCACCTACTACTGTCGAAGATGGGCTCTACAAGCGTTTTTATGCTTTTTAGTATCATGATTTCTTTTTGTAAAATCTCCCTATATTAATGGATGTGAATATGTACAAAAACTCTAAAATATATATAATGTTTCTATGACTTTTATTCTATTTTCCTCTATTTGCTTTTTACCTCAAATAAATTTGTTAATCCCGCATGACTTTGAATTGACCTATTGTTTATATTTTAATAATAGCCATTCTCTTTCGAGCTATCTTTTTTAATAAGTCAACTGTTTTTGATAAAGCCGGAATCCCATCCGTCATTTTTTGCAGTTGAATAATATCAAAAGATGAGAAAGGATGAAAGATGAGAAAAATAACCCCGAAATATATAATGAATCCAGCCGACCACAAAATGAATTGTACCATGCCAAATTCTATATAATACAGAAACATAAACGGAAGAAGGAATATCATGATAATAATGTAGTTCACATAATCCCTAAACCAAAACCGGATTTCGGGGTATTTTCGCATATAAACCCAAACAAATATGTTTTGTAAAAATAAACCAAGGGTAGAAGCAAGCGCGATACCGATTAGACCATATGTTTTCATGCCATATATGCCAGCCGCAATGCTGAAAATTATAAAAATTTTGCTATACATTTCAATGTCCACACGTTCTTTAAGTTGTAGTGTGAATGCTATTGTATTATAAAATGGAACCAAGGGTTTATGAATAAACAATATAATAATTATCCAGTATGCATCAATATATCGTGGGTCAAACACTAGATTAATAAGATTTTTACCAAAGATAAAAAAAAATATTAATGGCAGCAAATATATTGGCATAATTCCTTTTATCATAAAAGCAAGGATTTTTTGAAATTCTGGGACATCATATCGCTGTGTGAATTTGTGAAAAAATAACGGCCTGAGAACAGAATAAAATTGCTTTTCAGGCAGTATCTGATAAATCATGCTGTAAACTCTAACTGCAAAAGCATAAAGTCCAACCTGCAAAGGATTAGATAATGCAGCAACAATAAAATAATCAGACGTCCGCCCAACTATGCCCTGCCCAAGAACATTCCCCGCGGAAAACAAACCATAACGAATAATTCTTTTTGAGGTAACCGGGGTTTTTCCAATCGACATCTGATTGAAGTTAATTGTTTTAATATGTTTAAAATATATAAATGTGCCTTGTAAAATAAATAAACTCGCCGTAAACACTTCAACATAAAGTAATAAACTAACAGTTAAACTTTCGTGATATATAAGGTATAATACAAGCCTGACTGAGGCATTTAAAATACTTATATATGCGTACTTTTTGTGCAATAGAAGGGAGTGCAGTGTTACAGTAACAAGACTTTTTATTGCAAATGTAAATGAATATAAAAAAAATGGAAATATGTAATAATGAAAATCAGAAATGTTAAAAAAAATAGCAAAAGATTCTTTAAATACATACAAGATTGAAAAAAATATAGCAAATGAAATTAATGTTAACCCTAAGCCTCGCGTGACAAAAAGTATAAATTTTCTATATTCTTTATTGGCAATCAATTCTGGTATGTATCTGAGGAAAACCTGATCTATCGCGCCAAGAGCGATAATTTGAAAAACAACAAAAGACTGGGTAATCAAACTGTATGTTCCGAAAATGTCAACAGTAAGCTTTCTGATTACCAAAATAATGGCTGCAAGACTAATTAGTTGGCTAATAATCTTTGCAATATAAACCCACTTTGTATTTTCTAAAAGTATTTTTGCCGAACTGTTAGCCATTATCATCTATGCTGTAATATGGAAACATGAAATGTTGGTTTGGGTACAAGCACTATGTTTTAGGTTGGCTATCTGCCAATGGCTCATTGTTTACTAACCTGTAAACCTTCCCCTGTTTGTTCATTAAATTCAAATCTAGGGTGTTGCCCTCTTTGGTCACATGTCCTTTCTGCCTTGCCGGATTCCCCACCCAAAGCGTAAACGGCGGGACATCCTTTGTAACAACGCTACCCGCACCGATCATTGCATATTCACCAATTTCAACCCCAGCAAGAATAGTGGCATTTGCCCCGATGCTTGCTCCTTTGCGGATATATGTTTCGATAAACTTGTCCGGATATTGCTTTGAGCGTGGCAACAGATCATTGGTAAAGGTAGCATTTGGTCCAATGAATACGTCATCCTCAATGCGCAAACCATCCCATATTTGCACCCCGGGCTTGATGGTAACATTGTTGCCGATGATCACATCATTTTCGATAAACACATTGCAGTTAATATTGCAGTTTTCCCCTATGCTGGCGTCTTTCAAAACAACACAAAATTGCCATATTATGGTGCCTCCGCCAATATTTTTTGACTGTACTTCGGCTGTATGGTGAATTTTGTATCCCATTTAAATATATTTAATGTTATCCAGAAAATTTAACTTAATAGTTACAGATATTTTTATGCTGAAAAAGCATTTACTATGCTACAGCCTTTTTCCACTTCGTCTGCTTGTATCACCTGCCCCACCGGCAAACTCAACACCTCATTATGTATCCGCTCCGTAACCGGCAGCTGCAGCCCATTCCATTCGCAATACGCCCCCTGCTTATGCGGCGGAACTGGATAATGAATCATCGTCTGAATCCCATGTGTTTGCAAATGCCCCTGCAGCTGATCGCGATATTTAGTGCGTATCACAAACAAATGCCAAACATGGCCGAATGAAAAAGGGTGCGTAAAAAGCGAAAAGCTACTATTATTTGGCAAAATTATTTCAGCATGCTTGATATTCCGACAATAATATTCAGCAACCTCCCTGCGCCTCTGATTATCTGAATCCAAATGCTTTAACTTTACACGCAGCATTGCAGCCTGTATCTCGTCCAAACGGGAATTCAGCCCCTTAAAATCGTTTACATATTTTTTTACAGACCCATAATTGGCAACAGCACGAATTACAGCAGCAAGCTCATCATCATCAGTGGTTACCGCCCCGCCGTCACCCAAAGCGCCAATATTCTTGCCCGGATAAAATGAATGCCCCGCAGCATGGCCAAGCGAACCTGTCCTCTTAAAATCAGTTCCTTCACCGCGTGCAGCATCTGGTATATACATTGCGCCTGCAGCCTGCGCATTGTCTTCAATTATCAACAGATTATATTTTTCTGCCAGCCGCTCCAACTCCACACTCCAGCATACCCGGCCATACAAGTGCACCACCATAATTGCCCGTGTCCGCTCGCTAATTTGTTTTTCAATCAGTGAAATATCCAAATTATAGGTACTGATGTCCGGCTCTGTCAAAACAGGCTTCAGCCTGTTTTCAGTAATTGCCAGTATGGAAGCAATATATGTATTTGCCGGGACAATCACCTCATCACCTTCGCTAAGCTTGCCCAACTCCATGTACGCCCGCAGGATCAGCCGCAAAGCATCCAAGCCGTTTGCCACGCCAATACAGTGCCGTGTGCCGATATAATACGCGTATTCCTCCTCAAAAGCCTGCACTTCTTTGCCAAGCAGGTACCAGCCCGAAGCCAGCACACGGTCAATGGCATAATCCAATTGCGGCTGATAAGCATCGTTTATTTGTTTTAAAGGGAGAAATGGGATGAAATTATCTTCCTTTGGATTCTTTACTTTTTCAAGTAATTCTGTTGGCGTTAAAACCTTTTTTGGGTATCGCGTTTTGATCTTTTCATCCCGCGATATAACAACCATCTCATCATCCTGTGCACTGGCGGAAGCAATGATCAATGAATCTTCAGTATCCATAAGATCCAGTTTGGCATAAGCCGGTGTTTTCGCAATTTCATATGGCGCATAAACTGCCTCAAGAAACGCCTTTCTGTTGGGGGTTACTTCACCCTTTTCCCTGCTTTTTTTCAATGCCATGCTTAGTAAATAATCAATGGTGGGGATAGATGCTGCGGCTATAAAAATTTGGGCATTTTTTTCCCGCAGCCAGTCATAAGCCTTTAATGAATCAGGAAAATTCTGGCTCCTTTCCCTGAGTGCCAGATCGAGCACGATGTTTACATCAAATAATACCTTCATCCCGGGCTCTTTGCGTGTAATATTCGGCTAACAGCTCTTCATCGTTTTCATTTACTGTAAAACCCTTTAACATATCATCAAGCACTTTCAGCTCAGGGTATTTTTCCCTTATGGCTTGTATTTCAACATTTTTAGTTTTTGACTTCTTTCTTCGCCTTCGGGGTATTTGCTTTTCGTCAACCAGTAAAGTAAATCTGTCAGGTATGTCAACCGGTAGATTCAGGATGACATGTCTGTTGCCGAGTTTTTGTATTTGAAGTTTCATCTTAACATTCCCAAAAAGGTTTATAATTTATCAAAAAGTGATTCTACTTTACGTCCACTTTTATTTGCCAGCGCAGAATGCCGTTGCAACCCACTAAGTTTACCGGATACAAGTCGTCTTTTTGATGCATGGCTGTTGATTTTATTGTTTCCTGTTAATTGGTTCGTTTGATAAAATTACTGATTTTTTTATAGCTTAAAAAATTAGTATATTGTCTTATATAATCATTTTCATCATATTTTTCAGATGCAATTACAAGAGATACCGCGCCTGAAGAAAACCCGAAAAGCTGTCTCCAAATGCCAGGGACTATCATCAAACCATAATCAGGCCGGTTCAGTGTGACAATTTTTTTATTTTGCCCGTCATCCAAAAGTACATCAAAAGCCCCGCCTGCCGCAACAACCAGCTGATACAGCTTTTTATGCGCGTGCGCACCACGGTCTTCTCCGCCAGGGATATCATATAAATAATAAAGCCTTTTGATTGCAAACGGGATATTTTTGCCCTCTTCTACAATAGTTATGTTACCTGCCCGATTGTGAACTTTCCCAAGCGGCACAATAACACAGTCAAAAACGCTGTTATAACTGCTTTTTCCTGAATTCAAGGTATTCGTCATAAACCCTTATATAATCATTTTCATTGTAAGGCGTGGAACTAAGAACAAGCGCCAGGCTGTTTGTAGAAAAATTCTGCATCTGCCGCCATATTCCTGCAGGCACATATAATCCATAATAGGACCGGTTCAATGAAAAAACTTCCCTGGCTTTTCCATCATCAACGGTTACATCAAAGCTTCCGGACAACGCCACGATCAGCTCTTCCTGCCTTTTAAAAGCATGCCCCCCGCGCACCTGCCCGCCCGGCACATCATAAATCCAATAGGTCCGCTCAATTTTAAATGGGATGTGGCTGTTTTCCTCAATAAAAGAAAGATTCCCTCGGGGGTCTTCAAACTTTGGCAAGTCTATGATTTTTGGCTTTTCCATTTAATTACAGTTTTTGTAGATATTTAGAATATGAACTTTTTCCCTGCTCCATTATAATGTTTTTAAGTGTCTCTTTATCAATAAAATTCATTTTGTAAGCAATCTCTTCAATACATGCAATTTTCAACCCTGTGCGCTTTTCAACGACTTTAACAAATTCCGCAGCATCAGCAAGCGCCTCATGCGTACCTGTATCCAGCCATGCAAAACCCCGGCTCATCACCTGCAGCTTTAACTGCTGTTTTTCCAAATAAGCCTGATTGACTGCAGTAATCTCCAGCTCGCCTCTGGCAGAGGGTTTGACGGCTTTCGCGATGCCAACCACACTGTTGGGGTAAAAATAGAGCCCCACTACCGCATAGTTGCTTTTAGTACCTTATCAGTAAAATTTTGAACAGAACTGGCAAGAATCAAATTGCACTGAAATCTCTTACCGATAAGCTGGGTACGATAATGTATTCTTTAACACGCATTGCAGCGACAATGACC
>DSBK01000113.1 GCA_011046085.1 Actinomycetota bacterium
GATGCCATAATAATTCCCGGCACCAAAAACACTTCTGAGGACTTGATGTGGCTTTGGTCAAACGGATTTGTGGAAAAAATTAAAATGTTGAATAAATCCGGTGTTCCCGTAATCGGAATTTGCGGCGGTTATCAAATGTTGGGAGAAAAGTTATATGATCCCGAGGGACTGGAGTCAAGATTTAGGGAGATAGAGGGGATTGGGCTTTTGCCCGCGGTTACTTATTTTGGGAAAAAGAAAATTACAAAACAAATAAAAGCTTATTTTGTAAAACCCGTTAAGCTTTTCCACGGGATAGAGGGTCAAGAGTTTGAGGGTTATGAGATTCACTCTGGAAGAACAAAGCTCTTGAAAGGAAGTCGAGTGTTATCGATCGCCCGGGGAGAGCGTAAGGGTAAGGTGAGTGATGGCTCGATAAACTCAGATGAGACAGTTTTTGGCACTTACATACATGATTTATTTGTTGACGAGAAAGTAAGAAGGGCGTTTATAAACAATCTTCGAAAGAAGAAAGAGCTCCCTCCTTTAAAGACGAAACTCCAAAATAACGTCGAATTTAGGGAGAAAAGTTTTGATCGCTGGGCATCGATTTTAAGTAACAACTTGGATATCGAGAAAATATTTAAATTGGTGGGAATTTGATGAATGTGCTTTTTTTTCAGGTCTTATTTGCATTTACCATAGATTTAATGGTTGCGGATCCTGTGTTTTTACCGCACCCGGTAAGGTGTCTTGGGTTTTTTATAGAGAAATTTGAGCTTGTTTTGAGGCGTTTTTTGAAGGGTCAATTAGAGTTTGTGGGCGGATTGGTTTTAACGTCGTTCATCGTGATGTCGTCCTATTTTTTCATTTACTTGATTTTGTCCTTTTCAAGTCATATTTCAAATTATTTAGGATTTTTACTGGGGACTTATTTTATATATGTGAGCGTAGCTTGTAGAGAGCTCGGTGAGAGGGCGAAAGATGTGCTTTCTAACTTAGAGGCAAGCGATCTTGCTAGAGCCCGAAAAAATTTGTCTGGATTAGTAGGAAGAGATGTTCAAAATTTAAACGCCGAAGAAGTGGGGAAGGCTGTAATCGAGACCGTGGCTGAAAATATAAATGATGCAGTTGTAGCTCCCTTGTTCTTTGCTTTTTTGGGTGGCGCTCCGATGGCTTTTGCTTATAGGGCGGTCAATACGCTTGATTCGATGGTTGGATATAGAAATGGAAAATACGCTCGATTTGGTTTCACGTCGGCCAAGCTTGACGATATATTGAATTTTATTCCCGCTCGTATCGTCGGTTTAATCTTTCCGTTTATAGCATTCATTTTAAGAAAGAACGTGGGCGGATGTATAAAAATGATGCTAAGAGACGCGAAAAAGCACTTAAGTCCAAATTCCGGAATTTCCGAGGCCGCAATGGCCGGGACTTTGGGAGTTCAATTGGGCGGTTTGAGTTTTTACGGAGGGAAACCGGTTTCAAGAAGCAAATTAGGAGAATCCCTGCGTCCTTTGACCACAAGCTGTGTGGCTGAAGCCATAAAAATTCATTATTTAATTTCCTTTTTTGCGTTGTTTTCGTTTATCGCTTTAATTCTCGTTTGTGGAGTGTGAGATTTTGAAAACTTTAATTGCCGCCTTTCAATTTTTGTCATCTTTTCCAATCAAAACCGATGAGGAAGTGAGGCCGGAAGTTCTGGGAAAATCCGTTGCTTTCTTTCCTTTTGTGGGTTTGGTTTTCGGGTTAATCCTCACTCTTTCCAATTGGATTTTGTTATACGTTTTTCCCAAGTTGGTTGCGGATGTCTTTTTGATTATTATCCTTACGTCTTTGGACGGCGGGATGCATTTAGATGGTTTCATAGATACCTGTGATGGATTGTTGGGTGGAAGAGGAGACAAGAATAGAATTCTTAGGATAATGAAGGATAGCAATGTGGGCGCACACGGGATAACTTGCGCGACTTCTTTGTTTCTTCTCAAATTTACGCTTTTGTATAGCTTGTCCGGCAAATTAAAGGTACTTGTCCTAATGGCCATGCCCACGCTTGCCCGTTGGGCAGTATCGCTTGCAATTGTTTTTTTTCCTTACGCGAGAAACGAGGGGACGGGAAAAGTATTTTCTGACCACAGCGGAATTAAAGAGTTTGTTGTTGCAACCATCATTGCGCTTTTGACATCTTTCTGGTCATTCTTTTCGATGGTTGCTTTTGCGGGAGTGTTTATGATTTCGTTAATCGCTGGCAGATATTTTTCTTCAAAGATAGGCGGTTTAACGGGCGATATTTACGGCGCGCTTGTGAAAGTAAATGAAATCGTCGTTCTTATGGTATTTTTGGTAGGCGGCAGGTTATGGTAGCTCGAATTCATGGGGGAAATCCTGAAGAGGTTGCTCGCAAACACGGCATGGACTCAAAAAAAATTGTTGACTTCAGTTCAAATATAAATCCATACGGTCCTCCCCTAACTGTCATCAATTATTTAAATCAAATTAAAATTGAGGATATTGCGGATTATCCAGATATACGATGCGCGGATTTAAGGTGTCTTCTCGCAAAAAAAATTGCTGTAAATACCGATAATTTGCTGGTTACAAACGGTTCTTCGGAAGCAATTTTTTTACTTGCCAACCACTTTCTGCCCGGAAGAGCTCTGATTATAATTCCTACTTTTTGTGAGTATGAAGTTGCCATCGCGTCCGTCGGCGGTAAGATAAAAAGATTGAGGCTGAAAAAGGAAGAGAATTTCAATCTTTCTCCCGACGCAGCGATAGCTTTGCTTGAGAGGGTTGATATGATTTTTCTATGTAATCCCAACAACCCCACAGGCAACCTTCATTCACGGGATGCTCTCGTGAGGTTGCTGGAAGAGGCGCGGCGAAAAGACGTGTTTTTGGTGGTTGACGAGGCCTTCATGGATTTTGTCTCGGCGAAAGAAGATTTTACCTTAAAGAGTTTAGTGAGCGATTTTAACAATTTAGCGGTTTTGGGTTCTCTTACCAAGTTTTATTCGTTGGCGGGACTGAGAGTTGGATATGTTGTTTCAAATGAAATCTTAATATCCAAATTGTCAAATAGGGTTCCCGTCTGGAATGTAAATGCCATTGCTCAAAAAGCTACCGTTTTAGCACTTAAAGATGGGGATTTCGAACGAACCGCTTTAGAGAAAAATGTAAAAGCGAAAGAAAAATTAATCATCTCCCTTAACAAAACTTCCTGCTTAAAGGTTTATCCTTCAGAAGCTAATTTTCTGTTAGTTGAAATCAAGAGAGACGGATTCAATTTAGAAGAGTTTTGCTCAAGCCTTCTTTCTTATGGTTTTTACATAAGGAGTTGCGCTTCCTTCGATGGACTTTCCGAAAATTTCGTTAGAATTGCCATAAGAAGCGAGAAAGAGAACTCAAATCTAGTTGAGGCAATCGAAAAAGTTTTATTGGAGCGTGGATGCGAGTGAAAATCCCAAGGATTGTCATAGCCGGAACGCATAGTGGCGTGGGTAAGACCTCGGTTGCAATTGGGCTCATGGCCTCGCTTAAGAAAAAGGGATTTAAAGTTCAACCCTTTAAGGTTGGCCCTGATTACATCGATCCCACTTATCACACGCTTGCCTCGGAAAGAAAATCGCGCAATATCGATGGTTGGATGATGGGAAAAGATGTGCTTTTGAAGGTCTTTATTAATGGTTCAATGGATGCCGATATTTGCGTGGTTGAGGGTGTGATGGGCTTATTTGATGGATACGATGGCATGAGCGAGGCTGGAAGCACGGCTGAAGTTGCAAAAATTCTTAAAGCACCCGTAATTTTAGTTGTTGATGCGGGCAAGATGGCAAGAAGCGTCGCCGCTTTAGTTAAGGGATACGTGGAATTTGATGAAGACATTGACATCGAAGGGATTATTTTAAACAACATAGGCAGCAACAAACATTACGAGATGGTCAAATCGGCGATAGAGGAAAATCTCGATTTGAAAGTTTTGGGTTATTTGCCGAGAGATGAGAAACTTGGCATATCTGAACGTCACCTTGGTCTAATGGCTCCTCATGATAATTTTAACGTGTGCGAGACAGTAAAACTTATCGCCAAATCTACGGAAAAATTCCTCGATATCGACAGCATAATTTCAGTTGCTCAAAGGGCTCTTCCGGTCGAAGCAATCTCCTTTAATCCATCGGCAAAAAAGCTAGCACGATGTCAAGCAATGGGTGAAAACGTGCGTCTCGCGGTGGCAATGGACGAGGTTTTTTTCTTCTATTATCCAGAAAACCTTGAATTAATTGAGTCCTTCGGTGTTGAGATAGTGCCTTTTAGCCCAATTAATAACCTAACCTTACCCCAGAATTTTCACGGCATTTATATTGGTGGTGGTTATCCGGAGTTATTCGGAGAGGAATTGGAAAAAAATAGGACCATGAGAAAGATGCTTAGAACTGCGATTGAAAATAATGTTCCCACTTATGCGGAATGCGGAGGATTGATGTATTTGGCCAAGATGCTGATTGATTCCGATGGTAAGGCTTACGAAATGGTGGGTGCGCTTCCGGCCGAGGCGAGAATGAATTCCAAGCTAACATCCTTGGGTTATGTAAATATCGATGTCATTTCGGATAATTTGCTTGCAAGGAAGGGGGAAAGGCTTAAGGGGCACGAGTTCAGGTGGTCTGATATTGAATTTAGCGGGGAAATTGTAAAGACTTATTTAACCAAAACGAAAAAAGAATGTGGGCTTGAGGGCTACGCTTCCAAAAATCTTTTGGCGTCTTACATACATTTACATTTCAGTGCAAAACCTCAGGTTGTTGAACGGTTTGTTATGAAAATGAAAAAATTTAAGGAGGAACATTGATGAATTTAGAAGTTGCAAAAAGCAAGATAAAACCGTTGGACGGGGAGGCAATGGAGCTTGCCCAAAAGCGGCTCGATTCTTTGACCAAGCCCCTTGGAAGCCTAGGTGTTCTTGAAGGGTTGGCAAAGAAGCTTGCCGGAATCACCGGAAATCCCCAGCCCGAAATCGGTAAGAAAACGATAATTGTCATGGCCGGAGATCACGGTGTCGTTGAAGAGGGGGTAAGTGCTTTTCCTCAGGAAGTGACACCTCAGATGGTTTACAATTTCTTAAATGGCGGAGCGGGAATTAACGTTTTGGCAAAACATGTGGGCGCTGATGTTAAGGTTGTTGACATTGGGGTTGCTGCTCCCCTTGAAGTGAGTGGTCTAATTTCTCGTAAGATAAAAATGGGTACCGACAACATGACAGAAGGCCCCGCCATGTCAAAGGACGAGGCTGTAGCCGCAATTGAGGCGGGAATAGACGTGGCCGAGAAAGAAATAAATGAAGGCGTCACCATCTTGGGGACAGGAGAAATGGGAATTGGCAACACCACCCCGAGCAGTGCGATTACAGCGGTCTTTGGGGATATCTCGGTTGAAGAGGTTGTCGGAAAAGGGACGGGAATAGATGATGATGGACTTAATCAAAAGATAAACATAATCAAGAAAGCGATTCAGATTAATCGGCCCGATCCAACCGACGCAATCGATGTTTTGGCTAAGGTTGGAGGGCTGGAAATAGCTGGGTTGGCGGGGGTTATTTTGGGTGCTGCGGCTAACCAAATCCCCGTTGTTATAGATGGATTTATTTCCGGAGCAGCCGCATTGGTTGCTTCAAAAATTGCTCCTGAATCGGTAAACTATATGATA
>DSBK01000073.1 GCA_011046085.1 Actinomycetota bacterium
AAATCAACAAATTTAATTTATAGAAAGCCGATAACAACAAAAGATAACCCAAGGGATAAGCGGCTCTAAATTTATTATCCCCCAAATGATTCAACGAGCGCGGCCTAAAATACGGCGCTCCATATTTGCTATTTAGCTCCGATTGCCAGATAAACATCCCTTTCTCGACAAAAAGTTTTGAGAAAAAAAACGCCTGCCCCTCATCGGGACTCGTTGGCAATCTTCTTGGAACATTGCCGTTTATAAAATTAAAGAGGAAGAAAAAGCTGACTATCAAAAGGAAAACAATAAAAACAGCGCTCAGTTTTTTAATATTTAAATTTGTAAAAACATCCATAAAAATAAAAATAAAATTATTCCTTTCGAGACATTCCCACTATCAAATCGGCCAATAGTCCAATTACAAGAGTTTGAAAAGAAACCATTAAAACAACTATGGTGGAGCCTGGAATGCTAAATCCCCTTGTGGAGATATCGTAACCAAGTTTCCCGATGCTTATCAGCATCAAAACAACCACAATCGGCAAAAATATTTTTAAAGGGTCAAAATACATAACCATCTTTATCACTTGAAGCAAATACCTCGCTGTGTCTTTAATTGGACGGAACTTGGATTTGCCATGAACACGTTTTTTGTATTCAATGGGGTAAAATTTTATCGGATGGCCATTAATCAAAAAAGCCAATGTCATGGTGGTAACACAAGAAAAACCCTTAGGCAGCAGATACAGGTATTTAAAACCAATGTTTCTGCGAAAAGCTCTCAGCCCGCAGTTTAAATCGGGGATTTCCTGCTCGGTTAAGTAAATCGCCAATTTACGAATTAACCATTTCATCGGGACACGCAGAAACTTTATATTTCCCTGCTCGCTCGTTCTCGCGGCCACCACTTGGTCATATTCTTCATTTTCATCTAATTCTTTAACAAATTCTGGAATCACGTCGTGCGGCAAACAGTCATCCGCGTCCGTCCAAACCACATATTTTCCGTGTGCTCGCAATGTTCCATATTTGCGGGCAGCTCCTGTTCCCATATTTATGGGCCTTTTAAATAACCTAATCCAGGAAAGCGGCTCCAATAATTTTACGGTGTTATCGGTTGAACCATCATCAACGACTATCACTTCGTAAGAGTAGCTCGAATTGTCCATAACATTTTTTAAATCTTTTAAAGAAGACAAAATGTTTTTTCCTTCGTTATAGGTTGGAATAACTATGCTAACATCCGTAATTTTTTCCTTATTCATCTTATCCTTCATTAATTAACCACCTTAGTTGGTTATCCTTACAATCGTTCCCACGGCAACTAAATCAAACAATTGGATAATATCTTGGTTGTAAAGTCGAATACATCCATGAGTCACATTGGTTCCTATTGAAGAGGGATTGAGTGTACCATGTATGCCATACGACGGATTGCTGAGCAAAAGTCTTCTTGGCCCCAACGGACTATATGGATAAGGCACGGGCTTTGTTTCCGAAGCCCAGCTCGGGGGATACCAGGTTGGATTCACGTCCTTCCTGATTATGTAAAAAGTGCCCTGGGGCGTAGGCATAGACGAACGGCCAACGGCAACTGGATACGCTTTTAACAGACAATTTCCATCCATTAAATATAGTTTTCGGGCAGAAAGTCTTAGATGGATCCATCGAGGACCGCCGTTTACAACGCCTACAACGGTAATCGTCCCTTTGTGCTCTCTTAAGGCCGTGGCATTCTTTGCGGTTATGGTATAACCATAAGTTCCATTGCTTAGAGGATGACCCAGCAAATCAGTTCCCGTCCATCCCTCATAATGTCTTCCCGCTTTTCTATATGCGTTTTCTACAACAGTCTTAATTACCCCCAGGTAATTGCTGACTTTTATCGTAACGTAACACGGCTGGTCAACCGTATAGCAAAAACTCGTGGTATCATACTTGCCATCGCCGTTTGGAGAAACAGGATTGGGATTCATCCATACAGAAGAAATTTTTAGAGGCGGAACATAAACACACGTTATCCCAGAATATGTTCTTGTTCCAGCCGAATTGGTCGCATAAATGGTATATTTATAGTTTCCATTGGGAAGAATCTGGCTTGAATTATTCGTTCCCGTCCAGCCCTCGTAATGTCTTCCCGCAGCTCTGTATGCGTTACTTAGGACGGTTTTTACTTCGCCTTTGTAGTTATAAACTTTTATTGTTACATTGGCATTTTCGGAAAGGGAGTAACAAAAACTCGTGGTGTCATATTTACCGTCGCCATTTGGAGAAAAGGGATTCGGACACATCCAACAGTTGGTAATGTTTGACAAACTTGCGGCAAAAATGGTCGATGAACTGAAGATTAATAAAAATAAAAAACTTAAAAAGATTGTAAGAATATATTTTTTCTTCATTAAACTGTCCTTTACTTCAAATGCACAACCCGCTAAACTTTTTAAATTTTACAGAAAGCAAACAATTTAAGCAAGACCACCTCGTCAAAGAAGAGTTAAGATTTAAAGATATTGATTGTACAAGTATTTGTGTGTAAATTCCCTATAACCTAGTTGTATCCAGACTATCATGCCCTTTGGGCTTGCGGTGACAAAAATGAAGTCGTTGCGACCGAAACGTGGCAATCTAAAAATCACCACGGGCTATTGAAAAATCTTACACATTGGTTTTTTGTCTAATTTCATAGCTAACATTAGATTGCCTAAATATAGCAGATCAGAAATCATTTTCTTGAAGTTTCAAACTAATTTGTTTGTTTTCTTTAGACATTGTTTTCATCAAAAATTCATTGATGTCTTCCAATAATTTTAATCTTTCGCCATAACTGAGTTTTTGCGCGGCTTTTAAATCATCAATATTGAAATATTCATCATCTTTAGTAGCGTTATTCTTCATTCTTAAGTTCCTTTATTTTCAACAATGCCTTAATATCAATTTTATCTCTTTCTCTTCCAGCAATCTCTTTTAGCTTTATTAAGTCATCTATGTTGATTAGGTTTATTTTTATGGCGTCAGACTTTACAATCTCACGCCTATTGAATACTTTGCGAAAATCTATGTTGTCTTTAATTAAAATATCCACGTGTTCCATTTCATTGCTGGGATTATAAACTGAAAATACTTTCATATTTTTTTCATTAACCCATTTCTTTCTTTTGGTAGGATCACAGAAATCATCTATTAAAACAGGGATTCTTGGTTTATAGCCCAACTCTTTTATAATTTTAATGAATTTACTCGTATTTGTATCATCAAGCATTATTAAAATATCCAAATCCATGGTTGCCCTTATATAACCATACAAATTTACGGCAACGCCTCCGGTAATAAGGTATTCAACTTGTCGACTATTCATTTTCTCTATGATTTTTTGATATAACATTTGGCTCCCTTAACAATTTCCCGCACAGTTTTCTTATCCCTCGGCATAACCATATTTTATTTTCTAACGATTAAACCAACCTACGCCCCGCACCAACTCTGGATTCATTATATAACGGACAGTATTCTTCCGAAAGAGCAACGTTTTAGGCATCATGGTGTCAGCTACAACAAGTTGTTTGAATAAATCGTCCCCGAAGAAGTGGTCTTGCTTAACCTTAAACCATTCGCATCGTATGCATATTCGGCTACTACACTTCCATCTCCAACTCCTGAAACTTTGATAATTCTATTTTTGACATTATGAGCAAAATCAAATATTCCGTTTGATATTTGGTTTCCACACTCATCATAGGCGTATGTGTTAACGCCGTCATTTATGAGTTGGTTTGCCATATTATAGGTATATTCAACGACTGTGGTGTCTAGCCCCTCTGTGGTTGTCTTTTTGGTAAGGTTTCCGTTTCCGTCATATTCGTAGGTTATCTGCTTTATCTGGTCTATTCCCTGACGGTAAGTTTCTGATATAAGCTCGTTTGCAACATCATATTCGTAAATGATAATATTTGTTTTTGAAGATGCTGACGATCTCCTCTTGTTTTTAATCCGATAGGACTCTAACATAAGCTAGAATAAAAAAATTCAGAATGTCAAAATGAGAAAAAACCAAAAATCAAACTTAAAAATTTTACATATAAATAATGTTGCAAACGTTCCTTCAACATTGGTCGAAGGTCTTAAGAAAGCGGGTTTTTCCGCCCAGCTCTATCAACCTGCTGTGGGGACCGATAATAATCACAAACTTTCTAACCTTGCCCTCTTATCTCAGAGAATAAAAGATATATTGAAATTGGCTAAGTATATAAAAAATGAAGATTTTGATATAGTGCATATCCACTACGCATACTTTGGCATTTTGGGAATAATCGGCCGATACCCATTTTTCTTACATTGCCACGGAACAGACGTAAGAGAAAACTTAAAACATCCTATATTTAAGTTTCCGACCATTTTCTCTCTTAAAAAGGCATCCAAAGTGCTTTATTCAACTCCCGATTTATATCAATACATAAAACCAATTCGAAAAGATGCCGTATTTCTACCAAATCCCGTTGATACCGAAAACTTTAAACCGGCAAATATCAAAAATCAGCCAGAAGCTGAAGATGGAATATCGATTCTTATAATAAGCAGATTGGACAAGACAAAAGGCGCAGTAAAAGCTTTTGAGGCAGCAAAAATTATCAAGGAAAAACATCCAAATGTATCCTTTGCCGCCTTTGAGTGGGGTGATGATTTAAGAAATTATCCTTTTGTCCCCGAAATAAAATTAATTCAAAAAGTTGAATATCAGCAGATGCCCAAGATAATTAATTCTTACGACATAATCATAGGCCAACTTGAAATTGGCGCAATCGGTATGTCCGAGCTTGAGGCATTAGCTTCTGGCAAGCCGGTTATCTGTAATTTTATCTATGGCAACATATATAAAGAAAGCCCTCCTTTCTTGCTCGCTAAAGATGCCAAGGATATTAAAAACCATATCGAAACCTTGATTAGAAAACGTGGCCTCATTAAAAAAATTGGAGACAAAGGCAGAGATTGGGTGGTAAAAAACCATGGTCAAGAGACAATAGTTAAAGAGCTTTTAAAGATTTATGAGTCATATTAAACGCCATATCATTTTTAGGCTTAAAAATAGGTTTGCTTGGAATTAGCGCCGAAGCTGTTTGACCCTGAAGTGAAACGAGGGGGAGTTCTGCAGGTGCCCAAGCAAACCGTAAGTTTTTAAACCGTTAAAAAAATGATCAGCTGCCCTTCTTTTGGTTCGTTTTCTTAGGCAAGTAAGAAAATGAACAAATCAAATTATTTAAACTTTTTTAAATGCTTCGCTTTAAACGTATCGTCAGACCAGCCTGGTACAGGCCTGTATCAGGTACCTGGCACACCGTGCCTGCCAGCAGGTAGGTCGGGTAACAGCCCCCGCAAATCGGGGTTTTTGTTCTTTTGAAGTATCATTAAAACATCGAGGATAATAAAGAAGTTCCTCTTTTACTTAACGGCCGTTATCCCCGAATATGTCCTTTTGCCAGCCGTATTGGTTGCTGAAATGATATACCCATAGTTTCCGGAAGGCAAAA
>DSBK01000078.1 GCA_011046085.1 Actinomycetota bacterium
AATAAAATAAAGAGAGAATTAAAAGAAAAGGAGGCGACAGACACATCTGCTTTCGAGTACATTTTAAATGAGTCAACGAATAATCATTTGGAATACATTTTTAGATGAGGCAACAAGGGTTTACCTCGCTCATAATCCAGCTCAACAATCACATCGCACAGCTTCGCAAAATCTAAAAGACCGAGCGTTTCCCCCCTTTTTTTCGGATCAATTTTTGCTCTTAACAAAACTTCTACTATCTTGCTTTTATCATGCAATAGCGAAGAAAGCGCATTTGTAACCATTTTCCTTCTCTGGCCAAATACCGTAGAAATCAGATTAAACAATAGCTTTTGATTCGTAACCTGCACTCGATAGGAGGGCAACCGTTTTAACCTTAAGACCGCGGAACTCACCTTCGGTGGAGGAAGAAAAACGTTTTTCGACACTACAAACAGCATCTCCGGTTCAGCATAATAATTGACTTTTAAGGTAAGTTGCCCGTAGTCTTTTGTGCCTGGTTTGGCCACCATGCGCTCGGCAACCTCTTTTTGGATCATGATCACAAGCTCTCCAACCCCAGAAAATTCTTCAAGAATTTTTATGATTAAAGGAGAGGCGATATTATACGGCAAATTAGAAACAACTTTATTCGGTTTAAAGGGGAGGTGATCTGGAGCAATTTTTAACGCGTCTGCCCTGACGAGGTGGAAATTTTCTGCCGCCTTAAAATTTTCTTCAAGTATAGGAAAGAACTTTGAATCGTACTCCACCGCTAAAACCTCTCCCGCCCCTTCAAGAAGCGCTTCGGTTAAAGTTCCTATGCCCGCCCCGATTTCGAGAACTACATCGTCCTTTGTGAGGTTGGAGGCAGCGATTATTTTTTTTAAGATATTCCCATCAACCAAGAAGTGTTGGCCTAGAGATTTCGCCGTTCTAATACCATTTTTTTTTAAAATTTCTATGGTCTTTGTCGGATTAACGATGGGCATGGGCATTCCGGTCCTTCTTCAAGAGCTACCTAAAGTTTAACATAGTAAACTACCACCGGCCACAGGGCCGATGGCTTTTATCCTGCCGACTTAAGTCGGCCCTGGATTTTATTTAAATTTTAACTCCCCTCATTAATACCAGTAGATTAAACGCCATATCATTTTTAGGCTTAAAAATAGATTTGCTTGGAACAAGCGCCGAAGACAACTCGGACATTTCGATAGCTCACAAATATCAACTTATTAAATTTTGAGTTCACTACAAAATGCTCCTCGGTTTGAGCCCCAATTTGTTGGGGCGAGTTCTGCAGGCGCCCAAGCAAGTCGTAAATTTTAAGCCGTTTAAAAAATGATCGGCCGCCCTTCTTTTGGTTCGTTTTCTTAGGCGAGTAAGAAAATGAACAAATTAATTATTAAACTTATTTTAAGTTGCTTCGCTTTAAAACGTATCACCAGACCAGTACCTGGCACACCTGCCTGCCGGCAGGCAGGCCGGATAAACCGGGGGTTTATAGCACTAAAAAAACCCCCGCAGAATTTCTGCGGGGGTTTTTTTATCCAGCATCTTCCATTTAAATTATTTTCCTAAAATATGAACAACAACAGTCCTCCGCCCGAAGGTTTTAGCTTCTTTTAACGTATTAAAGCATAAATCAATCCGGTTGCCTTTGATTGCCCCACCAGTGTCGGCGGCTATAGCATTCCCGTAACCATCAATGTATAAACACGTGCCGAGCGGTATCGCGCGCGGGTCAACCGCCACTATTCCAAAACAGGCCTTCGCGCCCGTTGCGGTGCGGTACCCGCAACCATGACCGGGAGTATAAGCTGTCGCGCTCATCTTCAAAACTCGCCCGTCAACATTGCTCGTTGGTTTAGGAGCAGGACTAGAACCCCTGCTTACACTGGTGCGAGCTAATGGTTTCTTCGTTCCAACTTTTACTATTTGGTTTATAGGTGCAACCGCAACTCTTTCTTCCTTCTTTTCCCTTTTTAACTCGAGCCCACCTTTATAAAAAACATTGTAAACGATCTCCAAAACACCGTTTTTGCCCGAAGAGACAACTTTTTTCATACCTTTGGGCAAATTGTTGTCGTTTAAAGTAACCGTTTTAAAAGAGATGGGTTTCTTAACTGTCTCCAGCTTGCCTTCAACATGCACAACCCTTATGCGCATACCGTCCTCAAGCAACACATTTAAACTGGGGGTCACGGTATCTAAAGAATTGAAATCCACCCCGTTCTTATTCAGAAATTCATCAACTTTAGAAGCGGTAGTAGCTACCTGTTTTTCCGTTCCATCTACTTCCAATATCACCAACTTTGCATGTTCAACGGTGATGGTCATTCCATCTTTTAAAGGAGTATGCAAGCTTGGGGTAATTAAATCGTGGGACTTAAACTCAACTTCTCTTTCCTTTAGTAGCTCTTCAACCGTATTTGAGTGGGTTGATAGCTGGGAATTGTGACCGTCAACAAAAAGAGTAACACACGTCTTAGCCATTGCAACATTAGTTGTAATTAACACAATCACAACTGCCGCTATGCCAAGAATAACTTTCTTGGCTTCAATCTTTCTTCAGAACTTTAATATCTTCTCTTTCACAAAATCACTCCTCGTAAATAAGTATTTATCTTCAAAGACAAAACTTAAGAAGGTTAACATATTTCTGGCAAACTTGCAAATTTCTTGAGTAGAAAATAAAATACCTCGTTTAAAAAACGAGGTATTTTATTAAAAGAGCGAGGCTAAACATTTTGTCCAAATTCCACCAATTTTTTAAAATAATTTATCGTGCCTTAATTGCGTAAAGATGCCCTTCGGAAGTCCCAAAATAGATTACCTCATCAACAATGATGGGAGAACAATAAACGCCGCCTTTTGTTTCAAATTTCCACTTCTCTTGTCCTGTTTTGGCATCTAACGCATACAGTAAGCCTTCAGTAGGCCAACGATTCACAAGATAATCATTTACCCCAAAATAAACCACTCCGCCAGATGCGGCTGGCGAATGGACACTGTATTCTGTTTTAAATTTCCACTTTTCATCACCCGTTTTAGCATCTAATACATATAAATAATTGTTAAGGTAATGTCCTGAGCCTTTTTCTGTCCCCCCAAAATAAATTAAATCTTCATAAACGGCAGAGGTTGAATATATGCCTTCTTCTATTTTAAACTTCCATTTTTCTTCCCCTGTCTTAGCATCTAAAGCGTGTAGAAACCCTTCTGAATTTCCGAAATAAACCACACTATCAACTACTTTAAGACTATTTGCAGTGAATTGAGTTTTAAAACTCCATTTCTCTTGTCCTGTCTCAACATCCAATCCGTAAAGATGTCCATCTGGACTTACAAAAAAAACAATTTCTTCATAAATTTCAGGCAAAACCGCTGTTTCGTGTTTTGTTACCTTAAGCTTAAAACTCCACTTCTCCTTGCCTGTTTTTATATCCAAAGCATAAAGATAACCATCCTGACTTGTTATATAAGCTATTTCATCTGCCACGGTTAAGGAAACTGGTATCAAATTCTCTATATCTTTCTTTAATTCTCTTATTTCATCCCCGCTTTTAGCGTCCAAACTCCAAAGATTCCCATCCCTATCTCCAAAATAAATAACCCCATTAGCCAAAACAGGTGAGGCAATTAGATTTTTTTTGCTAAACTTTCGTTTCTCTTCCCCCGTCTTGATGTCTATTGCATAAATGCAATCGTTTGTGTCTCTGAAATAAACTAAATTGTTGGCAACGATAGGCGGGGAAAGTATTCTGCCTTCTGTTTTAAATTCCCAAATTGGTTCACTGGAGTAATAGCGACCTTCAATATCGTCGACGTTATTTTGTGAATCCTTAAAATAATTTTTTAATTTAGCACAACCTGAAAACAGAAATAGTGCGATAAATATAATTACAATAATTGCTTTCATTTTTTTAACCATTTAGCTCACTTGCTTTCTTTTAATCCCACCGATACAACCACACTTACATCTTTTAAACTTAATCTTCTACCTGAAAAGATTTTAATTCTATTTTAAATCTAGACGAAAATCTTTCAATAACTTCAATTATAATCGGCGAAAGTATTATCAATCTCTCACCATTAAATCTTAACCCTCTTCTAAATTAAACACCGAATTAGATTGTCCTATTTTCTAGCTTCCCAATCATAATACAGAGCGTTAACTCTAAAATAGTATGGGCTGCCTACAGGATATACTCCATAACGAATTCGGGGACTCCAGCTAGAATCTTGAAGATACCAGACATCATTTCCAGCCTTAAGATAGATATTCGTATGTCTTCCCAAAAAAAAGTAATCTGTATCATAAGCTTCCACTTGAGTATTTGCTCTATTGTTTTGCGGATATGGCCACCAGGCATAGCCAAAAGATTTTCCATCGCAATAAAGATTCCAATAGTGAGTATCTCCAGCATATCTAGCATCTATTTTTAGCGTGTGCCATCCACTAGCTTGAGGATAGTCCCAATATACTACTGCCACAGCCCTGGAACCATTAGCATACCTAATATGATGATAGGGATAGAAGGAGCCTGTGCCACCGGCGGCTTGTCCAATTTCCCACGCTATAAAAACTTCATCATAACTAAGCCCATTATCTAAAAAGCAGAGATAATTTTCTGCATATGGATGTCGATCTAAAATACTGGTAGTCGTTTGAACTCCTCTTGCACCTAGACTTGTGTTTCGAAGAATATTAGCATACCAAGTTGCTGCCCACGATGAACTTGTTTGTAAAAATATAACCAGAAAAGCCAAATAAAAAACTACCGATAGTTTCCACCTCTTTTTAATTTTCATCTTCCCCCTTTATACTCATACCAATACTCTCAAATCCTTGAAGAAAATAAAATCTGACCTTGATTTTAAGGAATTATGAAGCCTTTTTCGGGACATTCCATAGGGTCTCTGCCTAATTTCTTATTAAACTCCCTTATATATTCGCAATATTCTTCAAAAGTAAGGCCTTTATGCATGCTGGAGGATTCGTTTTCGCTCTCTTCACTCTTAATTAAATTTTCACCTTGAACTTCTTTGTTATACTTCCAACACCAAGTGATCCTATCTGCCGCGGAGAGATTGGGGTGTTTTTCCAAAAAATCCTTTTTGTAATAATCTGGATCTTTCATAAGCTCCTTATCGGGAACCGCAAAACCTTTATCCGGTCGATGGCAAGGACAACCTCTCAATCCTTCTTTGTATCCATCCGTATAAGCTTCATAATCCTGCTCTGGTATATCCTCTTTTTTGGGAACTATTAAGCCCTCTCCGGAAATTTCTTGAGAATTTCTCTTGAGAATATCTGTGTTATACCAATATAACCAGTCGCAATTATCTTTTTGATAAACGCCTCTGGGAATCTCGGGATCAACATTGGCAATTTTTGATTCTGGAGGAGTTTTTACATTCTGCTCCC
>DSBK01000041.1 GCA_011046085.1 Actinomycetota bacterium
AAAACACCGAGAAGGAGGGTTTTAATTTCTTCTATCGCTTTTCTTTTTTCTTCGTTTTCCCAGGAATCTTTGTTTGCTATGAGTCTTGTGGTCGATTCCATAACCGTGCCGATTATCTTAAGTTGATTTCTGCGAAGAGTTTCCCCCGTTTCTGTTAAATCCACGACCACGTCCATGATTTCAGGTATCTTTGCCTCCGTTGCTCCATACGAGTAGTAAACTTTGACGGGAATACCAAGCTTATCGAAATAAGCTTTAGTGATATTGGGAAATTCGGTTGTAACACGGCTATTGACCAGAATATCCTCTGGTTTTTCTATTATCGAATCATCCGGCACCGCGATAATCATTTTCATCTTGCCGGTTCCTGTTTTTGCGTAAGGCATATCGGCAACCTCGATAACGTTGGCCCCCGATTCCACGATGCAATCCTTGCCCGAGATGCCTAAATCAAAATAGCCTTCCTCAACATATTTAGGTATCTCTTGGGGTCTTAAAATTTTTATCTTATCTATTCTCGGATCATCTGCGATTGAATTATACTGACGACGCCCTTTTTTAATAGGCAAATCCGCTTGAGCAAAAAGCATAAAGGTTTGTTCTTCAAGACTTCCTTTTGGCAGCGCGATACTTAACATATTGTTCTCCTTCCATAATTAATTACCTTATTAGCATTTCCTTTAAAAACCGGCCCGTATAAGAACGAGGATTTTTGGCAATTTCTTCAGGTGATCCCGTTGCAACAACATATCCGCCTTCTTCTCCCCCCTCCGGACCTAGATCGATAACGCAATCGGCGGTTTTAATGACATCTAATTGATGTTCGATTACCAAGACCGTATTTCCTCCCTCAACAAGTCTTACAAGGACATCTAAAAGCTTCTCGATATCAGCTAAATGAAGACCCGTGGTGGGTTCGTCTAGGATATAGAGCGTTCGTCCGGTGGCTTTTTTCGAAAGTTCCGTTGAAAGTTTTACGCGCTGCGCCTCACCCCCGGAAAGAGTAGTAGCCGGCTGTCCAAGTTTTATATATTCTAAACCAACATCGTATAACGTCTGCAAACGTCTTTTTATACTGGGGATATTTTCAAAAAATTTGAGAGCTTCATCAACGGACATATCTAAAACATCAGCAATGTTTTTGCCCTTAAATTCCACTTCCAACGTTTCCTTATTATAACGTTTACCCTTACAAACTTCGCAAGGAATATAAACGTCGGGGAGAAAATGCATCTCTATCTTAATTGTGCCATCGCCTCTACAGGCCTCACAGCGACCGCCCTTAACATTAAAACTAAACCTTCCCGGTTTATAACCCCTCAACCTCGCCTCTTTGGTTTGAGAAAAAACGCGCCTAATATCGTCAAACACTTTTGTGTATGTTACCGGATTTGAACGTGGCGTTCTTCCGATGGGAGACTGATCGATGTTTACAACTTTATCAATATACTGCAACCCTTCAATCCCCTCATGCTTACCTGGTTTTTCCTTGGACTTATAGAACTCGCTTGCCAGTGCCCTATACAAAATATCCGAAACCAAGGTGCTCTTACCTGAACCCGAAACCCCCGTAACGCAAACGAAAAGACCAAGAGGAATCGATACATCAATCTTTTTTAAATTGTGTTCTTGCGCGCCCTTGATGGTCAAATAATTCCCCTCAACCGGTTTGCGTCTTTTTTTTGGAACTTCTATCTTTCTTGCATGCTTTAAAAACTGGCCCGTTACCGAATCGCAAACCGCCATAACATCTAAAGCAGTTCCAATGGCAACCACTTTTCCGCCGTACTCTCCGGCCCCCGGTCCGATATCCACAATAAAATCAGCTTCTCTTATAGTTTCTTCGTCATGTTCAATAACAATTACAGTGTTACCTAAATCCCTGAGGTTCTTTAATGTCTTTATGAGCCTTCTATTGTCTCGCTGGTGAAGCCCAATGCTCGGTTCATCTAAAATATAAAGGACTCCCATAAGCCCCGAACCAATTTGAGTCGCAAGCCTTATCCTTTGAGCTTCTCCCCCCGCCAAAGTATTTGCTGTCCTATCCAAAGTTATATAATCCAAGCCCACATCAACCAGAAATTGAAGCCGCGCTTCAATTTCTTTTATCAAACGGCTGCCTATTAGCCTCTGCTTCTCATTTAGCTTGAGCCTCTTGAAAAACAATAAAGCGTCCTTGGTGGGTTTCTTCGTGAATTCATTAACATTAATCCCGCCGACCGTCACAGCAAGACTTTCGGGTTTTAACCTGGCGCCCCCACAACCTGAACAAGGCAAAAGTCTCATATAATGCTCAATTTGTTCACGAGCATAATCTGATTCAGATTCCCTATAGCGGCGAGTAAGGTTTGGGATAACCCCCTCAAAAGTCGTATAATAAGCTCTTCTTCTTCCCGTTAAGCTTCTGTAACTTATATAAACCTTCTCATCGCCGGTGCCATATAAAATTAAATTTTTATGCTCTTCGGGCAAACCCTTAAACGGTTTATTTATATCTATGCCGTACTGCTCAGCAACCGTCCTTATCATCTTAGGATAAAAGTTGACTCGGGTATGATGATAAGGCGCAATCGCGCCCTCTTTTAGACTTAAATTTGGATTGGGAACGATGAGTTCGGGATCGACCACCTGGGTTGCCCCTAAACCGGTGCAATAACGGCAAGCTCCGTAAGGGCTATTGAAGGAAAACATTCTGGGAGACAATTCCTCATAACTTATCCCACAATAAAGACAGGCAAATGCCTGAGAAAATATCATCTCCTCCCCACCCGCAATATCGATTGTTACAATACCGCTTGCCAAATTTAAGGCGGTCTCGATGGAATCGGCAATCCGCCTCTCGATGTTTTTTTTCATGACAAGCCGATCGACAACAACATCGATGTGATGAATAACGTATTTATCGAGCTCTATATTTTCTTCCAACTCACAAACTTTTCCATCGACCCTCGCCCTAACAAACCCCTGTTTCCTTAAATCCTCGAAAAGCTGTCGGTACTCTCCTTTTTTGCCCCTGATGATGGGTGCGAGAATTTGAAATTTTGTACCTTCTGAGAGCTTTAAAACCTGTTCAATTATCTGCTGTGGGCTTTGACGGGATATTTCCCGACCGCATTTGTAGCAATGAGATGCCCCGATGCGAGCATAAAGCACGCGAAGATAGTCGTAAATTTCCGTAATAGTGCCTACGGTCGAGCGAGGATTTCTCGTGGTAGATTTCTGGTCTATTGATACGGCTGGCGATAAACCCTCGATATGGTCAACGTTGGGCTTTTGCATCTGGCCCAAAAACTGCCTCGCGTAAGCTGAAAGAGATTCAACGTACCGCCTCTGACCTTCGGCATATATGGTATCCATGGCAAGCGAAGATTTCCCCGAACCGGAAAGACCGGTTATAACAACGAATTTATCCCGAGGAATTTCAAGATTTATATTTTTTAAATTATGCTCTTTAGCACCGCGAATTATTATTTTATCAGGCAAAAATGCTCCTTCTCCTTTAAAATTATACAACAAGAAATTGCCTTTAAAAAATCGAAAGAAATTTGTAACAGACCAAATACCAAAAAGTGATAATTGGCTGCGTTGATTTGACCACCGCAGAAACGAGCGCTAATATAATAACATTAATCATTCGTTAGGAAGTGACTTTACTAGATGTCGTTGGCTTCGCCATCCATTAATTTTTTGCTTACCCTCCTGGGGATTGCTATCCTAATTGGCTTCTTTGGTGGAAAATTAGGTAAGAAATTTTTCAAAGCTCCTCAAGTTGTAGGATTTATTATCATAGGACTCATACTGGGTGAATCATTTTTAGGCATCTTTAAGGAACAAACATTAAACAGCCTGGATATGATAAGCTCCTTTGCCCTCGCCTTCATCGGTTTTGCGATAGGCGGAGAGATGGCCATCGCGGTATTTAAGAAGCTCGGGAAAAGCATCTTTACCATCACAATTCTGGAAAGCCTCGGTGCTTTTCTCTTCGTAACCATTGCCATCTACGCCTTCACACAAAAACTTACGGTCGCCCTCCTCTTTGGAGCATTGGCATCTGCAACTGCTCCCGCCGCAACGGTTGATGTCCTGCGAGAGTACGAATCATCTGGCCCTCTTACAACAACCCTATATGCTGTTGTGGGATTGGACGATGCCGCGGCAATCATGATATATGCTTTTGCAACCGTAATGATAAAAACCCTTCTGACTCATGAAAATATATCATCAATCCTTCATCTTTTGGAGGGACCGTTTTTAGAAATTGGCCGCTCCTTGTTTATAGGGATGCTCATCGGCATCGTATTGGCTTACACAATTAAAAAGATGCACGATCGCGAAGCCCTAATGATTTTAGGTGTCGGTTCAATTGTGCTTTGCACCGGACTTGCCTTAACGTTTCATTCCTCCCTAATTCTATCTAACATGGCCATGGGAGCTACCGTTATTAACCTTACCAAGAGAACTGAGATATTCGACGTAGTTCAAAGAATTACTCCACCAATATTCGTCCTGTTTTTTATACTTGCGGGAGCACGACTTCAGGTAAGTTTACTAGCAAAACTCGGCCTTATAGGATTAGCATATATAGTCAACAGGGTACTTGGAAAAAGTATTGGTACATGGATCGGTGGACGCGTGTCAAATGCACCGGAGACCGTGAGAAAATATCTCGGCTTTTGTCTTTTATCCCAAGCTGGTGTGGCGATAGGTTTGTCAATACAAGCGCTTAGCGATTTTCAAGCTTATGGCGCAGCGGGACGGGAGCTTGGATTATTGGCAATAAACGTAATCGCGGGGACAACACTAATCTTTCAAATTATAGGACCCCCTTTCACCAAATGGGCTATCTTTAAAGCAAACGAAGTTCCCGAAGAAAGGAGATAACTAAAATGCACAGGCTACCCCGCATTAAGGTGGAGCAAATCATGACGAAAAAAGTTGTCACGGTAAATGAGGACGACAGTCTCGAAGAACTTGCCGAAAAATTTAGGGAACATAATTTTCACGGCTTTCCCGTCATCGATAAGGAAGGGAAGTTGACCGGCATCGTAACCGAAAAGGACTTCTTAAAAATCTTTAGGTCAGAACACCTTCAAAGCCTTTTTGCAAGTCAGATTAAAGACATAATGGTCTCCCCCGTCGTCACAATAACCCCAGAATATTCCCTGGGTGAAGTTCTGGATGTGATGTTCGAGCACGCATTGAGGCTTTTGCCTGTGTTCCATGAGGAAAAATTGGTTGGCATAATTACCCAAAGAGATATCGTCACCAGACTTCTCGCCCCGGAACCAGAAGAAAAACCACAATCGAGCATCTTCGCAAGTCTGGCCAAGAAAATGCCCTTCAGGAAGAAGTAAGTTCTTTTCTGAG
>DSBK01000096.1 GCA_011046085.1 Actinomycetota bacterium
GAGTTGTGCCTGATTATACCCTCTTTTGAGTTGTTTTTTACGACTAAGAGGCACGTAGGTAACTAGCTCCGCTTCTTCAAAATTGTTCATTAAATCAACCATTGCCTCACCAAACACCTTCGCCAGTCCTCTGGCATTTCTGTATTTAAATTCGTGAATTGCGGTTTTCAAGTTTCCTTCGTAACAACCAAGCGAGCGAACCGTTGAAAACTTATATCGATTACGGCAGTCTCTGCAAAAGTCAACCTCAATGTTGCATGGCTTGCCACATCTTTTGCAAATCGGGGGGTGTATAAATGAAAAAGAATCCAAGCAACTAGAACACAAAATGTTTTTGGAGAAAACGCCGCAAACCCTGCACCTGGCGGGAAACAATAAATCGAGAAATCCCCTGAATGTATCCTTCATCTAAACTCCAATCAAAGAAGAGCAATTACACACTGCCAAATAGGAACGGTAACCATGCTCATGAGGGTAGCTATGGCTATCGCGACAGGCAGAAAGTCCACATCCAGCTCATATTTCAACCCTATAATAAAAGCAAGCAAAGCAATGGGCATCGATGCTTCAAGAACGACTACATTTAGAGAAATGGGCGGCAAGCTGACCATTTTCCCCACACAATATGCC
This sequence comes from Actinomycetota bacterium, assembly GCA_011046085.1. Taxonomy (GTDB): domain Bacteria; phylum Actinomycetota; class Aquicultoria; order UBA3085; family Oleimmundimicrobiaceae; genus DSBK01. Next base: position 631 of record DSBK01000096.1, read on the forward strand.
AGTGCCGGAGAAAGAATAAGTTTTATACCGCAGAGCAAAAAAAGCAGCAGCTTATACTCTCCCAACTTCTTAAATTGCAAAGAAAGACCCACCGAAATCATGATTAATGGCACAGCCGCCGCGCTTAAATACTCCAAGCTTTTTAAAAAAAACAAAGGAAGATCTAAATCGTGTAGAACAAGCCCAAAAAAAAGCGCAATTAGGGGCGGAAAAGTTAAAATCTCTTTTATTTTATGAATCTTTTGCCCATTGGCCCCATAAACCTCGGCAAAATAAAGTCCGACCGTAAAAGCAAACAACACAGTTCCAAAAATATCGAAAAAAATTGCCCGCACCAAAAACGATTGACCCCCAAAAGCAAGAGATAAGGGGTAGCCGATATAACCCGTATTGCCTATCGCCGCAGCCAATAAAAATGCTCCGATGGTTGGTCTTTTAAGATTAAAAATTCTACTTAACAAGAAAGCGATAGCGGCACAACCCAACATCACAACCCATCCAACTAAAGGGATTAATAAAAAGTTCAGTGAAATTTCAGAGTTTCGAATGGCCAAAAAAATCAAGGCAGGAAGTGCCAGATAAACTATAATATTGTTCAAAACTGCAGAATCATCGCGCTTAAGAAGCTTTGTAACCCGGCTTACATAACCCAAGGCGATGAGCAGAACCACAGAAAATATTAAACTAAACAAAGACATAGTTTCCACAAATTAGGTCCTCCATTTTGCCGTGTCTGCCGACAGGCAGGGATTATTTATAACAAAGAAGGAGCATAATTAAAACCTTATGATCTTAGATTATTTATTTTTTCTTTAAGGGACGGATACAATATCCCTTTTTCGGTTACAATTGCGGTTATTAACAAATTGGGCGTCACATCAAAGGCAGGGTTGACAACAGAAACTCCATTGGAGGTTATTTGAACCCCACCAATGTGAGTGACTTCACCCCCGTCTCTTTCCTCGATGGGAATTTCGTTTCCTGATAACACATTAAAGTCAATAGTGGAAATCGGAGCCACCACATAAAATGGTATATTGTGTTCTTTGGCTAAAACCGCCAACGAATAGGTGCCAATCTTGTTTACAACATCCCCATTTGTCGCGATTCTGTCGGCACCTACAAAAACTTTATCTATCTTACCCTGGCTCATAAGATAACCGGCCATATTGTCTGTTATTAGAGTAGTGGGAACATTTTCCTTATTCAATTCCCAAATGGTTAAACGCGCGCCTTGTAGTTTCGGTCTTGTTTCATCCACATAAACATGAATTTTTTTACCCTCTTTTAAAGAGTGATAGATTGGAGCGAGGGCGGTTCCATAAGCCACCGTAGCCAAAGAGCCGGCATTGCAGTGCGTTAAAACATTATCCCCGTTTTTCAATAAAGAAGCTCCAATCCTCCCCATCTTTTTACTTGCTTCCACATCTTCTTCAGCTATTTTAATGGCCTCGTCCTCCAAATCCCTTTTAAGGTCATCTGTTCGGCTCCACTTGCTCAAGCAAATAATCTTCTTCATTCTCTCAATCGCCCAAAAGAGATTTACGGCCGTTGGCCTAGCCTTGCTCAGCTCTTTGCAAATAACTTCAAGCTCACCAAGCAGCCCATCAACATTGCTCGCCGAAGAATTTTTAGCTCCTAAAGCTATCCCCATGGCAGCCGCCACACCAATTGCCGGAGCCCCTCTAATTTTCATCGATTTTATGGCATCAACTACACACTCATAATCCGAGCATTCAAAAAACTCCTCTTTTAAGGGGAGTTTTGATTGATCTATCATCCTAATTTTGCCGTTTTTCCATTCAATTGTTTTTATCATATCAAATCGCCTTCCAGCAATTCAGTTGCTAGTCTCTTAGTCGATAGTGGGGAGTTAACTCAAATTAAGAATTAAAATATAAAAATGCCGTGCCTGCCCTGTCTGCCGACAGGCACGGCGGCAGACAGGTAGAACTAGATAGTAAAATTCAAAATGGAACAAAATCCTTAAAAAATTATCTAAAAACTTTTTTAATTTTTAATTATAGTTTTTCATTCTTCATTTTTCGTTTTTCTTTTACCTTTACCCATCAACCCTTACCCTTCTTTTTCCATTCACCATCTACCATCAGTGCCTTTCACTACCGACTCCCGACTGTTAACTATGGACTCTCTACCCTTCACCCTTATTTTTAGCAAGCGTCTCCACTAAATAATTAATCTTTGCCGTCTCTTCCACAAGCTCGGCCAATTCAATCGCTTGAGAAAGGCCTTTGCCAACGGTGACAACTCCGTGTTTTTCCATGAGCGTAACCTTGCTGTCTTTGAGGGTGTCGGTAACTGCCTTTGCGAGTTCCATAGTTCCATGAGGAAAAAAAGATAAAATCGGAGTCTCCCCTAAGAATATTTCGCTTTCGGGATTAACCGACTTTAATTTCTTACCGCAATAGGCAAAAGCAGATGCATAGGGAGAATGCGTATGCACCACCGCTTTTATACTTTTATAAGCTTTATATATCTCCAAGTGCATGCGCATCTCGCTTGAAGGATTTTTGTGTCCCTTAACAACCTTGCCTTTTAAATTAACGACAACCAAATCACCATCGGTAATAACTCCCAAGCAGGTTCCTGTTGCCGTAATTAAAATTCTACCTTCATCCAGCTTATAACTAATATTGCCCGATTTGCCAACAACAAGACCTTTTTCATATATACGCTTACCAGCTTCAATTAGATTCATATATCAGTTCCCTAGTTACTTGGTTACATAGTCACACGTCTCTGGTTTAGAGATTGCTTCACCCCGATAAACATCGAGACTCACCGTGCCTGCCGGCAAGCAATGACGGACAGAAACGTTTTTCGCTTTAACCTGCATACTTCAGTCTTCAGTCTTAACTCTATACCCGTCCAGTCGGGAGTCTCATAGTCAGTAGTGAGGAGTTTTGCCGGCCAGATTGCTGATTGGTTTTTTTGACCTTACCCTTCCCCCGCTACCCTTTTACCCTTATTTTGCCTTTCGCCATCAGCCATCAGTCTCGCCAGCGGGGGCAAGCATCTGCCATCTGCTATTTCTTATGTCCCCATCTCCCAGGAACTCAAATATTCTTCCTGTTCTTTAGTCAATTTATCTATTTCGATTCCCATCGAAGAGAGCTTTAATTGCGCGATTCGTTCATCAATTTCACTTGGCACGGAGTACACTTTATTCTCTAAAATATCTGAATTCCGCTTTATAAACTCGGCTGAAAGCGCTTGATTTGCAAAACTCATGTCCATGACACTTGCGGGATGCCCTTCCGCGGCCGCCAAATTAACCAAGCGCCCATCGGCAAGCAAATGAACGCGATTACCATTGTCCAATGTAAACTCCTCAACAAACTCTTTGATTCTTCGCCTTTCTTTGGATATTTTTTCTAATGCGGGAATATCTATCTCAACATTAAAATGACCGGAATTTGCAAGTATCACACCATCTTTCATCAATTCAAAATGCTCTTTTCGCAAGACATGTATATCACCGGTTACCGTAACAAAAATATCCCCAATCTTTGCTGCCTCAAGCGATGGCATAACCCTAAAACCGTCCATAACCGCTTCCAATGCTTTCAATGGATCAATCTCAATGATTACCACATTGGCTCCCATTCCCTTCGCCCGAGTGGCAACTCCCCGGCCACACCAACCATATCCGCCCACAACCACAACCTTTCCAGCAAACAAAACATTGGTTGCCCTTAAAATACCATCAATTGTACTCTGGCCGGTGCCGTAACGATTATCGAATAAGTGTTTGGTGTTAGCATCATTGACCGCAACAATGGGAAACTTAAGAAGACCTCTGTCAGCTAAGCTCCTTAACCTGATAACACCGGTTGTTGTCTCCTCCATCCCTCCTATAACACCGCCCAATTCCTCTTTTCTTTCGGAGTGAAGGGTGGAAATTAAATCAGCCCCATCATCTATAACCACCGCCGGTTTATGATCAATTGCAACATTAATATGCTGATAATAAATTTTATTGTCTTCTCCTTTAATTGCAAAAACAGGAACCTCGTAATCCACTACCAAAGAAGCCGCCACATCATCCTGCGTGCTTAAAGGATTGGAGGCACATAGAAAAACATCGGCCCCTCCTGCCTTAAGTGTCCTCATTAAATTTGCTGTCTCAGTTGTAACATGTAAACATGCGGAAACCTTCACTCCATTAAGAGGTTTTTCCTTCTCAAAAACACTCCTCATCATCCTAAGAACGGGCATTTGATTATCAGCCCACTCGATGCGAAGCTTCCCTTCTGCTGCCAATTTTTTGTCTTTAATATCGTACTTCACGCTCAACTCTCCTTTATTTATAAGTTTTTCACTATACCCCTTATCAACAATTCAAAAGATGACCAGACTTTCTTCGCCCTAACTAAAACTTTATCATGAGACAAACTCTCATTTTTTTCAACGGAATTAGTAATACAAGAAATCCCCAAAATTTTCAACCCGGAATGCATGGCAACTATCGCTTCAGGAACGGTAGACATACCAACCGCATCCGCTCCAATTAACGAGAGGAACTTGACTTCAGCCAAAGTTTCATAACAGGGACCAGATACGCCCGCATACACACCTTCTTTTACATCTATGCCTTCCTTGTCGGCAACCCTCCTTGCAACTTCTCTAAGTTTTTCGTCATAC
>DSBK01000074.1 GCA_011046085.1 Actinomycetota bacterium
GCCCGACCTCTTAAGCCCTCAAGAATGGACCGTTCTCTTTGAATCCCTTCTTCAATTTCTCCACCTAAAGATAGAGGATGACGTCGGCGAGTTTCTTTAAAACGTTTTATGATTTCTTCATGAGAGGCCTCTAAAAAAAGTATTTGATACTTTATTTCTCTGTTTTTCATTTCCCTCAAAGATTCAAAAAGGGCATCAAAAAAATCTCCGCCCCTAACATCTATAACCAACGCAACTTTGTCGATTTTGCTTCCCGGCAACGAACAAAGTTCGGCCATCTTCATAATTAGATTTGGAGGAAGATTATCTATGCAGAAATAACCCATATCCTCAAGACATCTAATTGCTTCAGATTTTCCTGCGCCCGATAAACCAGTAATAATGGTAAACTCCAAATTTATCATCCTCTCCGTCTAGTTCAATCATCTTAAGTAATCGCGTAAGAAGCAATTGTGCTAATTGCGCTAATTAAAAATGAACCAATGAGCGCTGAAACAAAATTTAAAACCATAAAACCGGGAACAACGTAAGAAACAACCATAAGCAAAAAAGCATTTATCACAAAAGTAAATAATCCCAAGGTTAACATATTTATTGGCAAAGCTAAAATCATTAAAATCGGTCTGAGTAAAGCATTTACAACGCCAAGCATAAGCGCCGCAATTAAAGCAGTTAAAAATCCTTCAAAAGTCAAACCCTCAGAAACAACTATTCCTGGCAGTATGTATGCAACAACTAAAATTGCCAAAGCCGTGATCGTCAATCTCGAAATAAATTTCATAATGCCTCCATTCTTTTAGTTGGGAATCTGTTGGTCAGGAGTGGGGAGCTTGTCTGATACAGGAGCTGTGCTTTGGCCAGATTGTTGATTTTACTATACCCTATACCCCATGCTCCATACTCTACAATCCTTACTTTACCCATTCCTCTTACTTTCCCATCTGCCATCTGCCCTTACACTTTAAACTTTTAACCCTCGTTTCTCAACCCTTCCAGCTCAAGTAGTTTTCTTTTCCAGCCCTCTTTTCCGCTCCATCCTCCCAATCTACCATCATTAGAAGTTATTCTATGGCATGGAACAACTATTGGAATAAGATTTTTTGCTAAAGCGTTCCCAACCGCTCGATATGCGCCTGATTTACCGATAGTCTCAGCTACCCACTTATAACTCCTTAGCTCACCAAAAGGTACAGAAATCACAGCCTTATAAACTTCTTCCTCGAACTTAGTAAATCCTCTTAAATCTAAGACATAATCAAATTTAACTTCTCGGCCCTGAAAATAATATAATAGCGGCCAGATCAAACTGTCTTTATCCCTTGAAATCTCGGTAATTTCGCAATCAACGGAAGAAGAGAACTTTTTATAAACTTCCCGCAGGGTTTCTTCTTTTTTAACATAAGGAAGAATGAGACCAATTAGTCCTTTATCACTAAATACAAGGGCGCCAATTCCGTGTACAATTTCATAACAAACAAATAAAAATCTATCTTTTTTCACCCTTCTCCTTAACCGCATGCAGATAGCTGTAAACGCCTTGAGCTATTTTGGCGGGCAAGACCCCTTCAAGTTCTGCTACCTTTGCCTTTGCAACCTCTTTAGACGAACCAAAGTGCTCTACCAATTTCTTTTTCCGCTTCTCTCCAATTCCAGGCACCTCGTCTAAAATTGACTCAACCATCCTCTTGGCTCTTAAATCCCTATGATATCCAATGGCAAAACGGTGGGCTTCATCTCTTATTCTCCGCAATAAATTAAGTCCTCTCGAGTGTTGAGGCAAAGAAATCGGTTGGTTAACTTCCGGGAGATATATCTCCTCTTTCTTCTTTGCCAAAGCAATAACCGGGATGCCATCCAGTCCTAACTCGTTTAAAGCAGCCGACGCCGCATTTAGTTGTGATCTCCCTCCATCTATAACTAAAAGATCTGGTTTCTGGCCAAAAGAGCTTGCGGGTTTGTTCCTTTCTTGTAAATATTGAGCAAATCTTCGCTTTACAACCTCTTTTATCATCGCGAAGTCATTCAAGCCCTCAACCCGTTTCACCTTAAATTTTCGGTACCATTCCTTTCTGGGGAAACTATCCTTGAAAACAACCATGGAGCCAACGGATTCCTTCCCCTGGATTGTTGATATATCAAACGCCTCAATTCTGTAAGGCAAAGAGTTCAAACAAAGACCTTCTTTTAGTTCATTTAACGATCGATATATTTCCTCTTCTTTCAGCTTTTTTCTAACCTTATAAAATTCCAAAGCGTATGAAGCATTCCTGGCAGCCATTTCAACAAGTCTTTTTTTCTCACCCTTTTGAGAAACGACAATCTTTACTTTTCTCCCACGCTTTTGGCTTAACCATGTTTCAATAATCGCTTTCTCATCAATATCCCTTTCCAAAAAAATCTCTTTTGGTATAACTGTTGCCGTTGAGTAAAACTGCTTCAGAAAAGAAGCCAAAATCTCATTTTCATCCGCTTCTCCTTGATTAAGCGCAAAATCTTCACTCCCAATCAATTTTCCATCTCTGACAAATAAGATGGTCGCGCTCGCAATATTTTCATTCATAGCAATCGCGATTATATCCTGGTCTTCTTTGGCGCCAGAAATAACTTTTTGGTGTCCGATAACATGCTTAGCTGCCTCAATTTGATCCCTTAACTGACTCGCCTTTTCAAACTCCAATTTGTCAGCAGCCATTCTCATTTGCCTTTTCAAAACCGAAATAACTTCATCTTGTCTTCCTTTCAAAAAAAGGATTACCTGCTTCACCAGTTCTCCATAATCTTCTTTACTAACAACACCAACACATGGAGCTGTACACATTTTAATGTGGTAATAAAGACAAGGGGATGAAGTATTTTTAGCCCTCTTGAACCTGGAATTTGAACAGCTCCTTAATGGAAATATCTTTCGCAAGACATCTAATGTATCTCTCATAGCATACGCTTTGGTGTAAGGACCAAAATATTGGAAACCCTTCCCGTGAGCATCGCGAGTCGCAAAAATTCTGGGGAAATCTTCTTTTAAAGACATACCAATGTAAGGGTAAGTTTTATCATCACGTAAGCTGACATTATAGTGAGGTTTATGCTTTTTAATGAGACTGGACTCCAAAATAAGCGCTTCAATTTCATTATCCGTTACAAAAAAATCTAAGCTGTCTATTTTTTCAACGAGTTTTAGTGTTTTTGGAGAAAAGGACGAAGGTTTTTGAAAATATGAGCGCACCCTCTTCTTTAAAGAACGTGCCTTGCCAATATAAATGGGATAATTTTTTGCATTCTTAAATAGGTAAACTCCTGGTTTGTCAGGGACAATCTTTAACTGTTTTTCTAAATTAACTGAAAGAGCCATCTTCATAAATTATATCACAACGCAAAACACTCTAAACGCTCAGAACCAGCAAGGAAAGCTTGTTTAGGATAAGCAAAACACCAAATAATATTAGAATTCCACCACTCGCAATTTTTATGTAGGGAAGCGCCCCTTTAATTCCCGTAAAAAATTTTAAAAATTGATTTATGCTCAAACCCACAATTAAAAACGGTAAACCAAAACCCAATGAATAAGTAGCCAAAAGCAACATTCCTGAATAAATTGAATCCGTGACACTTGCTATAAGGAGAACAGAGCCTAAAATGGGGCCAACACATGGCGTCCATCCAACAGCAAAAGCCATGCCCATGACAAATGGCCAAATTAAGCCATTTCCCTTTCTTACTCGTGCTCGCTTTTCCCGCTCTAAAAATCCTATTTTAAGAAGACCCATTAAATGCAAACCAAATAAAATTATGGTAATCCCCGCGGTGATCATTAGAATTCGACGATGCGTTTGGAAAAATCCTCCAATGACGCTAGCCGTGGCTCCCATCAACGTAAATATAAAAGTGAAACCCAAAACAAAAAGCAGAATACGAACAAATATGAATCTAAAACTTGTATTCTTCTTCTCAGTTAAGGTTTGAAAAGAAACGCCCGTGATATAGGATATGTAACCTGGAATTAGGGGAAAAACGCAGGGAGAAAAAAAAGTAAAAATACCCGCAAAAAATACGGTCAAAAAAGAGACTGATTTCATTAATTTCACCTCTTATTTTTATAAAATTATAATAGCAAATTTTGACCGTGAAAATTAAATTTTTCAAAAAACCGTTTTAAGTTTAAAATAACCTTAAGAAATTTTTATTTAAATACGCAAAGGATGATTGGAAATGTTAACACCTTTGGAGAAAATAGCAGATGGTATAAGAAAAAAATTTGACGTAAAGGAAGAGGCCAGAGAAAAAGCGCTGTCTTCATCACGACAAGCCCTAAAAAGTTCTACAAGCGCGGTAAGGGCACTTCATCGTGAAGAGTACAATTTGGCGGACGACCTCTTGTCACAGGCAAAAATATACTTAGAAGAATGCAAGATGACGCTCAAAGATCACCCAGACATTTTCTACGCTGGATTTGTTCACGACGCTCAAAAAGAATATGCCGAAGCAATCATTACTCAAGCGCTGATTCTTGATAAAGAACTCCCGTCCCCCGAAGAGCTGGGAGTAGAATACAACGCTTTTTTAAATGGGCTTGGTGAGGCAATTGGAGAACTTAGAAGAAGATCTCTTGATCTTTTAAGAGTTGGTAAAATTAAAAAAGCGGAAGAGTTTTTAAAAACGATGGACGATATGTTTTATATTCTTGCCTCGTTTGGCTATCCAGAAGCAATCACAAGAGGACTAAGGAGAACAACAGATGTAGCCCGCTCGATTATGGAAAAAACCCGCGGTGATCTGACTACAGCGCTGTGCCAAAACGAACTCCAGCAAGCAATTAAGGGGTTGGACGAGAAGATGGGCTAGTCGGGAATCTCTTAGCGGGGAGTCGGTAGTTTGTTGGTTATTTCAAATTAAAAAATAAAATATAAAAATTTAAAATGAAAAGTCTTAAAACCATTCTTAATTTTTAATTTTAGTTTTTTCATAAGACCAGGCACAGCCCTGTACCAGGTATCTGGCATTCTTCATTTATCAGCCATTTGCCATAAGCCATTTGCCATAAGCCATTTGCTACCTAACTATCTTCGCAATATCCATCTCTAAAATATCTTCGGCTCCTTGCTCTTTTAATCTCGGAATCAATATGTTTACATTGGCTTTATCAACAACAGTGGTCACTTCCAAATAATCCGAGTTGTAAAGTTGATTTACGGTCGGTCTCTTCATGGCGGGCAAAGCCTCAATAACACCCTCCAAGTTATCTTTGGAAAC
>DSBK01000060.1 GCA_011046085.1 Actinomycetota bacterium
ACTGGTTGACTTTTTTATTTAAGAACATTATCCTTTCTTGTAATATTGTTTTAATTTTTTTAGGAGGTTTACGGTAATGGCTCAAGGTAAAGTAAAGTGGTTTAACGCAAAAAAGGGCTACGGATTCATCGAGCAGGACAATGGGGAGGATATATTTGTTCATTTTTCCGCCATCCAAGACGAAGGTTTTAAGGTCTTAAACGAAGGAGATAGTGTCGAATTTGAGGTCGTGGAAGGAAACAATGGAAAACCTCAAGCCACCAACGTGGTTAAGCGATAACTACATCGGCGTTTCTAACCCCGCAGTGTCACTGCGGGGTTTTTCTTTTTAGGAGAGTCATGAGCTTCAAAACTAAATCCATCATCTTTACCGCCCTTATTGCTCTGTCTTTAATTTTTGACAAGACCATTGTGATATTTGTCTCAAGTCACCGGGTAAACGCCCTGAATTCTTTCATCTTGCTCTTTGAAGAGTCTCGGATTGCCTATCTTTTCCTCGGTCTCTTCTCGCTTTATCTTCTACAAAAAAAATCGGGTGGGTGGTTGCCTACAATGTGGAGCGGTATCGCCTCCGCCACTTTGACCTCGGATATATTAAAGGTGATCATCTCGCGACCCCGCCCTTATGAGGTTCTTCTTATTAATCCATTGAGTACAAATAATACTTATTCTTTCCCCAGCGGACACACAACTTTACTCTTTAGTATCGTAGCCCTTCTTAAAGTCACCTCCCTTGCCCAACACAAAGAATTTAAATTCATAAAATATCCTTGGTTTGTCTATGCTTTGCTTGTCGCATTCAACCGCATTTATCTCGGAGTACATTATCTAAGCGACGTTTTAGCCGGGGCTTTTCTTGGCTACACAATTGGATACATATGGGTAACGATGCGGGACAACGGCATGTTGGAAAATAATTTGTTTAAAAAATGGTGGTGGCTTCTTGCGCTGCTTATATTTCTAGCTCGAATAACTCTAATAAACCTCGTTTACAAATAGACTTGCCTAATCGGGTATAAGCGGTTGCTCAACACGTCTCTGGATAATTATAGTTAACCCGCCTGTTAGAATAAAAACTCCTCCAATAATCGTGTAAGCGGTCGGGGTTTCAGAAAGAAACAAAAACGCCAATATTATGGCCGTTAGCGGATCAAGATAAGCAAAGATGCCAGCATATTGAGCTTTAATTTGCTTAAGACCGCTCGTATAAAGAAGGGCCGCCAAGGCGGTGTGGGCAATACCCATGATTGCCAAAAGCAACCACTCAAGGGAGGACGGTTTTGAGAAATTTACCAAAACAAAAGGAGCCAAAACAAGAAAAGTAACAAAAGATTCATAAAAAACCAATGATTCAGGCATATATTCACCAAGCAAATACTTGCTTGCAATAACAAGAAGCCCATACGTTGTTGCGGAGCCCAAGGCGCATATCATTCCAATAAGATGAGCCCCCGTTCCAATTTTTAGGCCGGGAAAAACTATTAAAACGATTCCCGCCATACAAACAATTAACGAAAAAACCGTTTTTAATTCAACTTTCTCTTTTAAGATTATTGCCGACAAGAACACGATGAAAATTGGAGCGGTATAAGTTAGCAAAACAGCATTGGCGATGGTGGTAAGCGTAAGGGCGTAAAAAAACAGCAGCCAGTTTATGGTGAGCCCCAAACCTCTAAGAATCATCAAGCCGCGATGTTTGCGCAATCTTAGTTGCGACAAATTCCCCCGAGCCAAAATGATAACAAAAATTGCTACCGTCGCAAAAGTAACTCTAAAAAAGACAATTGTTGTAACGGGCAAATCGACGGCTCTAATAAATATGCCCAGCGAACCCCAGATGACGGCCGCCAGGCATATCTTTAAATGTCCTATTTTTATCGGAACGATCGTCTCGTTCCCTTTATCCATCACTACCCTTGTTTAGTTCGTCCAAAAGCTCCTGCAAGCTCAATCCGTGAACCAGCGCCGCCTCTGCAATCGTTTCCCCGCTAGCTATAGCGCACCCCATGCATCCCATCCCCCGCTCGCGAAAAATCTCCACTGCGTCGGGTTTTACCTGCATAACTTGAGCGATGGTCATATCCTCGGTAATTTTCAACACTTTCCCTCCTTTTTAATCAGCTAACTTTACAAATTACTATATCGGGCAACGCTGTGCAATATTTATTAGTTGTTGTCCAATAGTTAAATAATTGACATTTAAAAAATGGGACGCAACTCATTCCAAATTAAAAACTGAAAATGAAAAACTAAAAACGGCCAGCCGTATCTGCCGACATCCACCCAGCAGAGTTAGGTGGTATTCAACAGGAATTTTTTTATAAACTTTTTGACTTTACCCTATACCCTCCACACGTTACCCTGTTACAGTCGCGCCTAATTCAAAACGGCAGAAGAGTCCATTAAAATAGACCCTCCCGCCATCTGCTTAATAACTATTGCCTATCCTTAACTAACGCATCCACCACCGAAGGATCTGCCAACGTGGAGATATCGCCTATTCCTTCAATGTCGCCCTCTGCTATCTTTCTCAAAATTCGCCGCATTATTTTGCCCGAACGAGTCTTGGGCAAAGCGTCGGCAAATTGAATTTTATCCGGCGTGGCAATGGGGCTAATCTCTTTTCTAACGTGAGAAATGAGGGTTTTCTTCAATTCCTCGGACGGCTCACTCCCCTCTTTTAGGGTAACGTAACAGTAAATCCCTTGTCCTTTAATTTCGTGAGGAAATCCTACTACCGCCGCCTCGGCAACACAATTGTGAGAAACAAGAGCGCTTTCAACCTCAGCAGTTCCCATCCTGTGTCCCGAGACATTAATTACATCATCTATTCTACCCATCAACCACCAAAATCCATCTTCATCTATCCTGCAGCCATCACTGGAAAAATACTTGCCTGGAAACATTGAAAAATATACTTCTTTTATACGCTTATTTTTTTTGTCGCCGTACATCCCTCGAATCATCCCGGGCCAAGGTTTTGTAATCACAAGGGCGCCTCCCTCGTTTATGCCCGCTTGGGAGCCATCTTGTCTTAAAACTTCCGGCACCACTCCAAAAAAGGGCTTTGAAGCAGAACCAGGCTTTGTGGGAATAGCTCCCGCGAGCGGGGTAATCAATATCCCACCCGTTTCCGTTTGCCACCAGGTATCAACGATAGGACAACGCTCATTCCCAATTACCTTGTAGTACCACATCCAGGCCTCGGGATTTATTGGCTCACCTACCGAACCAAGCACCTTGAGACTTGATAGATCGTGCCTCGCGGGCCAATCGTCCCCCATTCTCATTAAGGCACGAATAACTGTTGGGGCCGTGTAAAGGATATTTACCTTGTTCTCCTCGATTATCTCCCAATATCTGTCCGGCTCGGGATAGGTGGGAACACCCCCGAACATTAAAACCGTCGCTCCATTACTTAACGGTCCATATACAAGATAAGAATGTCCCGTTATCCATCCAATATCCGCCGTACACCAGAAGATATCCTCATCCTTAATGTCAAATATCCAACGGGCCGAAAGATGCGCGTGAAGGAGATAACCCGCTGTGGTATGTAAAACTCCCTTCGGTTTCCCGGTGCTCCCGCTCGTGTAGAGGATAAACAGAGGATCTTCCGCATCCATAATTTCGGGCTTGCAGTTATTTGAAACCTCCACAGCCCTCATTTCTTTATGCCACCAAAGGTCTCTTTTCGGCTCTATGTGTAATTTTGAATCACCCTGACAAACAATTATAACTTTTTCAACTCCATCGTAACCATGGAGGGCTTCGTCGACCTTTTCTTTCAAGTTGACAACTTTCCCCTTATGACAATCAACGTCGGCGGTAACAATCAACTTGGGTTCGCAATCAAGCATTCTATTCTTTAAAGCGTCGGCGCTAAAAGCAGAGAAAACAACCGAGTGAATCGCCCCAACCCTTGCACAAGCAAGCATCGCTATGGCCAATTCTGGGATCATCGGTAAATATAAAAATACCCTGTCTCCTTTCTTTACCCCATACTTTCTCAATACATTGGCAAATCGACAAACTTCGGAATGAAGTTGCTGGTAAGTAAGAGTGCGCTTATCCTCTTCCTTCTCCCCTTGCCAGATGATGGCCGCTTTATTTCTTCTCCAGGAGTTAAGGTGCCTATCTAAACAATTATAAGAGGCATTAATTTTGCCTCCTTTAAAAAATTCAACATAGGGGCCCTCAACCTCGCCTATTTTTGAAAAATCCCACTCTAACACCTTGTCCCATTTGCGAAACCAGCTAAGATGCTCTTGTGCCATTCTCCCCCAGAATCCCTCAGGATCCTCCACCGATTCCTTATAGAGTTTTTCATACTCTTCCATGTTTTTTATGTAAGCATTTTCCGCCAACTCTTTTGGGGGATAAAATATCCTTTTCTCGCGCATCGTTGAATCGATGTCTTTTTCTTGAGTCATTTAAATCATCCCTTCCGAACATATCCCACAAATTTTTATTTATTAATTATCGGTTTTTCTTTCACAAACCTTAACATAACCAACGATTATAACATCGACTTTTCTTTATTATATGCCAAAAACTTTAATATAAGGAAATTTTATAAAACTATAGCGGCAAATGAAAATTCAGATAATTTGAAACCGGATGGGATGAGTTAAACAACAATACACGAGCACGTTGTTTTGTTTAAATCGCCATATCATTAAAACAGCTATCAGCTCCCAGCCTCCAGGAAAATCAAAACAAAATTTTTTTATTGATTTTATTTTAAAACCCGGGTGGGTTGCTTGTAGAGCGACTACCCGCCCGCCACAGCCTACGGCATCAGACGTTGGCAGGTGAGTTGAGGACTTTGGTGAGAAGGTATTTTCCTTTAACTCCATGGGTCTCCTTAAAGCGACATCCGAGGAAGCCCGAACGAGCAATTTCGAAAGCTGGAAAGCGAGGCTTTCAGCGAGCGCCGGTCAATCTATCTGAGTCCCGGCGTACATCGGGACGAGTTATTGACCGCCCGCTTGAGAAATTAGCAAGTGAGAAACAAGCGACCGAGTGGAGCTGAAGGAGGCTCATAAAAAAATAAGTTCGGAAAAATAAAAAGACCCTTTTACAAGGGTCTTTTTTAATTAGATTCGGCGGCGTCCTACTCTCCCACACCGTTGCCAGTGCAGTACCATCGGCGCTGAGCGGCTTAACTTCTGTGTTCGGGATGGGAACA
>DSBK01000075.1 GCA_011046085.1 Actinomycetota bacterium
CTCGCAATGACCAGCTTGTCTTTGCTTATGAGATCACCACGGCTTCGCCTCGTGATGACTTTTTTCTGTTATTCAATGGCCTCAAAAAAACCAGCTATATTCTTTTCCAATAACTTTTCTTTCCTTTCCCTTCACATCTGATTTTGCCCTCTTTTTTTAAATCGTTTAGAATTCTGCGCAGGGTTACATCCGAAACGCCGTGCCTGACGCCAGGCGGGTGTGAAAAAGCTTCCCTTAACTCAGAGATGGCAAACTGCTCTGGCATCTCCTCTATCGCCTTTTTGACCTCATAATAAACTCCGCCCTTCCATGGTTTTTGGCTCGGCCCGCTCTTGTAATCCGCCACGGCTTCGGCCACCTTTGGCTGAGGAACGTCATCTTCGTGAGACTTCACGGCGGAAAAGAATCTTAATGTCCATTCATTGGCAAGTTTTCTGTTGCCGGCAAAAACAATACTTAAGTTTGGGTGCATTGCATGGAGCTCCCCAATGGCTTTGGCGGCAAAAGACGGAGAATAATATTTTAACTTATCTGCTTTTAGAAAATCGGCGTAGGCGGCTTCGATTACAAGCGCTTTATGGGGATAGGATTCAAGCTCGCCAAGGGTCTGATGAAAAGAGGACATTCTTCCAAATTCCGCTATAAGATTATCAAAAGTCTTTCTTTCAACCACCGCCAGAAGACCGTCGTTTTCCGCGAGGGCGTAGTCGCCAGCGGGGAGACCCGCCTTTTTAACTTCGCAACCCGAAAACCTCCAGGGATATCTTTCATTGGCATCGATTAAAATTTGAAGAGACTCCGCGCCTTGCAGCGTAAGTTTTATCCTGGGCCTTCGTTCCCGAAGGGCCTGCTGAGTTCTCCAAAAAATTTGCTCATATTCGCCCTCTTTAGATTTATAAGATTTTTTTAAGAAAAGAAAATCGCATCTCTTGTTTTTTGACCTATCAAGAACAATGGCGAGACGTTTTCCATAACGACTCAGCGAAACGACGGGAACCCGCTCTATTTCCGCAATGGGCTGGGGCCACTCCCTGCCTTCCTCATTTAAGCAAAAGATTTGCCCTTTGGTTCCCGGCCATCTTTCTTGCACTCTCAAACAAATGATTTCCTTTTCGCCCTGAATGATGTTCAAGCGATAAGGAAATTTTGCGTCTTCTACTTGTTCCAAAATCCAGTAAGTTTTACTCATCCAAAATCCTGAAGTAGTTTAAGCCCTGGCTATTTTTGAAGCTGAGACCAACACATTATTTTATATCTTTTTTATAAACTGACCAAAATCATGCAAAAATCTTTCTAAATCTTTCGGCCCCTCTTGTAAAATTTCATAAAGCAACTCATCGTCTACGGCAAAGTAAAAATGAACCAGTCTTTTTCTAAATTTAGCCATTTCTATAAGTTTTGGCCAGGATTTTTATTTAAACTAAAACGATTGACTTCTAAAATGGCTTTTGCCGTTTCCGCTACCATCTCTCTTAGCTCTTTTGGTTCCAGAACTTCAACTTCTTTTCCAAAACCTAAAATCCAGGATATAACCTCAGAAAGACCGCCTACCTGAATGGTCATAATCACGGAACCATCTTTTAAAACTTCCAATATTTGAGAGCGATGCCACTTGTTTTCCAAAATTCTCTCGGCAATTGAAGATGAAAATCGCAATCTCACAAACTGAGACTTACCCCTTACAACCTGCCAAGCGTCTCCCATGTATTCTTCTAGAGAAAAACTGGAGGGAATCTCAAAGTTTTTCGATGTTTCTTTAAGTTCTTTTATCCTATCTATCCTAAACATCAAAATTTCTTTTCTCCAATGACAATAAGCGACGAGATACCAGGTACTCACCCTGTATATAAGCCCATATGGATTAATCAATCTCTTGGTTAGCTCGTGCCTTTCCATCGTATAATAATTAATCTCAACGCTTCTTTTGCTTCGGCGCGCTTCTTCCAGATTTGCGAATATTTTCTGACAAGCGGTGTAATCAACAATTGGAGCCGTATCGTAAAGAACGCTTTTGACCGATTTGCAAGCGGTGTTTTTTATGTTTGACGGGAGCGACGCGATAATTTTACTTACCGCCGTTTCTGATGCTCGATGATAAGGAGTGCCTTTATGTTTGGAAAAAGCTTCACACCCCAAAAGGATTGCTAGGGCTTCAACAAGCGAGAAACGCAATGGTGGGAGAAAAAATACGGGCATAATTTTATAGCCCTCTTCTTTTGCAAAATATATTGGAACTTTGGCTGCTTTAAGAGCTTTTATGTCACGGTATATTTGACGCTCGGAAACTTCACACTTTTCAGCAAGCTCTTTGGCTTTTAACCCGCCATCGGCTTCAAGCAAAGTAAGCAATCTCAAAAGTCGCCAAACCTGACTCGTTTTTTCCATATAAAGAAAGTTCTATTTATGAAAAAGAACTCCTCCTTCATAAGTTGCTAAGAGACTGCCGCGCTCCGCTCGCAGTGACAAATAAGGCGTCATTACGAGGACTCCGAGGTTAAATAGGAAGACGAAGTAATCTTGAGATTGCCACGTCGTGCCTGTTGGCAAACAGGGGGACAGGGCAAGCAGAGTCTTGGGTGAGAGACACAAAAAAAGGAGTTTTTGGGTAAACAAGAAAGTGAAGTAGGCAGATGATTAAGTAAGTTCATCTCACGATAAATTTACTCCCTAGCCCCTTCTAAATACCTCCTCAAATAATCCTTCGTCTTAGACTCCATCATTTTCATCTTTTCGACTGAAAAATCTTTGTCGGGGTTATATTTTCTCAATCCCCACCAAGGGCCGAGCCAGTGATACCCGAAGAAAGGCCACTTGCCATGAGAGATGAGATCCTGCACACTATGAAGACCTTCCCCCAGTTCCGCTAAGCTCTTCTTTTTAATCGCTTCTTTAAGATGTTTCTCGGCATGCCGCATTTGACTGGGCTCCCCCCTGCAAAATAGCCAACCTAACCAGTTTACGTTCAAATGCCTGGCACGCTCATATCGCTCGTCGGATTGAATGATATCAATCTGCCAGTTGGCATGAGCAATTTGTTTCGCTTCTTCCTCAGTAAAGCCAATTTCAAGCGCCCATTCATAAGTTTTATCGAAGTGAACTTCTTTTCCAGCCATAATAAACGCCCTTATAATTACCAGCACGCATTAAATTATTGTTTAAACTTAATTGTTTCATAACTAGGATGAGAAGGAAATGAAAAGACTCGGATGGTTTGCCCTGGTCTTTATAGATTTAATATGTGGAGCCGGCGATGGGATTCGAACCCGCAACCTGCTGCTTACAAGGCAGCTGCTCTGCCATTGAGCTACACCGGCCAAAATCTTCAAAAATAACAGACATAGTTTTTTTATGCCCCAACAAGAAGACCTAGGAGCCCAATACATCCCCGGACTTACGTCCGCGGAATTTCTGGTGATATTAATGGACAACTTGGTGTCTCAAATATAACTCTATTTTTCGCTTCACGCGTTGCAGAGCATTGTCAACCGACTTCACGTGCCTGTTCAAGCTTTCAGCTATCTCTTGATAGGGTCTTCCTTCAATATATAACTTAACAACCATGGCTTCGTAATCACTTAAAACCTCGTTGAAACTGTCGTGCATGCTTTTTATCTCTTCGCCACTTATTATTAAATCGATGGGATCCGAAACTTTGCTTCCCTGAATCGTATCTTCCAGAGTCCGCTCGGATTCTTCCTCATAATAAGCCGACCTGTTAAATGAGACATACGAATTCAAAGGAATATGCTTTTGCCTGGTGGCAGTTTTTATGGCGGTTATCATCTGCCTTGTTATGCAGAGTTCCGCAAAAGCTTTGAAGGAAGTTTGTTTGTCATCGCAATAATCCCTTATGGCTTTGTAGAGTCCAATCATTCCCTCTTGAATAAGGTCTTCTTTGTCGGCGCCGATTAAAAAATAAGAGCGAGCTTTAATTTTGACAAAAATTTTATACTTATCAAGAATAAATTCTAGCGCTTTCTTATCTCCGTTCTTTGCGGCCATTACCGCACCCGATTCTTCAAAAGATCCTAGAGGTAAATAGTCTTTTTTGCGAATCTGTCTGCCATCATATAATTTAGGTTCATCGGATGCCAATTCTTCAACAACTAGAGATGTAGTCAATCCAACGTTCGTATGCAATATTCATCGCCTCCAGAAATTATTAGAACGCCAATTTAAATGTTGAGGTTACCACCCCCAAAGAAAAAGATGAGCTAAAAGCTGCAAAAATTATATAAAATTTTGAGTGGCAGGTCAAGGATTTTAAATCAGACGCCTGAGAGATTCTCTTACCTTTTCGCTAAGACGATCTTCCAAAAACATCCTCTTTGATTTGACCTTTTTAGGCACGAGAGATTGATTTTTCGTCTCAATAATTTCATTGGCCATCTCTCCCGGTGTCTTTCGTAAAACACCTTCGCTAAAAACCGCCTTCTGTTGATCATAGTCGGCGGTTACCACAACCACCTTTTTAAATTTTTTCACTTCGTAAGCAAGTTTTTCTATCAAAGAATCAGCCGTTTGGCCCCGTTTTGTGAAATATACCTCCACGCCGTGAATATTTGTCTTTCTTTCAGAACCTCCTATGTTGGCTGAACCATCAAATACAACAGTTATATCACAGCCAACCAACGCACCGTAGTTCACCAAATCCTCTATCAATTTAACTCTAGCGGTTTCCAAATCATCTTTATGCTGATTATACCTTGATTCTCGATTGATGATATTGTAACCATCTATGATTATAAATTCCTTCATAAAATACCTCTTAAATCGGCAGTCTGGTGGCCGGAAGTGGGAAGCAGGTATAAATAAAAACTAAAAATGAAAAATGCCGTGCTCGTCGGTTAATTTCTTCATCAAGTTCCAACATACTTAACTTCCTTTGTGCTATCTTTTCTTTAGCGGTCATTTTTCCTCCTTTGGTAGATGTTTTTTTAGCAATCTCATCATACCAGAGAGGGAGGGAGCGCTAATTGCTTTTAACTATCAACTGTCCGATAAGCTCTTAACCTGTACAGCAGGTCCGATAAGCTCTTAACCTGTACA
>DSBK01000035.1 GCA_011046085.1 Actinomycetota bacterium
GTACTGTGCTAATGAGGGGGAGATGTTGATAGATAGGTGTGTTAGTTCCCAAGCTAATAATCATACCGAAAAGCAATGTAGCCCAAAAACCGAGTGCCTCCGCCCTATGCTTTCGAAAAAGAGGAGCAAAAATTGAAAGAAAAATTGCGCAAAATCCTATATAAAAACTGATGCCAATGTAAGAGGCGTCGCCCCGTTTGAACAAATACCTAAGCGGAATGGAGTGTGTGGGAGCCGAGGGGTCAAACATAACCCCCCTACCAATCTCTTGAATTTGAGCAAAATATGGAACCCACCATATTGCCGTCAAGCCAACGAACAAAACGAGGGCAAGGAAGAGGAGAAATATCCCCTTAAAAATGGGTTCACCGGACGACTTCGTCATCCTGGCGGATGCTAAATAAACCGCGACAAAGAGGATGCTCCCGAAACCGACCATGGTGGCAGCCATGCCGTGAAAGAAAAAGATGATGGCCAAAAGGAATGCATAGCCCACCAAAAATGATCTTCTGCCGGTCCTTAGCCACTTGATAAGCGGAATAAAGCAAAGGGGGACAAAAACCATGGCGTAAAAACTGGAAAAAAGTCCGGTTTCGGCATAAAAGTGGATTAAAGCCGGGCTGAAGGCATAGGCCGCCGCTCCACCCACCGCAGCCATTGTCCTAAAAAGATCATTCTTGCCCTTCTCGATTAAAACCAAGATCAAAAAATACATGCTGAGTGCCGCAAAAAAGACGCCCAGAGCAATTGAAATCTTAACGGCAAGCGCAGGGTCGTTGAGAAATATCTGAAGGATTACAGGCAAAATGTAAGAAAGTGGCGGGTAAAAAAGGAGGAGGTGATGACCACAGTACCAGGGCTCCCACCAATCAACAAACCTTCCATATTTTATGAGCGTGTCCGCAATGTATTTAACCTTAAAACAATGCCCGATTGAATCAAAGCCAGAAGGAAAACCCGCTTCTAAAAAGGGTTTAAAAAGAAAAACGGTGAAGCCGAGGAGAAAAAACAGGGCGATGGAGTGATATAGGATTCTGTATGTTTTGCCACCATTTTTCGCTGATTTTTCCTTCATTTAATCTCCAAAAAGCTTTTTGATAAGGCGCTATTTGGAAAGAACATCGTCGATATTTTCTACCGTTTGGATGCCTTTTTCCGCATAAACTTTATATCTACCCAAAACTCCCTCTTCCAGGTAGACCTTACCTCCAGCGGCCAAACCGCCGCCGCGCTTCTCCGTACCTATGGTTACTCCCTTGCGCACAAAAATATCTTTCTCGGTATCTACACAATTCTCAACAACGGTATCCATTCCCAAAATCACTTTCTCTGCACCAACAATAGAACCCATAATGCGGTTCCTGTCACCGATAAAAATATCACCGGTAGCGTGCAGCCCCCCTTGGAAAACCACATCCGCGTGAGAGGTTAGGTCCCCTTTAACGATGATATTATAGGGAACGGTCTCGCCTTCGGAGATGGCAATGTCCCCTTTTACGAGAACCGACTCAGCCCCTTGAATCCACACCTTGTTATCTTTTAAGAATTCCGGCTTCTGTTGGCTCTTCATTTTGGTAAGCGGTTTGATTAAATCAAGGATGCGCGCACGTCTGAAAATCAATATCCCGGGAATTCCTTGGCCAAATTTTTCTTCCAGCAGTACTTTGATTTCAGAGAGATTCTTACCTTCAAAATTTTCTTTTACCAGCCCGTCCATCTCTTTTGTCCATCGAATGACCGGCAAAACAATCTCTTTCACTTTCGATTTGGTTTTAACCATTCCATCTCCTCCTACTACAAATTCTTCTCCTGCTAACCTGAAAAACTTGCTTCCCTTTTCAATCCATACGGTCTTCCCTGAGGCCGCTCTGCTTCTAATCTCACAATCTTTTGAGATATCGACATCTTTATCAGAATCGATCCAACCATCAACCAAGGTGCCCTTCTCCAACTTCAATTTTCCTGTAGCCGTCACGCAACGCAAATTGTTGCTTTGACCGATAAAACCATCTCCCTTGACAAAGAGCTCCTTTTTAAACGTACAATCCTCTTCAGTTGAGAAATTACCGTCCACTATCAATATCCAATCGAACTCGCTACCTGCAGGAACTTTTATATCTCCTTCGGCTAGCCAAATTTCTTCCTCGGCTCGATGCATCTTTAGGTAGGTCTTTAACACGGGAAAATCACGAAGCCAGACTGGTTTTTGATTATCGCCCAAAACATAATCTTTTCTGCCTTCCGTAAACGCCGGTTCTAAAATCTTTCTAAATGAGTGGGCGAAATACCTCTCGTCAAGCTCCATCGATAAATCAATCGCCAAAGGTTTATCGTCCCTCGGCCACAAGTACTCCACAAACGCAGGAACAAAACATAAAAACAATATGCCCGCAAAGATTAAAAACAAAGGCAAATAATCTAACATTTAAACACTCCTTAAAAAACGACGCCAATGCACTTTAACTTTTTATTTTCAATCATCTACGCTGGTTTCAGAAGTCCGATCACCTGAAACCCTTTTCGTCTTATCCCACTCAAGAACACGCTCGCTCTCGGGGCCATCTGTTAGATTTTCATAGAATGACACGACGAAAGCCTCGGTGGATACCCACATGTTCGCGAAAAAATTAAACAAATTGAAAGGAAGGAGCCAAACCGCCCGCCCCCTTTTATCTAAAACAACGCTCGTTCCCACCTCGCAGAAGACCGCAAAATTACCCACGTTGTTATAGGCCAAAGTAAACAAAAGAGCGGCAAATAAGACCCACCACCAGTAAGCGCCAAAGAAATAAACATATATTCCCAACAGCCACCCTATAACCATCAAAACCGGAACTATGTAAACACCGAGCAAAAGAAGACCATCCACTTTTTGACCGAAGCCAAGTATGGGAGAAGAGATAGTTTTTGAGGCGTGAGCATAAAAACACTGGTTATGTCCGATGGCCCACCTTCTAAGCTGCCCTCTTCTTTCTTTCCAATCGTGAACCACCTCTTCGTAACACTCAGCTATATTTACGTAGGTTATTTTCCACCCCTTTAAAAAGACGCGATATGTGATATCGGTGTCTTCGGCCAGTTTCTTAATGTCCCAACTCCCGCAGGCCCGGAGAACATCCTTTCTAACCCCTCCAACGGTCCCACCATATTGAGGTATAAAATCTAAGTTGTATCTCGCTTGCTGATCAACTTGATACCCCCCCGATCTTTCAAGATCAAGCATCCTTGTAAGAAAAGATTCGGGAGCATTTAAGGGAACTACTCTACCCATCACCAAGCCCACCGCCACGTCGCAAAACGGAGCCACGAGTCTTTGCACACAATTCTTTGATGGTTGATAGTCGGCATCGAAAATTAAGATGACTTCGTGGCTGGCAAAGACGGTGCCAACTTCAAGAGCAGATGCCTTCCCCCTGCTCTTGCCCTCAGTTCTGTGAACAACTTTTATGAATTTATGTTTGGATGCATATTTATCCGCAATTTGACCGGTTTTATCCGTAGAATGATCGTTGATAATTATGACTTCATAGCGGTCTCTAGGATAATTCGTCTCAGCAAGTCTGGTTAAAATTTTTGCCGCTACCTTTTCCTCGTTATGCATGGGCACCAAAACGGAAACGCTTGGTTGATACATACTCGGAAGATCTTGGAAATTTCGGCGCTGCTTGCCGAATAATCGATTCCACAAAAAAATATAATGACGCACCGTATAAACTATCAAAACCGTGAAGATAGAAATTAAAATGATGCCGATTACAAAAAGAACCATCTAGCTCACTCCCATTCAGCTTCACGTACCTGATACTTTGCCAGATGACTAACTGCCAGAGAATAAAACGCCACAACATATATAAAATCGACATACACACCCATCAGATAATGCATAAGAAGGAAAGGCAAGCTTCCAAGATGATAGAACGTGGCCGCGACGAGCGATATACGCACCGTATTCCAAATCATCGAAAAAACCAGGGTTAGAATCAACCAAAAAAATTTGACCCACATTGGCCCCGGAAGTGGAAAAACGGTCAAAGTAAAAATAGAGCTAATTAAAATGAGTATTATTACGCCGGAAAATTGCCAGTCGATTATCACACGATACAAGGGATGTGGAGGTATCGGCGAGACGAAGGCGACGTATAAAAGTGAGACCCCGACCAAGAAAGAAAGTATTATGAAGAGAACCTTGGCTGGAAGCGGGATAAATTTTACTCTAAATGCCAAAATAATGGTTATAAAAAGGAGCAGACATACAATGAGCGCCGCAAGCGTGGACACCGATTGATAATGAACGGGGATTTGAAAGGTTGGGCCGGCGGGATAGTAGTATAAAGGAATCCCCTCGATTAGAGATATCGGCTTCGCCAGAAGAAACAACTCGTAAGGAACTTTAGCAAAACTTAGAAGTTTTCCAATTATTTCCGCCTGGAACCACCAATATGATATGGCATAATATGCGACCAAAAAACCTGCGCATACGGTGAGCAGCATACCGACAAAAAAGTGTGATTTTGCCACCCTCATGTTCCACATCGACCTATGAAGTCTAACATTGTTCATAGCATCACCTTTAATTCAGCCGAGATGACAGCATATTTTAACATTATACCACACAAAACCGCATATCCTAGGTTCTATTTAGAAACCTAACCGTCTCTTAAACACCACGATAACCTTGAATAATTTATGCCATTTAACAGGACATTTGTTTTAACAAGAAAAAACTAGCTCTTTCACCAGAGGGGCGCCAATGAAAGAGCTAGCTAACCCATAAGCGGGCTATTTTATATATCGGGAATTAAAAAGACTTACTTTAGGGGTTTTTTATAAAAATTTGGATTTA
>DSBK01000024.1 GCA_011046085.1 Actinomycetota bacterium
CTTTCCCTTTCCCTTTTCCTTGTCATCACGAGGGCTTTAGCCTATGGTGAGAACTCTGGATTGACACGCTCCGCTCGCAATGACCCCCACGATTGCTCTCCTTAATCCTTACTCCTTGGTACTTTTTTTCTTTTATTCCACTGTTCACGAATCTTTTTTTCTTGCCCTGAATCGGAGGGATGATAATATTTTTTGCACTTTAGCTCATCCGGCAAATAATCCTGCTCAACATGATGATTGGGAAAATTATGAGGATACTTATATCCTGTGCCATGACCCAATTTTTTCGCGCCCCAATAATGACTGCTTCTTAAATGTTTTGGAACGGAATATGTCGTTTCATTTTCAACATCCTTGGTTGCGCCATTTATACCCGTTATCACCGAATTACTTTTTGGGGACAAGGTAAGATAAAGGGCGGCATGAGCCAAGTTTAAGCGCGCCTCTGGTAAACCGACAAACTCAACGGCCCTTGCAGCGGCAACCGCGACATCGAGAGCTCTTGAGTTGGCAAGCCCTATATCTTCGGAGGCAGCAATTATTATCCGCCGCGCTATAAATTTTGGATCTTCGCCCGCAGATAACATCCTTGCTAACCAATAAAGCACAGCGTCGGGATCAGAACCCCTAATGCTTTTTATGAACGCTGATATTGTATCGTAATGGGCATCTCCTTTTTTCCCATAAACCAGCTTTCTTTTTTGCGACACATCTTCAAGGATATCTTTGGTTATTCTTCGTATCCCCGCCTTTCCTGGCAATGTAGTCATAACAGCAGATTCCAATATATTAAGAGCGGTACGAGCATCACCGTTGGCAACGTCGGATATCTGCTCCAGTTCTTTGTTTGAAATTTTAACCTTCTCACCGCCTAAACCTCTTTCACCATTCAGAGCCCTGGTCAAAATCCGCAACAAATCCTCTTTGGATAATGGTTCAAACTGAAATAACCAGGAACGGGAGACAAGCGGAGGATTAACCTCGAAGTAGGGATTCTCGGTTGTGGCCCCAACTAAAACAATGAGTCCTTCTTCCACCGCGGGCAATAACGCATCTTGTTGAGATTTGTTAAATCTGTGTATTTCGTCAATAAAAAGTATTGTCTTTTTCTCTTCGATAGCTAATTTTTCTCTGGCCTGAACAATGGTTTTTCTGATTTCCGATACATTAGAGGTTACGGCGCTGATTTGGACAAAGTCAAACGCAGTCATGTTGGCAATTATTCTAGCGAGAGTAGTTTTGCCGGTACCGGGAGGTCCCCAAAATATCAAAGAACGGAGTTTATCTTCTTTGATCGCCCTTCGTAAGGCCTTGCCTTCTCCGACAATCTTATCCTGACCGACAAATTCCTCAATTGATTGAGGCCTCACTCGACTTGCCAAAGGAGCTAAATCAACTAATTTTGACTGGATTTCATTTTCAAACAGACCCATTTCCTGAAATACCACCCGATGATTTCGAAGAATTTATAGACAATAAAGGTTCCGCTTTGCCGTGATTTGGCTCCCCTATTGAACCCTGATGCCAATAGGTGGGTGCCCCGCTGGTTGCTTCACAAGTCCCCGTTGCCGGGGCATTTATTCTACACCCAGACTTAAGCTCCCAATGTTGAGATGTTGGCTCAATTTAGGCCGCGTCACGAGCATTGCAGAACCTTACTTAATAATAATATTATCACAGCGAAACACCGCTGGCAAAGAAGCAAAACCTATCAAAATAAAGGGAAAATCTACTTTACCCTAATATGTAATTCTCTTAATTGTTTGTCCGTAACTTTATCAGGAGCGCCTGTTAAAGGACATGTTGCGGTCTGAGTTTTTGGAAAAGCCATAACATCTCGAATGGTGTCTTTTTTTGCTAAGAGCATAATTAGTCTATCCAATCCAAAAGCAATTCCTCCATGAGGCGGAGCCCCGTATTGAAATGCCTCAATCAAGAAACCAAACTTCTCGTTTATATCTATTTCAGATAGCCCAAGTAAGCTGAATATCTTTCTTTGTAAATCCTGACTATGTATTCTAATACTCCCCCCTCCTACTTCAACGCCATTTAAAACCAGATCGTAAGCGTTTGCTTTAACAAAGAGAGGTTCTTTATCTAAAAGAGAAATCGTTTTTTCATTCGGGGACGTAAAAGGATGATGATGAGCTTTGTGTCTCTTTTCATTCTCGTCGTACTCAAACATCGGAAAGTCCACGATCCATAAAAACTTGTATGTGGTCTTATCAATTAAATCCATTTCTTTAGCGAGATGAAGTCTTAATTGTCCGAGAGACTCACACGCTATCTCTTTTTTGTCGGCCACAAAGAGAAGCAAATCCCCAGAATTAGCATCAAGCGTCTTTGTTATGGAATCGATTGTCTCCTTTGAGAAAAACTTAGAAATGGGCGATTTTATCTCGCCATCTTCTGTTACCTGAATCCAAGCCAGACCTTTTGCCCCATAAACGGAAACAAACTTCGTTAAAACATCAATTTGGCTCCGAGAAAATTTTCCGCATCCTTTAGCATTTATGCCCTTGACAACTCCGCCACTTTCTATAACATTATCAAACACTTTAAATCCAGAGTTAATAACAATTTTTGATACATCAACCAACTCCATACCAAACCTAACATCTGGTTTATCGCTTCCGTACTTTTCCATCGCCTCATCATAATTTAGGCGCTCAAACGGAATCTCCAAATTCATACCCAACGATTCAAAAACCCTTTTCATCATCTCTTCCACAAGAGAAAGAATGTCATCTTGTTCCACAAAAGACATTTCCATGTCTATTTGGGTATGTTCGGGTTGCCTATCAGCCCTCAAGTCCTCATCCCTAAAGCACCGAGCAAGTTGATAGTATCTCTCGATGCCAGAAACCATAAGAATCTGTTTAAATAATTGAGGAGATTGGGGAAGAGCATAAAAATGATCTGGATGAACCCTGCTGGGAACAAGATAATCCCGTGCCCCTTCGGGAGTGCTTTTGGTTAAAAAAGGCGTCTCCACCTCGATAAACCCATAATCATTTAAAAAATTTCTTACGGTTGTCACAACCTGATGCCTCAGTTTTAAACTATCAAGCATAGGTTTGCGTCGAATATCTAAATATCTGTACTTAAGCCGAAGGTTTTCGTCAACGTTTAAATCATCTACTATCTCGAAAGGAGGCGTTTTGGCAACATTGAGAACCGATATCCTGCTGGCAATAACTTCAATCTTCCCAGTGGGCAGATTCGGATTTTCCGTTCCTTCTGGCCGCAAAGAAACTTCCCCCTCCACGCTCAAAACATACTCGTCTCTAATTTTCTCGGCAATTTTGAATGCTTCTTTATTTTTCGGATCTGCCGCAACCTGAACAACCCCGTTACGATCCCTTAGATCTATAAATATTAGTCCACCGTGATCTCTTCGTCGGTTAACCCAACCAGCCAGAGTAACTTTCTCTCCAACATTGCAATCGTTAAGCAATCCGCCACTGTGAGTCCGCCGTGAATGTCGTATTGATTTATCCATTAAAACTTATCCTTTCTGTTCTTGAGCTACTTCTTAAAACAATTTTTTGCCCATAAAGATATGTCCGTAAGTTTAATTTCAGTTTGTTCCCCGCTTTTCATATCTCTAATCAAACAATTTCCTCTTTTGAGTTCATCAGGACCCAAAATCATTACATGCGACGCCTTTAGTTTATCGGATAACTTCATCTGCCCCTTCAGACTTCTTTCGGCATAATCCATATCAGCAGAGATCCCCATTTTTCTCAAACTGTCCAGGATCTTAAAACCATTTTTTCTCGCTTCGCCAATTGAAGCCACAAAAACATCAATTTTTGAACCAGCGGAAAAGTTCTCATTTAAAATTTCCATGGCCATAATAACCCGCTCGGTTCCAATGGCAAAACCGATTGCTTGGGTCGATTGGCCTCCGAATTCCTCGACCAACCCATCATATCTTCCTCCCCCGCCAAGAGCATTCTGGGCGCCAAGACTCTCCGTTCTAACCTCAAATGTGGTCTTAGTGTAATAATCAAACCCTCGCACCAAGGCAGGGTTCAAGATATAAGAAACACCCATATCATTGAGAAGACCCTTAACGGTTTCAAAATGATTACAACAATCTTCACACCAAAAATTAGATATCAAAGGGGCATCTTTTATTGCCGATTGACAACCTCGAACTTTGCAATCGAAAACCCTTAATGGATTCATGCGAGCTCTTTTTTGACAATCTTCACATAAGTGCTCTATTTTATCCGCAAGATATTTTCTCAAAGCTTCGCTGAAGGATTTTCTGCACCCGGGACAACCCATGCTGTTTAGGTGCAGTTCTAAATCTTTTATACCCATCTCTTCGAAGATACGAACTAAAAGCAAAATCACCTCCGCATCAATAAACGCGTCTTTAGTACCGATTGCTTCTACTCCAAGTTGCCAAAACTCTCGATACCTACCCGCCTGCGGCCGCTCATATCTAAACATCTGACCGCAATAATAAAGTTTTACAGGAAGCGACCTAGAAGCAAGGCCGTTCTCTAAATATGCTCTAACAACGGGAGCCGTTCCTTCGGGTCGAAGCGTTAAGCTACGTCCGCCCTTATCTTTGAAGGTGTACATCTCCTTTTGAACTATATCTGTATTTTCGCCAATTCCTCGCTGAAATAGCTCTGTGTGCTCAAAAGTCGGAGTAATAATCGGTCTATAACCAAACCGTTCAAACATTGTTATGGCCGTATCTTCAACGAGTTGTTTTTTTTCCGCCTTTTCGAAAACAACATCAGATGTCCCGCGAGGTACCTTAAATTTCAAAAACAATCCTCCAATCCTTATTACAATAAATCTCTAAGAAAAGGGTTGA
>DSBK01000086.1 GCA_011046085.1 Actinomycetota bacterium
CCATTAAGGGCCGCTATAACTTGTTCAGCAACAATAATTCCCGCCTTGTCCTGCGCCTCTTGAGTAGAAGCGGCGATGTGAGGTGTAAGCACAACCTGTTCCAGTCCAAGAAGAGAGCCCTCGATATATGGCTCATTGCTATAAACATCTATTCCAACGCTTGCAACTTTTCCACTCTTTATTGCTTCTGTTAAAGCTTCTTCATCAACTATACCACCTCTGGCGGTGTTAACTATCCTAACTCCATCTTTCATGAGAGAAAATTCTTTCTTGCCAATTAGCCCTAACGTCTCCTTTGTCTTTGGTAAATGTATTGTTATAAAATCCGCCTTTTTAAGCAAGTCTTCCAATTTTTCAACCGCTTCGATCCCCATCTGTCTAAACTTTTCCACGGAAACATAAGGATCATAAGCCAAAGTTTTCATTCCCAGACCGCGAGCACGGGTTGCAACGAGCGCTCCAATACGACCAAGCCCGATGATTCCTAATGTTTTATCATAGACCTCTGCTCCCATAAATTTAGACTTTTCCCACTTGCCACTCCTCATTGAAGAGCATGCTTGGGGAATAAGTCTAGATTGGGCCAAAAGAAGCGCGATTGTATGCTCCGCCACCGAAATTATATTGCTCTGTGGAGCATTTGCCACAATTATGCCTCTTTTAGTTGCGGTATCTACGTCAATATTATCCACGCCGATACCTGCTCGCCCGATGACCCTCAAGTTGCTAGCTTTAGAAATAATTTCTTCATCAACTTTCGTTGCGCTTCGAACAATTAACCCATCATACTCATCTATCACATTTAGCATTTCATCCCTGGACATCTCTGGAGCAAAATTAACATCAAAACCAGCTTCCTTGAGCTTCTCGACCCCTGCCTCAGCAATTTTTTCTTTGACCAAAACCTTCATCTACCTACAACTCCCTTATTCTTTTAATTAATAATTAGGACTAAGACAATCTTAAAAAGAATTTTCCATAAACACCTTTTCAGCCGCAGATACCCCTGCACCAATATCAAACGAGTAACCAAGCTCTCTAAGCGTCATTTCAAGACCGCTTAAGGTAACCAAAATATCAAATTTATCATAATATCCCAGATGACCCAATCTAAATATCTTACCCGCAATCCTGCCTTGACCCCCCGCAATGGTTATTCCAAATTGCTCGCGCATAATCTTAACTATATTTTTACCATCTATGCCTTCGGGAGCTTTAATGGCGGTAACGGCATTTGAGGTTTCATCGCAAGCGCCAAAAAATTCAAGACCCAAAGCCTTAACGCCCGCTCTGGCTGCCTTCCCTAAAACGTTATGTCTCTTAACTATATTTTCGAGACCTTCCTCTTTTATCATCTTCAAAGCCTCATCCAGACCAAGTATAAGAGATACTGGGGGAGTAAAGGGATTTTGAGGAGTAGCCTTTTGCAAAGCAGCCATTGATTTTTTGTAACTAAAATAAAATTTGGGTAAAGTCGATTTTTCAACCATATCCCAAGCCTTTTTGCTAACTGCCACAAATGCTATGCCTGGAGGCGCCATTAAAGCTTTTTGAGAACCACTTATAGCCACGTCAACGTGCCAATCATCGGTTTTAAACTCCAATGCTCCCAGTCCGCTCACAGTATCTACGATAAACGCTGCGCCTGTATCTTTAACTATATCGCCAATTGTTTTAATGTCGTTAACAATACCCGTTGAGGTCTCGCTGTGAGTTGCAAAAACGCCCTTTATCTCCTTGTCTTTCTCAAGAGCTTCTGCGACATCGGAAGGGTTTGCTTTTTCCCCCCACTCGTAAGCAAGTTCGGTAACGGTCAAACCGTAGATTTCACAAATTTGAACAAACCTTGTGCCAAAATTACCGGTATTGACTACAACAACTTTGTCGCCGGGAGAAAACAGATTAACAACAGCCGATTCCATCCCTCCCGTACCGGATGAGCTAAAAATTAAAACGTCGTTTTCTGTTTGAAAAACATACTTCGATCCATCCAAAACAGACATAAAAACCTTAGAATATCCCGGAGCTCTGTGATGAATCATGGGTTGTGCTTGAGCCAGCAATACCTCCGCTGGTACAGAAGTGGGTCCCGGAGTCATAAGATACCTTTTTTGCATACTTTGTGCCTCCATTCACAATCTTTTTAAGTAATGTTAACCAATATTTTCAACCACTGCAAGTTTTTATGAAGAATAACTTTATTTTTTTATCCAACTCATCATTGAGCGAAGTTTCTTTCCTACCTGCTCAATTTGATGTTTGGCCTCTCTCTTTCTTACAGCATTAAATACGGGCCTTCCCGCTTGATTCTCTAAAATCCAATCTCTCGCAAACCCACCATCTTGAATTCTTTTTAAAGCTTCTTTCATCGCAGCACGAGAGTTCTCTCCAATTACTTTTTTACCCACGATCAAATCACCGTATTCGGCGGTATCGCTGATTGAGTAACGCATCCCGCTTATTCCGCTTTCATATATGAGGTCCACTATAAGTTTTAGTTCATGCAAACACTCAAAATAAGCAACTTCTGGCTGGTAACCTGCTTCGACAAGTGTTTCAAAACCGGCTCTTACCAGCTCGCTCGTTCCACCACACAAAACACACTGTTCCCCGAAGAGATCCGTTTCGGTTTCTTCCTTAAACGTCGTTTCGAGTACACCTGCCCTTGTAGCCCCTATGCCCTTGGCATATGCTAAACCCATCTCTTTTCCTTTACCTGAAAAATCCTGATATATCGCAAGTAGGGCAGGGACACCATTTCCTTCCTCGTAAGTTCTTCTAACTAGGTGACCAGGACCTTTGGGAGCAACCATTAATACGTCGACATTCGGCTCTGGAATAATTTGATGAAAATGGATGTTGAATCCGTGCGCAAACATCAAGATATTTCCTTCTTCCAGATTTTCACGAATTTGCGAATAATAGACATCTTTTTGAACCTGATCTGGAACGAGCATCATAATGATATCGGCTTTTTTTGAAGCTTCCGCCGGCTCATAAACAGAAAGACCTGCCTCTTCGGCAATTTTCTTAGATTTGCTATCTTTTTTAAGCCCAACAATAACATCTAGCCCACTCTCGTACATATTTAAAGCGTGAGCGTGACCTTGACTGCCAAAACCAATAATGGCAATTTTTTTACCTTTAAGTACTCTTAAATCTGCATCTTTGTCATAATGCATCACCGCCATAAAAATCCTCCTCAATTAGTTGTTAGTCGGTAGTTTGTTAGTCGGTAGTTTAAGTACTTCACTGCTTGCCTAAAAATTACCAGTTTTATCTGTTTGTTGACGAGTAAAAGCACCTCTTGCTCCCAACTCCCAGCTACCAACTACTCACTATTGGCTGTAAGCCAATTACTCGCTCTTTGAACCCCTTTGCAAAGCAATTCTGCCAGTTCTAGCCAACTCTTTAATGCCATACGAGTGAAGCATCTCTTCAATCGCTTTAACCTTATCTCGACTACCGGTAACTTCAATCGTTAGCGTGTTTCTGGATACATCGACAATATTTGCTCTAAATATATCCACCACCTCAATTATTTGTGCTCGAGTTGAGGCCGAAGCATTCACTTTTATTAAAACAAGCTCCCTTTCAATTGCTTCTTTAGGATCAAGATCGCATATCTTGAGAACATTTATAAGTTTATGAAGTTGTTTGGTCACCTGTTCCAAAGAATGCGTTTCCCCATCAACAACAATGGTCATTCGAGAATACTTTGGATCTTCAGTGACCCCAACTGCAAGACTGTCGATATTAAAACCTCTTCGACTGAACAGTCCCGCAATCCGAGCTAAAACACCAGGTTCATTGTCTACTAAAACCGATAATGTATGTTTCACTCGATTTCACCTCCAATCATCTCGCCAATAGAACCGCCAGCTGGGACCATCGGAAAAACATTCTCTTCTCTCTCAATAACAAAATCGATTACTACAGGCAAGGGTGATTTAATTGCCTCTTTAATGGCGGATTCAACTTGAGCTTTCTTGGTTACCCTAATTCCTTTCGCTCCGTAAGCTTCCGCAAGTTTCACAAAATCGGGGGTACCCACCGCAAGATCCGTGCTTGAATATCTACGGTGATAGAAAAGTTCCTGCCATTGCCTAACCATCCCCAAGTAACCATTGTTTAAAATAAATATGTTGATCGGCAACTTGTTTGCAACAGCGGTGGCAAGTTCCTGGGAAACCATCTGCACACTTCCGTCTCCGGCGATATCGATAACAATTTCATCTGGTCTTCCAACCTGCGCACCAATCGAAGCGGGAAGACCAAACCCCATGGTTCCCAACCCACCAGACGATATAAACGATCTGGGTTTAGAACATTTATAAAATTGAGCAGCCCACATTTGGTTCTGTCCAACCTCGGTCGCTATAATAGCATCGCCCTTTGTTAACTCATAGGTCTTTTCAACAATGTATTCCGGTCTTAACTTCTCGTCTTTTTTGTAAGTTAGCGGATATTTTTTCTTCCAATTATCAACCTGCTTCCTCCAAGCATCAATATCTTGGCAACCTGCCAGATTTATCTTCTCCACCTCGACAATAAGTTCCTTAAGAACCGCCTTTGCGTCACCAACTATCGGGATGTTGGCTTCAACGTTCTTACTTATCTCGGCGGGATCAATATCTATGTGAATTACCGATGCCTTGGAAGCAAAAGCTGAAAGTTTTCCAGTAACCCTATCATC
>DSBK01000097.1 GCA_011046085.1 Actinomycetota bacterium
AACTGGCCATTTATATTATATGGCGGACATCACAAAATATGATGCTTTGGAAGTTTATATCAGGGATGCGGCAGAGAAAGCCGGTCCAATTTCAGGATTTGTCCATTCAGCGGGCGTAGAAATGACCAAACCTCTGAAAATGATGAAACCGGAGTTTTATGAGCAATTGTTCGCGGTTAATGTAATATCAGGATTTGAAATAGCGAGAATATTGCTTAAGAAAAAATGCCACGCAGAAAAAATGAGTATGGTTTTTATTTCATCAATTATGGGCATGCTTGGCCAGCCAGGCAAAACAGGGTATTGCGCAAGCAAAGGGGCGGTGCTTGCCGGTGTAAAAGCCATGGCTCTTGAATACGCGGCAAAAAATATACAGATCAATTGTGTTTCTCCTGCTATCATTGAAACAGAAATGGTTAAAAAACTGTTTGACACAATATCTATAGAAGCAAAAGAAGAAATAGAACAAATGCACCCCATGGGTTTTGGTAAACCGGAAGATGTGGCGAATGCTTGTGTATTCCTGTTGTCAGGCGCTGCGGGATGGATCACTGGAACGAATTTGGTCGTTGACGGCGGGTATTCAGCAAAATAGAATCGATAATTAATATAAAGCGGCATCACAGTTGAACTAAAAGGATGTAATAATGGAATTAAGAGAAATACCATTTTATGAACCGGCTGATACAATAAAAGGGCAGATAAAAAATGCCAGTTCCAAGCGAAAGCAAAAGGTGCCAAAATTCATATTTCGAAAACTAAAAAATTATATTTTAGAAAACATTGCCTATAATATGCCTTTTAACAAAATCAGGATATATTGCCATAGAAAAAGAGGCGTCGCCATCGGTAGAAATGTATTTATTGGTTTAAGGTGCATTCT
Source organism: Actinomycetota bacterium (assembly GCA_011046085.1). Classification (GTDB taxonomy): domain Bacteria; phylum Actinomycetota; class Aquicultoria; order UBA3085; family Oleimmundimicrobiaceae; genus DSBK01. Next base: position 884 of record DSBK01000097.1, read on the forward strand.
TGATTATGCATACCCGGAATACATTACAATCGAAGAAAGCGCGGCGCTTACTGGCAGTGTTTATATCGTTTGCCACAGTAATCCGTATTTGCATTTCAAGGGCAAGTTGATTTCATATGTAGCGCCGGTAACAATTAAAAGCGGAGCATGGGTTGGTATCAATGTGTCTATTTTGCCAGGTGTTGTAATAGGTGAAAAATCTGTAATCAGCGCTGGTTCCGTTGTTAAAAAAGATGTGCCACCCAATTGCGTAGTCGCAGGCAATCCGGCAAAAGTAATCAAAAAATTCTCTGAATGAAAAAGTCATTCATCTTAACAAATGATGTTGAATTAACTTCAATTGTCAATCACACGCAAAGCATCGATACTGGCAGATTGGTTGCGGATAAGGCAATCCCGTCAGCGCTTGAGCTTTACGATGATTTAAAGTTAAAGTCAACATTTTTTATAACCGGAGATTTTGCTGAATCATTTCCGGAAGCGGTTAAATTGATTTATGATAATGGACATGAAATAGGCTCTCATGGATTAACGCATAATCATTTATTAAGTTTTGATGGTATGATTTTTGAAAAGCAGGCAGAACACCTGGCAAGCGCAAAAAAAATACTGGAAGGGATAATAAACGATGAAGTGATTTCATTTCGCGCCCCTGCCTTAAGAACAAACAGTGACACTCTAATAGCATTAAGGCAGACTGGCTTTAAAATAGACAGTTCAATTGCTTCACAGCGCTTTGATTTTTTCCTCTCATTGGGCGCTTCAGAAAAAAGAAAATGGTTAAAAGCGCCAAGAAAGCCCTATTTTACAAAAGAAAATGACCTTTCAAGAAAAGGCGGCAGTCCATTATTCGAAATACCGGTTTCAGCGTTTATTATGCCCTATATCGGGACTACAATGCGGATTATTCCGCTATTGAACAAGCTGCTAAGATATTTGTTATATGTGGAAACAATATATACCGGCAGGCCATTCAATTTTTTAATTCACCCGGTTGAAATGATACTGGAAGACCGGATTAATGAAAAAATCAGCCGCAGATCAAAAAATTATATCAAATATTTATTGACAGATGTGGCGCGCCACAAACTGAAGCAAAAAAATCTTGGCGGGCAATGCGTTGCGCTGTTGAAGAAAGAGATAGCATTTTTTAAGAAAAGAGGATTTGAATTTATTTCATGCAGAGAGTATTATGAACGAACAGCAGCAAAAAATATTACTGGAAATCATTAATATTGTAAGAGAGAATAAAGATCTGCCGCCGGTTACAGAGCTGCGTGGAGAACAAAACCTAATGGCTGATTTGGGGTTTGATTCGCTTGATCTGGCAGAGCTTGCAGTAAGATGTGAAAAAGAATTTGGAATAGATATTTTTGAAGACAGCATCGTCACAAAAGTAGAAGAAGTAATGGAAAAGATTAATGTCTGAGCTGTTCTGGATAGATGATTTAACTAAAAAAACCTATGCTGATTTAATTCATGATTTAAATCATTTCAAATCAGCATCAGGCATTATTTTTGAAAAAGAGCCCTATTGGGTATTTCTAAAAATGCTGCACTCAGCAGTAAATGAATATCCTGTCACGCTTCTTGACGGCGGGTTTACTAAAGAAGAGTTGGTGATTAACGGTGTTTTTGATAATGAACAAGAAAAGGCAGTTCACGGTAAATGGCGGCAATTTGACAGCTGGGCAGATATAAAAAAGCAGATTCTTAATTCATCCAAAACGTGGCAAATGACACTCCTGACATCAGGGACAACAGGAGTTCCGAAAAAGATCACTCATTCAATCCAGTCGCTTACAAAAGCAGTAAAAATTTTTGATACGAAAAAAGCGGATATATGGGGTTTTGCCTACAATCCGGCGCACATGGCGGGGTTGCAGGTTTTCTGGCAGGCTTTTCTTAATCAAAATCCGATGATCAATGTTTTTCGCAAAAGCGCTGATCAGGTAAAGGAAGAAATACAAAAATATAAAATAACCCATATCTCCGCAACGCCCACCTTTTACAGGCTGATATGGGACAAAAATGAGCAGTTCCCATCTGTGAGGCATATCAGTTCAGGAGGGGAAAGGTTTCCCTCTGATTTAAAAGTAAAACTTTTACAAATGTTTCCAAACGCGAGAATCCGGAATATATACGCGTCAACGGAAGCAGGATCGCTTTTCGCGGCTGACGGTGAATATTTTCATATACCCGAAAGACTGCAAACACGGGTAAGAATTGAAGGGGATGAACTTCTCATTCATAAAGAGATTATCGGCAGTTCTGATGATTTTCAATGCACAGGCGATTGGTATCACACAGGCGATATTGTAGAAGCGGAAATGCGTGATTCCGGTGTTTTTTTCAAATTTCTTCACAGGAAAAATGAAATGATCAATGTCGGGGGCAGCAAAGTTAATCCCCTAGAGATCGAACAAGAATTATGCAGAATAAACGGTATTAAAAACGCAAAGGTTTATGGAAAGAATAATTCTGTAACCGGTAAAATCCTGTGCGCGGATGTGAGTGGCAAAAATATTAATGAAAAAGAAATAAGAAAAATACTTTCAGACAGATTAAATCCTGTCAACATACCCCGGATTATACAATTTGTTGATAAAATAGAACAGACCAGGACAGGTAAACTTCAAAGATGAAAAATGTGTTGATCACAGGCGTTTCAAAAGGGCTCGGGATTAAGATCGCAAAGAAATGCCTTGCAAAGGATTATACAATCTGGGGATTAAGCAGATCAAAAACAGAAGAATTGTCTGAATTGATAAATAACTATCCAGACAGATTTATTTGGAAATCATGCGATCTTTCAAACCCCGGCAGGCTAAAAGAAGATTTGTTTAAGGATTTCATAAATTTTGACGTAAAACTGGATGGTTTCGTCAATAACGCGGCGGTTGCCTATGATGATATTATCACGAATGTGAATCTTGAACGTTTAACAAAAATGGTTCAGATCAATGTGTTTGCCCCCATAATTCTTACAAAAAATGTGATCAGAAACATGCTGCTGCATCAGACAAAAGGATCAATAGTCCACATTTCCTCAATCAGCGCGCATACAGGCTATAAAGGCCTTGCCATGTACGCTTCAACCAAAGGCGCCCTGGAAGCATTTTCAAAAAACACGGCAAGAGAATGGGGGGAAAGAGGCATACGTTCCAATTGCGTTGTTGCAGGTTTTATGGATACAGAAATGAGTGCAAGTTTGGATAGCGAAAATAAAGACCGTATTTACAGGCGCACCGCGTTAAAAAAACCCGTGTCCATACAATCCGTTGCGGACACAGTTGAATTTTTATTATCAGAAAAGTCATGCGATATAACCGGACAGAATATTTTTGTGGATTCGGGCACGATATAGGATTATATCCATAAAAACAGGAGTAAAGATATATTAAAACATCCAAATTAAATAAGCTTGCCCTGCCCCCTATAGACCTTGCCCTCCTCAACCTTGCCTTCTTCGGCACATCCCTTGCGCATTACCAAACGGTTATCCCGGACAGCTCACATTTTAATCTCCTGCTGGTTTTAAACCTGCTCTGGCTTCTGGATTTTCTGATGAACCGGAAATTCAAAAAGCCGGGCAAAGGGTTTTGGGAGAGAAGCTACGCGCTGTTAAGATCCGCGCTCTTAATGCTGTTC
>DSBK01000071.1 GCA_011046085.1 Actinomycetota bacterium
AAGGATTAAGGATTAAGGATTAAGGATTAAGGATTAAGGATTAAGGATTAAGGATTAAGGATTAAGGAGGGTAACCATAGCGGTCATTGCAGGTTTTGGTATGCCTGGTACAGGAGCTGCGCTAAGAGTGGCGAGCTTGTTTCTTAGGAGAAATCTTGTTCTGTCATTGCGAACGAAGTGAAGCAATCTCGGGGTTATAATTCAAACACATGAGAGACAAAAAAAACTGGACCGCATCCCTTTTGTCCGACAGGTAGACAAGATACCTCAACAAAAGAAGACTTAGGACAAGCGAAGCTTGAAATGTTGGAAACCACTGACGTAAGTCCGTGGTAGTTCATTAAATATCGACTAATAATGGAGGAATGATGGCTGAAAGTATTTTAGAGATAATCGGGAAAACTCCAGTAGTAAAAATTAATAAGATGAATCCGAATCCTAATGTAAAAATCTACGCAAAAATTGAAGGGATGAATCCGGGCGGGTCGATCAAGGACTTAGTGGCAAAGTATATGATAGAGAAAGCCGAGGAATCCGGGGAGCTTACAAAGGATAAAATAATCCTCGAAGCTACCAGCGGCAACACTGGAATTGGTCTTGCCTTGGTTTCGGCCATAAAGGGTTACAAGTGTTTAATTGTTATGCCCGAATCGATGACCATAGAACGAAGAAAAACGCTTAAGGCCTATGGCGCTGATTTATTTCTCACACCGGCTGAAGGAAAAATGCAGGGGGCCATAAGGAAAGCGGAGGAACTTGCCAAAGATCCCAAATATTTTGCTACACATCAATTTGCCAACCCGAACAACGTGCTTGCTCATTACGAAGTGACGGGAAACGATATTTTAAAACAGGTGGGTCATGTCGATGTTTTTGTAGCGGGGATTGGGACCAGCGGAACCGTTATGGGAACGGGCAAAAGACTAAAAGAAGTTAATCCAAATGTAAAAATCGTAGGGGTTGAGCCGCCCGTAAATTCCAAGATTCAAGGTTTAAAGTGCCTGGAGGAAGGTTACGTTCCTCCGATTTATGATGAAAGCGTAATGACCGAAAAGGTTATCATAAAAGACGAAGACGCTTTCAAAACGGCAAGAGAGCTTGCTAAAAAAGAAGGGATTTTTGTCGGGATATCGTCTGGAGTTGCCATGTTTGAAGCGATGAGGCAGGCAAGCATGATGGAAAAAGGGACCATAGTTACCATATTTCCTGATAGCGGCGATAAGTATTTAAGCACGGATTTATATACGGAGAGTTAACATGAAATTGTTTTTTAAAATTTGGAGAGTCATCGCAACCGCGATTTGGATAGTGTTATCTATTGCTGTTATTTATAACTTCTCTCCCGGTATGCTTAAGTTGCTTTCGCAAGGGAATGTTTTGCAGGGGTTAACTTGGTTATTATTGTTTATTGCGGTTCCTTTGTTCTTTTGTTTTGTCTTTTATTTAATATTGATGTTGCCTGTGGGACATCTATATTACAGGCTCAATGAAGCGAGAAAAGTTAAGGAAGAGGGACGGAACTAACATCCGCCCCTGATTTGCCACAAGCCTATAATTTTTGAGAGATAAATGATCCCCATAAATATCCCTATGACGATTACGGGATAGATTTCCTTCTTTATTTTCATCATTATCATCATCCTTCGAGTTTTGCTTCTACGGCGTTAAAGTTACACTTATCAACGCATCGCAGACATCGTATGCATTCTGTTGAAGTCTCAGTAAGGGTCGATATTTCGATACCCATTGGGCAATATATTTGAGAACACTGCTTACAGTTTTTGCAGATATCGACGTTTCTCACTGGTTTTATGAAGCTTATCTTGTTAAATAGCGCTTGAATCGCCCCAAATGGGCAAGCGTATCGGCACCAAGCCCTGTCAATGAACATTGAAAGCGTCAAAAAAATCGCCATTGTGATTGCCGCGCCAATTGTCACGTTACCCCACAATCCCGCACCGTGCCTACCGGCAGGCAGGAAGTGAAACAGGGCGGAATAGGGGTTAAAGAGCTTAAATATCATTGCTCCCGTGGTTGCGGCAACCGTTAAGATCAATGCGAGGATGATATACTTTATATATCTTAACGCGGAGTCAATTTTTTCGGGGAGTTTGATTTGCTCAGGGAAGGCTCTTCTACCCAGTAAACTCAACCACTCCTGAACGCTTCCAAATGGGCATATCCATCCGCAGAAAGCTCTTCCCGCTACGACCGCCGTTAGAACGGTTGCTCCCAGGAGTATAAGCTTAGTAAGGGGCATGCTGAATATATATGTTCCCGCGCCCAAATTTTGAAAAATCTTTACGAATCCTCCAAATGGAGAATATGTGCCCAAAGAGGGAAAGCCAAATTTTCCTCCACCATAGACTAAGCGACCTATGGAAATATATAAAATGAAGGAAAAAAAGCCAAACTGGCTGATAAATCTCACAATATCTAAATTTGTTATTTTGTATTTACTTTTTAAATTGGTTAACACGTCTGCACCTCCTTCCGTAGGGTGCAGAAGGGGCGATTTCGCCCCTTCTGCTTACCTGATTAATGGCTGTTTTTGCCGCCTTTCCAAAGCGGTTCGCCTTCTGGCGTTCTTAAAGTTGCCGTTTTTCCGGTTGAAATATTTTTAATTGCAACCGCACCGTAGCTTGAAGCCTCGTCTTGAGGGTTTTTTACCGCTTTTACGAGGAGCTCATTGTCTTCTGAAATATTTATACCTTTCTCTTCCCAGAACCATCTAGGGCCAACTTCAACTTCATAAACATTGCCATCTTCAGCTTCAATTTTAATGCTGTTTCCTTCGGCTAAATTGACTTCAGTTGTTTTACCCTGAAGATTGACGAATACGTGCTCGTACTCCTCGCGATCGCCCGCGTCGCTCTTCTTTGAATGAGTCTCTTTTTTATCTGAGCAAGCCGAACCTTTTCCTTTCTTGTGGGAATCTGATTTGCTGCAATTGCCGCCGCAATCTTCATGTGAACTCTTAGAAGAAACCATTTCGTGCTGACCTTTACCCTTGTGATTTGCCTTCGCCGACTTGTTTGTTACAGCGTAAGCAACGCCGGCGATCAAAAGAACGATAACTAAGACTGCTATGGCAGTTGATGCTTTGAACTTCATTTTTTCTCACTCCTTTCCTATTTTTTTTAAGACTTTCTAATTAAATAATCGGGCACGAAGATTAGAGAACGATGAGAAAAAGATTAGAATTTGATTAGAAAACTGAAAATTAACGGATTTGTTGGGGAAGTCAAAGGACGAGTTTTTAAATGTAGGGGGAAGATTGCAAGTTGAAACAATGTTTTGTCTTCAATATGATATACTTTTTTTGGAAATTTAAAATTAAGGGGGTATGTGGTATGAAATTTCGTGAGAAAACCGGTAAGAAGTATTTGGCCAGGAATATCAACAAAAAATTTCGAGAGCAGTTGACCCTCGGCCAAAGAGTTGCTGATAAGGTAGCTTCATTTGGAGGAAGTTGGCCATTTATTATTATCTTTATGATCTCTTTATTTCTTTGGATGATTTATCAAACGATTATCGCGCACAACAAAGGGTTTGATCCCTATCCCTATATTCTTTTGAATCTAATCCTGTCTTGCTTGGCTGCCATGCAGGCGCCAATCATCATGATGAGTCAAAACAGACAGGTCCAAAAAGACAGACTCCAAGCCGATCATGACTATGAAATAAATCTCAAAGCGGAGCTGGAAATTGAACATATACAAGAAGAGCTCGACTCGATGAAAGAAAATCAAGACTTAAAGATAATAAAGAACTTAGAGGAAATTAAATCTTTGCTTGCTCAAATCAACTAATTAAAAGTGAAAAACAGGGGTCAGGCTTGACAAACTTGAAAAACCAACAAACTCATCGACCAAATTTATAAACAACAAACCAATAAGCTAAAAAGACGGAGGATTATTAACTTTGCTTCAGGGGCAAATAGACAGAAAAGGTAGTTATTTTATTGGGGGTGCTCTCAACCTCTATTTTTCCGCCGTGAGCTTCAGTTATGCTTTTTGCGATAGCAAGACCTAAGCCGGTTCCTCCCGAAGCGCTTTTTTCTCCCCTATAAAATCTCTCAAATATATGCGGAATGTCTTCTTTGGGAATACCGATTCCATCATCCGAGATACTTAATATCGCAAAATTGGTTTCTCGCTTTGCTTTAAGTTTTATAGTGCCTTGTTTAAACATGTGTTTGGTTGCGTTGTCAATGAGATTAAGGAAGAGTTTTTCTAGCTTCGCTACATCTCCTTTAAAAGAAAAATCTTCAAAGTCGTCCATAAATATTTTGGCCCCTTTTGATTTTACGAGATTTGTCGATTTATCGATGATTTCTTGCAAGAATTTCTTGGCCGAGATTTTTTCGATTTTTAGCTCTTTTTTATAGT
>DSBK01000004.1 GCA_011046085.1 Actinomycetota bacterium
CCACTTGGCGGGAGGAATAATCGTAAAGATATTAAGTTTAAATGCCGATAATTTGTAAAAAGATAAAATATTATTTAAAATAAAGGTGTTTTGTGGTTTTTGCGAATAAACTTACAAAGTAAATTAAAAATAAAGTTAATCAGTTGCCCCGCCCAAGCGCAGTTGAAATATTTGTAATTTTTGTAAAGTCGCATCAATGGAGGTATAAGTGGGCATTTTTTCATTTAAAGCTTCTTCAAAACCCATAGGGCTTGATATTGGAACAAATACTATTCGTGCCGCGCAATTAGTTGCTTCTCAAGGAGAATTGACTTTAAAGAATTATGGGCATATTTCGGTGCCCAGAGGCGCTCTTAGCGATGGAGAAATTTTTGAGCCCGACGTTGTCGCAAATTCATTGATTGAACTTTGGAAAAAAGCGCGCTTTAACGAAAAACGGGTTGTTGTTGGAGTGGCAAATCAAAAAGTTGTGGTTCGCTTGATTGAACTTCCTTTCATGCAAAAAGAAGATCTGAGGGGCGCGGTTCAATTCCAGGCACAGGAATTTATTCCAATCCCCGTCGAAGAGGCTATTTTGGATTTCCAAGTGGTTGGAGATTTTGTAAACGAAAACGAAGAGCACATGGTTGAAATATTGTTGGTTGCGGCCCAGAAAGATATGGTTGAAAAAAATATTGTGGCTCTTGAAAAGGCGGGTTTAAAGCCCGTTGCAATTGATGTATCATCTTTTGCAATTGCCAGGTCTTTGCTTTTAAGCCAACCGATTGCCCCATTGTGTGAGGACGCGAAAGAAGGCAGCGTTGCTTATATTCAGATTGGCGCGGGAATAACCAATATAGTTATCATTGAGAACAATGTTGCTCGTTTTACCAGAGTAAGTACTCTAGCGGGAAACGATTTTACCCAAAGCATAGTTGATTCTATGAATTTGCCGTTTGACGAAGCCGAAGATTTGAAGATAAGCGTTGGCCTACCATTGTCAAAGGGCAAAAAACTTACAGGAATTCCAAAAAAATATAAGGAAAAAGCCGAAGCTATTCAAGAGATATTGGAAGGCGAAGCGACAAAATTTGTCTCAGAACTCAGGCGTTCTTTCGACTTCTATCTTTCCCAGGCATCGGTTAAAGAGATTAAGAAAATTGTTCTTACCGGAAGCGGGGCCATGTTAAGAAATTTTGATTCTTTCATAGCTAAAAACCTCAAAGCCGATGTAAGTTTGGGTTATCCTTTAGGAAAGATAATAATTGGACCGGGTTTGTCTAAAGATGAGATAAAGAAAGATGAGTTGTCGATGGCAATTTGTCTGGGACTGGCTCTTAGGGAGTTTGAATAATGAGCATTAATTTACTTCCAAAGGAAATAATTGAAAAAAGACACAGTGAGAGAAGGATAATATATTTTGGCGTGGGAACCATAATTTTAATTTTTGCCATGGCTGTTACTTTTGCCAGTTTAAATTGGAAAATTGGTCAAGAGGAAAACGCGTTAGAAAAAATCAAAGTTGAGCAACAAAAAGTCAACGCGGAAATAACGAAGTATAAGATATATGAGGAGAGGCAAGCTGAACTTCAAAGAAGGCAAAACATTTTAAATACAGCGCTTGCAAACGAAATTGCTTGGGATAAATTTTTAAACGAGGTCAGCATGGTTATTCCAGGCAATGTTTGGTTGGTGTCGATGAACTTGGATAGTGGTTCGATAGCTTATCAGGGATACACGTTTGATTTTCCTTCTGTTGCTAAGTGGTTGATACGTTTAGATGAGATTAAGCCATTAAAAAATATATGGCTTGGAGGCGCTTCTAAAACTGATTTGGAAGGTCATGAAGTTATTCAATTTGATTCAACATCTCATTTAACAGTTACCCAAACGGCTGATTCTGTCTTGCCTGAGAAGGGGGTAGCTAAATGAAAATTAAAATTTCCAAAAGAGAACAAATTATGTTAATTTCCGCAGTTGTCCTTCTGGTTGTTGTTTTGTTTGGGATTTTTGTTGTTATGCCGAAAATAAATCAGATAAATGACCTTAAAGATCAACAAAAAAAAGAAAATCAAAAATTGGAATCCGCAAAAGTTACTCTTGATCGGCTAAAAGCTCTTAAGAAGAATTCAGCGAAAATTGAAGCGGAGATAGCGGAATTGAATATAAAAATGCCTGAAGATCCAGAGTTGCCCTCTTTGCTTGTTGAGATCAACAAACTTGCAGAAGATGCGGGGATAGATTTTATAACCATTTCTCCCGGGGAAGGGCTATCAGAAGGTGAAAATTATTCTGAAATAGCATTACAAATAACGATTACGGGGCGGTTTTTTGATTTGGTTGATTTCTTGTATAGGATCAGGAATCATACGAGAGAAATAAAGGTTAATGGTTTAAGCATCTCGGAAGGACCGAAAAAGTTGCCGCATCTATCGGTTTCCTTAAGGGCAACTGCTTTTGTTTTAAAGTAAAAAATTTGGACATAAGTTGTAACTGGAAGGGATAGGAAGTGCGCGAGAAAATAAGCGAGTTTTTGAAGACAAAAAAAGGACGAATGCTGGCCATCATAATTGGCATATTGAGCATTGCGGTGGTATTGCTTTTTATATTTTTCATTATTTTCAGCAGAGGGCAAACCATCGACACAACGGTGGTTACAAAACCAGCTGCTGATTCGGTGACAACGGAAGAAAAAACGCCAGAAGCGGAGGGCAAGCCTTCGGAAAACAATGATGAAATGACAGATGGTTTTGAGGTTTATCAATATAAAGATCCTTTTGAACCACTGGTGGTTGCCTCAAATTCAACGACCACCACAACAACTGGCGCCGGTACCACGACCACGAGTGAAGCCGAAACGGACTCAGAAATCCAAGTATTGGTTTTGGAAGACATTTATATCGATGATGGGGTTGAGTACGCGTCAATAAGGTATGGTGGAACAGTTTATAAAGTAACGGAGGGTGATAGGGTTGACAGCTCTCCATTTCAGGTTATTTCCATAGGAGAAGAAAGTGTAATTCTTTTATATGGAGAAGACCAGTTGGAGGTAAAACTCGGGCAAGAGATTATCAAGTAATTTGGATTGAGCTTGAGTTTAAATCATACCAGGAGCACTTTTTAAAAGGCGCCGTTTACTTTAATAATTTTATTTAAACATAAAGTGAGGATGAGCAGATGCTTAGGTACTTAACTGCCGGAGAATCACACGGTCCCGGATTAGTTGCAATAATTGAAGGTTTGCCCGCCGGTCTTACGGTCTCACGAAGTTTTATAAATAAGGAGCTTAGCCGAAGGCAAAAGGGGGCGGGCCGCGGCGGTCGTATGAAAATCGAAAAAGATGAAGTTGAGATAATTAGCGGTATTAGGTTTGGCAAAACATTGGGCAGTCCGGTGGCGGTTTTAATTAGAAATAAAGATTGGGAAAATTGGTCGGAGGTTATGTCTGTTGAGGAAGTTAAGGAAAAACAGAAAATGGTTACCCACCCTCGGCCGGGGCATGCAGATTTAGCTGGGATTTTAAAAATGAATCATGACGATGTTCGAAATGTGTTGGAAAGAGCAAGCGCTCGGGAAACTGCTGCAAGAGTTGCATCAGGGGCATTTGCTAAATTGTTGCTTTGTGAATTAAATATAAGAATTGTTGGTCATGTTATTAAAATTGGTTCATGTGTCTCAGAATGTAAAAAATTGCCGCAAATCGATGATGTAAGTGAAATTGAAGCTTCTCCAGTTAGATGTTTAGATAAGAAAGCGGAAACGGAAATGCTAAAAGAGATAGAAGCGGCATCTTCGGCCAAGGATTCGCTCGGTGGAGTATTTGAAGTTGTAGTTTATGGTTGTCCTCCGGGGCTTGGAAGTTATGTTTCGTGGGATAGGCGGTTGGATGGCAAACTTTCACGGGTTATTATGAGCATTCCGGCCATTAAGGGAGTTGAATTTGGCAATGGATTTGAACTTTCAAGTTTATTCGGTTCACAAGCACATGATGAAATTTTTTATGATAATTCAAGGGGTTTTTATAGAAAAACCAACCGTGCCGGTGGTCTTGAGGGTGGTATGACAAATGGTGAGCCGATAATTGTTAGAGTCGCAATGAAACCCATCCCAACTTTAGGCAAGCCCTTAAAAACGGTGGATATTGTAACCAAAGAACCCGCTTTAGCGGTTAAGGAACGAGCTGATCTTTGTGCAGTTCCCGCTGCGGCGGTTATAGCTGAGGCTGTGATTTCTTTTGAAATTGCAGCCGCCATAGTGGAAAAATTTGGGGGAGACAGCGTTTTGGAGTTAACAAGGAATTATGAGGGATATTTGAAGCAGATAGCTGATGGCAGATAGCAGATGGAGATTATAGCAGATGG
>DSBK01000047.1 GCA_011046085.1 Actinomycetota bacterium
TCCTTTTAAACCATCCCAGCATTCGTCTTCTTTAACTTTGTCCTCATCTATTTCAATTTGCACGCTTCCTTTTAACGTTAAAAACTTGTTGTAGCCCCTGTTGTTGATGCTTTCTTTTGTCAATAACTGATAAAGATTATAGGGTCAGGTCTTGCAATATAACATTATAGCATGATAATGTTGCACTACTATGACCAGACCGCTAAGGATAGAATTTGAAGGGGCACTTTATCATATAACCTCCCGAGGAAACGCAAAAGAAGCAATATTTTTCACCGAGAAAGATTTTGCTGATTTCCTTGAAGTATTGGTCCAAGTTGTAAAAAGGTATAATTGGTTGTTGCATGCTTATTGTCTTATGAATAATCATTATCACCTACTTGTCGAGACACCTGAAGGCAATCTTTCACGAGGGATGAGACAATTAAATGGCGTCTACACACAACGATTTAACCGAAGGCACAAACGAGTTGGTCATCTTTTTCAAGGCAGGTACAAAGCGTTCCTAATCGAGAAAGAGAGCTATCTTCTTGAGCTCTCTCGTTATATCGTGTTAAATCCTGTAAGGGCAAAGCTCGTAAAAAACCCCGGAGAATGGAGGCAGAGCAGCTATCGTGCTACTGCTGGCATAGAAAAACCAAACTGCTCTTTTACGCCAGACTGGATAATAGCCCAATTTGGCAACCAAAAAGGAAAAGCTTTTGAAAAATACCAAAGATTTGTCCAGGAGGGCTTAGGGAAAGAATCACCGCTTTCAAAAGTCCAGGGCCAATTGTTTCTTGGGAGAAATAATTTTATCGAGCAACTTAAACCCTTGCTTGCCAACAAAGAGAAAGTTATGGAGATACCTCGCTCTCAGCGGCATGCTACCAGGCCAACACTTGATCAATTGCTGTCTAAAGCAAAAACAATTCGCATGGTGTCACCGGTAAAGGATAAAGCGCTCTGTGAAGCGCACATTCTTTACGAATATACCTTGCAGGAACTAGCCGATTATCTTGGAGTGCATTATGCCACGATAAGTAGGGCTGTTAAAAGAGCTGCGGAAAAGGAAAAGTATGATTGCAAGACCTGACCCTTCTACTTTCTGGTTTAAATTTTTCTTAAATCTTCTTTATTAACAGGTAATTTCCTTCACACTATTTTCTTTTTATAGTAAAATTAATTTTCATTAACTAAATTGCGAAAATGGAGGGAAAAACATTGAAAAGCGATATGGCCAAAAAGGGTTTAGCCAAGGCGCCGCACAGAGCTCTTCTAAAAGCGGATGGTTTCATAGACGAGGAGATAAATCGCCCCTTGGTTGCCATCGTTAATTCTTATAATGAGATAGTTCCCGGCCATATAAATTTGGACAAAATCGCCGAGGCAGTTAAGGCCGGCGTTCGCATGGCGGGGGGAACTCCCATCGAGTTTTCGACAATAGGCATCTGCGATGGAATAGCGATGAACCATGCGGGAATGAAGTATTCCCTTCCCAGCAGGGAGATAATTGCGGATTCGATAGAGCTAATGGTTCAGGCCCACGCATTCGATGCGATGGTTATGATTCCCAATTGTGACAAAGTTGTTCCCGGAATGCTTATGGTAGCTGCGAGAATAAATATTCCCACCGTTGTTGTTAGCGGTGGCCCGATGCTTGCGGGAAAATATAAAGGTAAGAATATAGATCTCATCTCAGTTTTTGAAGGGGTTGGCGCCTTAAAGTTAGGCAAAATTACTGAAGAAGAGCTAGCGGAGATTGAAGGACACGCTTGTCCCGGTTGCGGCTCGTGCTCGGGAATGTTTACAGCAAATTCCATGAACTGTTTAACCGAAGTGATTGGCATGGGGCTTCCGGGTAATGGGACGATTCCAGCCGTTTACGCGGAAAGGATAAGATTGGCCAAGAGAGCGGGCATGACCGTTATGCTGCTTCTTGAAAAAGATATAAAACCGAGAGATATTATGACATCGGAAGCATTCAAGAACGCATTAACTGTTGATATGGCTTTAGGGTGCTCTACGAATACGGTTCTTCATCTGCCTGCCATTGCCAGGGAGGCCGAGGTTGATATAAATCTTGAAATGATTAACGAGATAAGTGCAAAAACACCAAATTTATGTAAGATTAGCCCGGCGGGAACACATCACATCCAGGATTTATATGAGGCAGGCGGAGTCTCCGCTGTTATGTCGGAACTTAAAAAGAAGAATTTGTTGAATCTTGAGCTCATGACGATTACAGGGGATACGGTTGGTGAGAATATAGCAAGTTCTGCCAACCTCAATACTGAGGTGATCAGGTCGATTAATAATCCATATTCAGAAACAGGAGGTCTTGCTATCCTCTGGGGAAATCTTGCTCCGGAGGGCGCTGTAGTTAAGCAGTCTGCTGTAGTTCCTGAAATGCTGGATCATGAGGGACCGGCTCGAGTTTTTGATTCTGAAGAATCGGCGGTAGAGGCAATCCTTGGTGGAAAGATAAAAGAAAGAGATGCTATCGTCATCCGCTACGAAGGGCCGAAGGGTGGACCTGGTATGAGGGAGATGCTTACACCTACCTCTGCCATAGCGGGAATGGGTTTGGACAGCAAAGTTGCCTTGATAACCGATGGGAGATTTTCAGGTGGTAGCCGAGGGGCGGCCATCGGTCATGTTTCTCCCGAAGCCCAAGAGGGTGGCATCATCGCCTTGGTTGAAGAGGGAGATTTAATAAAGATTGATATTCCCAAGAGGAAGATTCATCTTGAGGTGGATGCGGAGGAACTTGATAGACGAATGAAGGGTTGGTCGCCTCCGCTACTTAAGATAACCAAAGGATACTTAGCTCAATATGCTAAGTTGGTTTCCTCAGCTAGCAAGGGAGCAGTTATTGAAAGAAATTAATAGTTTCTTAGTCGGGAGTAGAAAAGAAAGGGTAAAGGGTTAGGGATAGTGGGTAAAGTTAAACATAGAGGCATAGCTACATGGTGATATAATGTACAGGTTAAAGGTGTACAGGTTAAGGGCTTACCGGACAGTCATTACGAGGACTCCGACGTAACGTTGGAAGACGAAGTAATCTATAAGAGATTGCCGCGCTTCGCTCGCAATGACAAACCAGCTAACAAGTTAACTAGCAAGCTAACTAATAATTATGAACTGAGCTGAAGACTCGAAAGGGGTGAGAATGTGGAATTAACCGGTGCTAAAGCGTTAATAAAATGTTTGGAAGATATAGGTGTCGAAGTCATTTTTGGTTATCCAGGCGGTGTGCTTCTTCCAATTTATGATGTTCTATATGACTCAAAAATTCGGCATATTTTAGTAAGACATGAACAATGTGCGGCTCATGCTGCCGATGGATACGCCAGAGCTACGGGCAAAGTGGGGGTGTGCATGGCAACCTCCGGTCCCGGGGCCACCAACCTCGTTACCGGAATTGCTAATGCTTACCTGGATTCAATTCCGATGGTGGCGCTTACTGGTCAGGTTGCGACACAAATAATTGGGACAGATGGTTTTCAGGAGGCCGACATAACCGGTATAACTTTACCTATAGTTAAACATAGCTATTTGGTGAAGGAGGCAAAAGAATTGCCCCAAATAGTAAAAGAGGCCTTTTATATTGCTTCTTCGGGTCGTCCAGGTCCAGTGCTAATAGATTTACCCGTTGATATTTCTAAAGAGCAGTGTGTCTATAAGGGGGATTTTAGTCCCCATCTTGCGGGATACAAGCCCACCATTAAAGGTCATGCTCGCCAGATAAAGCAAGCAGCCAAGGTAATTTGTTCTGCTGAAAGACCTTTGATTGTTGCTGGCGGCGGTATTTTAAGGTCCAAAGCGTGGGATGAGCTTCGAGAGCTAGTTAAATTAACAAGAATACCAATTACGACTACATTGATGGGCAAGGGAGCTTATCCTGAGACAGATGATCTTTATATAGGTATGCCGGGGATGCACGGAACCCGATGTGCCAATTATTCTTTAACTGAGTGCGACCTTGTGTTGGCCATCGGAATGAGGTTCGATGATAGGGTTACTGGAAAACTTTCAGCTTTTGCTTCCAAGGCATCGGTAATTCACATAGATATTGATCCCGCCGAGATAAGTAAGAACGTTGAAGCCAACATCCCGATAGTTGGTGACGCA
>DSBK01000077.1 GCA_011046085.1 Actinomycetota bacterium
ATTTTTAATCTTATTTAAAAAATCTTCCCTGTCTTCAATGTGTTCCAAAATATTTGATAAAACAACCGCATCAAATTTTTTATTATCTAAATCCTTGGTGGCATCGCCCACTTTATATTCTATATTCGCAGAATTATACTTACTCTTTGCGACTTCAATATTCTTTTCATTTATATCAATTCCCACAACTTTCTTTGCTTTCTTGGCCAAATCAAAAGTTAACGCACCATTACCGCAACCAATATCAAGAACAGTATCCCCTTCTTCAATATTATTGACAAAGAATTTGTGATAATTCATTATCCTGTGTTTTGGATGCAAACCGTTTTTCTCAACTTTTTGTGATAAAGAGCCCGCCAATCTGTAAGATAAGGAATGAATTTCTAAAATTTTCTTTAATGAAAAAACTTTCAATCTTTCAATAAGTGAACCCATAAAACCCCTTTATTTGATACACATCGATTTTAACCTTATTTTTAAAAATAGAAAAATCATGAAACTTTGAACAACTTTTTCATCCACTTAGTTTCTTCTTCAAGCCCTTCTTTTAAGTTCACCTTAGGCTCATAGCCAATCAAGCTTTTTGCTAAAGAGGTATCGGCTAAAGTATCTCTGACATCTCCCTTTTGCTTCTCAATATATTTAATTTTAGCCTTTTGACCAGCCAACTCCTCAATCGTTTTAATTGCATCAATAAGAAAAACTCTTGAACCGCCGCCAATATTAAAAATAGTACCGGCGGACGCTAATTCCAAAGCAGCGATGTTTGCATCGATGGCATCGGATATGAAAGTGAAGTCCCTCGTTTGTTTCCCATCCCCGTAAACGACTATTTCCTCACCCTTTAACACGGCTTTTATAAACTTGTTAAATGCCATATCGGGTCTCTGGCGTGGGCCATAAACGGTAAAATACCTAAGGGAAACCGTGGGAACACCGAAGTTCTTCCAGTAAAGATAACAAAGATGCTCTGCTGCCAGTTTGGATACCCCGTACGGAGAAATTGGTTTAGGGACATTGGTTTCTTTTAAGGGCAACTTTTCCGCATCGCCATAAACCGAGGAAGATGAGGCGTAAATAAATTTTTTGAGATTAGATTTTTTTGCCGCCTCAAGAAGTTTTTGGGTGACTAAAATATTGTTTTTCGTATAAATCTCAAAACTTTTACCCCAGCTTGCCCTAACACCAGCTTGAGCAGCTTGATGAAATACCGCATCGGTGTCTTTAAGCAAAAGTTCTAAATCAATCTCATTTAAATCGGCTTCGACGAATTTAAAATTTTTACAACCTTTAAGTTTTTCTAAATTAGCTTCTTTTGTGGCTTTGGGGTAATAATCAGTAAAACAATCGATGCCAACCACATCTTCGCCCATCCCGCACAATTTTTCAGATAGATGAGAACCAATAAAGCCCGCGCAACCTGTTACCAACATCTTCATCAATTCACCTTCTCATTTAAGTCTTAAGCATATTTTTTTAATGTGTTACTTAGAGACTGCCACGCTTCGCTCGCAGTGACGAACGCTTAAGAGATTGCCGCCTCCCTTTTCTCAGAACCTTGACAGATTTTCGGAACAGGTTGGTCGCCCGCAGTGACGGAAAGGAGACCACGATGATAGAGTTGATAGCAATTTTCATGAATCCTTGTGTAATTTAGATTAATCTTTTTCATGAATCCTTATTCTATCTTCTTCCACTATAACTACGGTGCCTCGTATTTCTTCCTCTGTAACAGTAGATAATGTTTTTTTAAGGCATAAATTAACCCGATCGAGTGTAGCACCAGTTATACGAATTATAATCACACCTGGCGTGGGCTTCTCTGCAAAGAGAATAAGCTCGCCAAAATCAAGGTCTTGAGTAACAACTATTCTCTTCTCAGATACGGCAACTTTTAATAATTCTTTATCTTTTGCTTTCTTCAATCCTAAATTACGAGCATGGACCGCATCATGACCTTGATTGTTTAGGTGAAGAGCAGCCAAAGGAGATAGATTCATGTCCACAAGAAACTTCATAAGCTAGCCAACCTTGAGTTTTATTGATTTCTCTTTGGTTAGAAAAGCTGCATATTCTACAGCGGCCTTTACATCATCAATAGTCAAGTCAGGGTAAGCCTTAATAATTTCTTCAGCAGAAAGATCGGTTGCCAATAAATCAAGGATAACGAAGACAGGAATTCTTGTTCCTTTTATACAAGGTTTACCACCACAAATTTCCGGATCAATATAAATTCTTTTAAACATTTTTTCTCTCACCTGACTTTACATTTATTTTATACTTCACTCTTCAGATCTAATTCCTCACAGATTATTATAACCAATTTATAGCTCTTTGCGAAGAGAAACTGGTAACTGTTTTAGTCATTACGGCCGATAAAACCCGCGCAACCAGTTATCAATATCTTCAATTCACCTTTTCATTTAAATCTTAAGCATATTTTTAAAAGTGTTACTCGGAGATTGCCGCTCTCCCCGCCAGTGGCAGGTCGTTCACAATGACAAAATTCAACAGTCTTGTTATCAATATCTTCATCAATTCACCTTTTTGCCAAACTTCTGACATACTTTTAAAAGATAATCTTTTAAGCCCTCGCTTAAACCATCGCACGCCAAAGCCAGCTCAATATTTGCCTTAATCCAACCGAGCTTGTTTCCTATGTCATGCCTATCGCCCTGATAAAGATAGGCATATACGGGCTCTCGTTCCAACAACAGCCGCAAAGCATCCGTTAATTGAATTTCATTACCAATCCCGGGGGAAATTTTTTCGAGGCAATCAAATATTGTCGGAGTAAGAACGTATCTTCCGAGGGTAACTAAATTTGAAGGGGCTTCGTCTCTGCTTGGTTTTTCAACAATATCTTCTAACTTAAAAATGCCCCGCTCAACTTCTTCTCCTTTGATAGCTCCATAATAAGAAACCTTGTCCCAGGAAACTTCCTCCACCGCTATAACTGTAGCCTGATACTTTTCATAAAACTCCCACAAGATTCCAGTGCATGGTGGGTTTGAGATGGTTATAACATCACCCAAAAGAACTGCAAAGGGTTCATTTCCTATATGCTTCTTTGCACAACTAACCGCTTGTCCCAGCCCTCTAGCTTCTTTTTGCCTGATATAATGGATATCAGCTAATTCTGCTAACTCAATAAGTTCTCCAAGATAATCATGATCATTTTTGTCCTCAAGGTACGCCTCAAGTTCTATGGAACGATCAAAGTGGTCCTCTATGGCTCTCTTGCCACGTCCCGTGATGATAAGGATATCATCAACTCCAGAATCAACGGCCTCCTCAACAACATATTGAATCGTCGGTTTATCTACCACGGGAAGCATCTCTTTTGGCTGTGCTTTTGTTGCCGGTAAAAATCTTGTTCCCAACCCCGCTGCCGGAATAACTGCTTTCAACTCTTCAACCTCCTAATTTAATGAAACCAACTCAGTTAGATTTGATCTCTTAGCTGCACAAAATTCCTGTTTAGAAATTGCTTCTCTGCCTGTCGGCAGAGAAGGTAATAACACCCCCACCTTAATCCTCCCCCATCAAGGGGGAGAAAACAGAGATTGCTTCACTCCGTTCATCATAAGACCTAACACAACCCTGTACCAGGTACCAGGCAATGACGGAGGCCAAAATTTTAGATAGTCCTTCTATCTACCGATGCCTTCGTAATGAAAGCCAAGCTTCTCAAGTTCTTCCCGATCAAATAAATTACGCCCATCTATTAATATCGAATCTTTCATTAAATCTTTCATCTTCATAAAATCAATTTTCTTGTATTCGTCCCATTCCGTTACAATAATTAGGGCATCACAATCCTTTGCTACATCATAAACATCTTTAGAATAACTTAACTGTGGAAAAACTTCTTTGGTGTTTGAAATTGCCACGGGATCATGAGCCTTTATTTTTGTTCCCTCAACTAACAGCTGTTCTATGACATCAAGCGAAACAGCATCCCGAATATCGTCGGTATTGGGTTTAAACGAAAGACCTAAAACTCCTACCGTCTTATCGTTGAGATTGCCGAAGATATTCTTCAATTTTTGAATGAGCCGAAGTTTCTGTTTTTTATTAACCTC
>DSBK01000095.1 GCA_011046085.1 Actinomycetota bacterium
AAACTGAATATAAAATGGGGATATTGTTACAAGCAAGGCACTGATGAGCGAGGTTTTTTTGTCTGCTAGTAAGCGGGCAACTTGATAAATCATAAAGATTGATAATGCTCCAAAAACCGCTGACAACAAGCGCGCGGCAAAGATATCACTTCCAAAAATTGACCACAGTTTGAGAAGAAGCGCGTGTGTTGTATCATGACAATATACCGGCGTTCCAAAGAATTTTTGGTTTGAGGAGTGGAATAAATAATTAAATATTTTCGAAATTGGATTTCTGGCTAAAAGAATGGAGAATGCCTCGTCACACCAGATGCTTTTGGTAGATAATTGATACGCACGAAGAATTGCTCCGAGAATAAAGAAGCTTGCAACAAGCCATATCGTCTTAAAACTTTTTTTCAACGCGGTTTCTTCCAAATTTTATCGCCTACCCGAACATGAAAATATTTTTATTTTATTTACTTTCATAATTCTAATTGTAGGATATGCTATATTTAGGGAATCTATTAGATGCCAGTCTCCTTTAAATTCTTTGGCTGAGGTTGTGTTGCTAAAGATCTTCTCGTAAGAAGATATTTGTTCTTTGTATTTAATTGGGTCGGTATAAAATCTTCCGTACATTGAACTGCTTGCTATCAAATAGTCGAAGCCATTTACCAAGTACCAATCTAAATCGTGGATAATTAATGTCTCGATGGAGTAGGTTTCGAAAAGTTCATCGGATACGGGTGGGGAATAACCTTCGAAGGCTATTTTGGAACCCCTTGGCAAATTGGTATTTATCCATTCCATGCTCTCAACGCGGGTTCCTTTTTGCGCGATTCTTTGATCCAATAACACAACTTTTTTTAAGGGAATAATTAATATCGCTAGTGATAATAAGATTAGCAAAATATTTGAACTCGATTGTCCAAAAGCGAGCTTTTTAGATATTATTTCTACGCTCTTAACCACAAAACCTGCACCAAGTAGGGCAATAAAAGGTAGTATTGGGATGAGGCTTCTTGTGAAGCAGCATTTAAAAAAACATAAAAAAACTAGATAGGAAAATGGAAAAGAAAGAATAATTATGTCGCGTTTTTTATGTCTAAAAATGGCGGATAATGTTCCCAATAAACCGACGATGGCCAGCAGCTTGCTGCTCAACCCCACACTATAAAGATAACTAAAATAAAATCTCAAGTTTTCCAAAAAAGTTCCACCATGACCTGTTGTTCCCCCCGCCGCATAGTAAGATGCTGCGTATAGAGTTGAATTCATAAGATTTCTGGGGTGTGCCAAGGCATACGGAGAGGTAAGAATGAAACCCCCAATAATAAAAAACAATGTGGATATGATTTTTTTGTCAAAGACTCGCTCTTTTTTGTCTGAAAACAAGTGAGCCAAAATTATGGGAATTATTATAAGTCCGCCAGTGTATTTGGTAGATATTGTAAAACCAGCAAATAAGCCCGCAAGGATATAGCATCGTTTTTCAGAAGTTTCAAATATTTTCCAAGCAAAATAAAATGCGGTGAGCAGGAAAAATCCCATCGGGACATCGACCTTGATGTGGTGCGAACAATCGACATGCAATAAATAAACTGAAAGCATTGATGCGGCCAGAAGGCCCGTTTTTTTGTTGAATGTTTCTTTGCCGACTAAATAAGCTATATATACCGTTAAAGTACCAAACAATGCGGTTGTAACTCGTCCCCAAATATAAAAAGCAGCTTCGCTGATATCTTTTATGTGTACAAAAGTTCCTCTAAAAATTCCCAAAATGAAATTGACGACGTATACTAAGCCATAAACGAAAGATTGGATATGGATATAAAGTGAGGGATAAATAAACCAATCCGGATTTAAGCTATAAGTTTGTAGAGGGAGTGTAAAAGCTCTATAAAAAATGGTTGGCTCGTCGGGGTGGGTGATATACGGGAGGCCAAAACCAACGCCATATAATCTAATGAAAATAGCAAGCCCGATTATTAAAACCAAACAGAGATTCGACAGGATAAAAATTTCTTTAACTTTCCTAATGGCTTATCGCCCCCTTGCTTTATTTGTCAGAGATTAAAGATTCTATGGTATTATCGGCTTTTTGATAAATTTTCTCCCAGGAATATTTTGCTTCTGCAAGTTTATGGGCGGCTATGGCCAATTTATTCCTCTTCTCCTTGCTTTTCATTAGCCCCGCCACCTTTTTAGCAAATTCATTGGGCTTGTCTGCTATTAAGATACTTTCATCATTGATTACCTCTATACCTTCGCATCCTATTGAAGTTGACACAACGGGAAGCCCCACTGAAAACGCCTCCAATATTTTTACTCGCATTCCACTACCGGATTTTAGAGGCACAACCATAAGGGAGCTTTCTCGCATCAGTGGCTTAATATCATCAACATATCCGGTAAGGATTAAATTTTTATCTTTTTCGGCCAATTCTTTTAACTTTTTCGATGGTCTTTTACCTGCTACAAGGAAAGTTATGTCTGAAACCTCATTTTTTATAAATGGAATTATCTCATTATAGAAATATAAAACTGCCTCTTCATTGGGCGGCCAATTAAGGGCTCCGATAAATAAAATCTGGTTGTTTTTTTTCTGAAAGTTATGGTTGATTTCTTCCAGCGCAACCCCAATCGGAAGAACGCTTATTTTTTCTGTAGGTACATTGAGATTACGGATTTTTTCTTTATCTTCATCGGTTAAAGCAATGATATGGCTAATTTTTTTACATATTTTCTTTTCGTGCCTATAAAGTTTTTCGTGTTCGAGCCCGGTGAGCCACTTAACTAGCCCAAAAGGCAAAGAAATATAGCGTTGTTTTACCAACTCCGATTCAACATTATGCTCATCCAAAATTTTTGGAACGGGTTTGTTTTCGACATATTGAGCCATGTGTAAGTGATCTATAAGTATTAAGTCGATATCTTTCTCCCTGACAATTTTATCTATTAGAGATTGCATCTTTTTAGATTTCACTCGCTCCATCAAGTAAGGTTTGTTTGCGATTAAACTCCAAATAAATTTGCCTATCTCCCACGGCTTGGAGCGGGGGAGCAGTATGGGGTGGATCTCTTTACAGATTTTTTGCATTTCGGGCAGGTATTTGAGCTCTTCCTTCGAACGGATTAAGCAAGCTAATACGATGTCATATTTCTCAGCCATACTTTTCATTAAGTAATGGCTTCGTATTTTGCCACCTTCATCAAGTGGATAGGGGAGATAAAAAGAAACCCACAGTATTTTTGGTTGCATATAATTTCACCTATACGGTATTAATATTTTTTAAGATTGCTTTAAATGCTTTCATCAGCTCGTCTGCGTTTCGTTTTTTATTTTTTATGAATCTATAGTTAATAGTTCTTACCAAAAGGCCTGTAAGTAAAATAAACTTCAAAGCAAACAGGTTAATTTTTGAATCGTTGTGTTTTTTAAAAAATCTACAGTAACTTAAAAAGTATTTAACTTCGGAAGATTTTCTGTCTTGGTTTACGCTCTTCTGGCCACAATGAACAACCTCCGCATCTGGGAAGTAATAAATTTTCTGGCCAAATTTTTTAATTCTGAGGCAAAGGTCTGTTTCCTCTAAAAAAAGGTCGAATCTTTTTTCATCGAGAAATCCTACTTTTTGTAATGTCTCGTGTCTTATCAACAAACACGCGCCTAAAAGGTGTGCCACTTGTTGGGGAGATTTATGTTCTTTTAAAGTTACCTCAAAGTTTTTTACCAGTTTGCTTTTAGGTAAAAGTTTATAAAGATAAAATCTTTCTATAAAGGCGGCAAGAGGAGAGGGAAAATAATTCCAAGCTGAGCGCTGCAAACTCCCATCCGGGTTCAATATTTTAGGCCCCAATGCCCCCGCTTCTGGATGGTCGTCCATAAACTTTACCATTTTGTTCAAGGCGTCATCCAAAACTACCGTGTCGCTGTTTAAGAGCAGAACATACCCTCCGCTCGCGACTTTTATTGCTTGGTTGTTTGCTT
>DSBK01000087.1 GCA_011046085.1 Actinomycetota bacterium
CGAGGGCTCTCTTCTTGGACTGGAACAGGTTGTGCTTACACCTCACATCGCCGCTTCTACTCAAGAGGCGCAGGACAAGGCGGGAATTATTGTTGCTGAACAAGTTATAGCGGCCCTTAATGGCGATTTTGTTAGCAACGCTGTGAATGTTGCCGCAGTGGCGCCCGAGGTTGTGGAGATTTTAAAACCGTTTCTGCCGTTGGCGGAAACTTTGGGAAAGCTCTTTGCGAAGCTAAACGATGGTCGGGTAAGCTCTCTCGACGTTGAATATTCTGGTGATATTGCATGTGGAGATAATGCAGATTTACTTACGGTTGCTATATTGAAAGGAATTTTAGAATCGGTTGTTCAGGAGCCTGTAACTTATGTTAATGCTCCTATTCTGGCTAATGAACGGGGCATCGTTGTTAGAGAGAGCCGAACCAGCGAAGTGTGTGAATACGTAAATTTGATATCGTTAAGAAAGGATACATTGACTGTTGCTGGTACATTGTTGGGTCCTGATAAATTGAGAATCGTTAAGCTTTTTGACTACGATGTCGATGTGATTCCCTCGAAACATATGCTTTTAATTCACAACGAAGATAAACCAGGAATGATTGGTAAGATTGGAACGACTTTGGGAAATCACGATATAAATATCGCAAGAATGCAATTTGGTCGGGAAAAGGCCAAGGGCAAGGCAATAAGCATTTTAAACGTGGATGAACAAATTTCCAAAGATATTTTGAATGAAATTGAGGCTCTGAATGGTGTATTAAAGGCCAAATTTATAAGGTTGTGATTTAGAGGGGAATATGTCTGATAAAGTTTATATTTTCGATACAACATTAAGAGATGGAGAGCAATCGCCGGGTATAAGTTTAAACATCAGTGAGAAATTGGAAATAGCTGAACAACTTGCAAGGCTGGGCGTGGATGCAATCGAGGCTGGATTTCCCATAACCTCGCATGGTGATTTTGAGGCGGTTAAAATGGTTGCTGAGCGGGTTAGGGGTCCGAAGATAGTAGGGCTTGCCCGCGCGGTAGATGCCGATATCGATAGGGCATGGGAAGCCATAAAAAATGCCGAAAGGCCAATGATCCACACTTTCATTGCTACTTCGGATATTCATATCGAGAGAAAGCTCCGAAAAACAAAAGATGAAGTTTTAAAGATGACTGAAGCCGCCATTAAGAGAGCTAAAAATTACTCTTCGGAGGTTGAGTTTTCTCCTGAAGATGCGACACGCTCAAATTTTGACTTTTTATGTAAGGTTTTGGAGGTTGCGCTTGAGGCGGGTGCGACCACAATTAACATACCTGATACGGTAGGTTATGCTCTTCCCGATGAATTTGGAAAATTGATTCATGAGTTAATGTTGGTGGTTCCTGGCTTAAATGACGTACTTGTAAGCGTTCATTGTCACAACGATTTAGGATTGGCTGTAGCTAATTCTTTAGCGGCGGTTGAAAATGGAGCAAACCAGGTGGAGTGTACCATGAACGGATTAGGCGAACGGGCTGGAAATGCCGCATTGGAAGAGATGGTCATGATTTTAGATACTCGCTATAGGACTCTGGGCAAAAAAACGAACATTAAGACCGAGGAGATTACGAGAACGAGTCGTCTGGTTAGCATGCTTACGGGTTATCAAATTCAGCTTAATAAAGCCATCGTGGGAGCAAATGCTTTTGCGCATTCTTCGGGCATTCATACCGACGGTGTTTTAAAGGAAAGAATCACCTACGAGATAATTAGTCCGCAAAAGGTGGGGCTCACCGAGAGCAAAATAATACTCGGGAAGACTTCAGGCCGCCATGCTCTAAAGCAGCATTTGGAGGCCATGAGCTATTCTTTAAATGATGACGAGCTTGAGCGGACTTTTGTTCGGTTTAAGGAGTTGGCTGACAAAAAGGTCGAGATAACAGATGATGATCTTGAAGCCATCATAGCCGATGAGGTTAGGAGCACAAAGACTGAAATTTATAGTCTCGATTACATACACGTTGCCAGTGGTACCGACGAGGTTCCAACTGCTACGGTAAGATTAATTAAAAACGGGGAAATTTTTGAAAAGACCGCGCAGGGGGATGGACCGGTTGATGCTGTATGTAATGCTATAGGCGAGGTCGTGGGTGTTTCAACCAAACTTCTCTTCTATAACGTTAGTGCCATAACGGGTGGATTGGATGCTCAAGGTGACGTAACCATTCAACTCGACATTGGGGGAAAGAAAGTAATCGGACGCGGAGTTAGCACTGATATAATTGAGGCGAGCGCCAAGGCGTACCTGAACGCAATCAACAAATCTTTAAGCAAGTAGTTACCCCTTATCCTCAATTCAAGGTAGAAATACCAAATCAGGTTTGTTAAAATTATCAGGTATATCTTTACAAATATGTTGGCAATTTTTATTTTTGGTTAAAATTCAGCAAAAACTTTGAGAGGAACATAAACATGGGAATGACCATAACTGAGAAGATACTTGCTTCTCATGCTGGAAAAGATAAAGTTAAACCAGGTGAACTTATAAACGTTCGTTTGGATTTAGTTTTAGGTAATGACGTTACGGCGCCAATTGCGATTCGAGAATTTAAAAAAATTGGCATGAAGAAAGTTTTTAATAAAAATAAAGTTGCATTGGTCCCAGATCACTATACACCCAATAAAGACATCAAATCAGCCGAGCAAGCAAAAATTTTAAGAGATTTTTCAAATGAGCAGGGTATAATAAATTATTTTGAGATTGGACGAATGGGAATTGAACATGCTCTTCTTCCGGAGCTTGGTTTGGTTCTTCCTGGTGATGCGGTAATCGGCGCCGATTCTCACACGTGTACCTACGGTGCTCTTGGAGCTTTTTCAACTGGTGTCGGAAGCACCGATTTGGCGGCGGGCATGGCAACTGGCGAAGTTTGGCTGAAGGTTCCCTCCACCATTAAGTTTATTTATAAAGGTAAGTTAAACAAATGGGTAAGCGGCAAGGATTTGATACTCTATACCATCGGAAAAATTGGGGTAGATGGGGCGCTTTACAAATCTATGGAATTTACGGGTGAGGTTATAGAGTCTCTTTCGATAGATAATAGATTTACTATTGCCAATATGGCAATTGAAGCTGGCGGAAAAAACGGAATAATTGAACCAGACGAGACAACTTTGGCCTATGTTAAAGAGAGGGCAAGGCGTGATTTTAAAGTGTATAAAAGCGATGATGATGCTGAATACGAGAGGGTTTATGAGTATAATGCAGACGATATAGAACCGCAGGTAGCTTTCCCTCATCTGCCATCTAATACCAAAGGGATAAGCGAGACTGGGAATGTTAAGATAGACCAGGTGGTCATCGGCTCGTGTACCAACGGGCGTCTTGAGGATTTACGTATAGCAGCCGAGATATTAAAAGATAAAAAGGTTCATAAAGATATTCGCTTAATTGTTATTCCTGCAACCCAGAAGATATACAAACAAGCGATAAGCGAAGGGCTTGTGGATATATTTGTTGATGCGGAAGCGGCTGTAAGCACACCAACCTGTGGCCCTTGTTTGGGTGGGCACATGGGCATACTTGCGGAAGGCGAAAGGGCTTTAGCTACAACAAATAGAAATTTTGTTGGCAGAATGGGTCATCCGAAAAGCGAGGTTTATCTTTGCAATCCTGCAGTGGCTGCAGCATCGGCCATTTTAGGAAGGATTGCAAGCCCCAAAGAGATAGTCGGCAGTGGGTAGTTTGTTAGTGAGGAGTCGGTAGTTGGGAGTCAATAAAATCTCAGGAGTGGGTTTGAAAAATAAAAAGACAAATTTTGATTTTGAAAAATTGGAAGTGTACAAACGGGCTGTTGATTTTGCAAATATTGTTTATAAGTTAACAAAAAATTTTCCAAAAAATGAGCAGTTTGGTATCGTAAGTCAATTAAGAAGAGCTTCATTGTCAATTTCCTTAAATATTGCGGAAGGAACGGGAAGATATAACAATC
>DSBK01000033.1 GCA_011046085.1 Actinomycetota bacterium
ATGAATATGCAAAAACAACTTGAACAAACCGAGAGAGAACTAAAAATCCGTAACTATAGCCATAAAACCATAAAAAGCTACATTTATGGACTTGGGAAATATTTTACTTTCAAAAAGAATAACTTTGGAAGCTTGGATATAGACAACATCAAGGACTTTTTGCTCTTTTCTGAAAAACAAGGCGTTTCCGCCCAAACCCGCAATCTTTTTTTGAACGCTATCAAGTTTTTCTATCGAAATGTGGTTAAAACAAATGAAAGAATTGATATTCGATCAGCGAAGAAGAATATGAGTTTACCAATAGCGCTGTCAAAAAATGAGATAAAAAAGATTCTTGAGGTAACAAAAAACACAAAACATCGCCTGCTTTTGTTGCTTGCCTATGGAGCAGGATTACGAGTAAGCGAAGTGATTAATCTTAAAGTAAAAGATATTGACATGGCAGAATTAACCGTTCACATTAAGCAAGCAAAAGGCAAAAAAGATAGGATTACCGTTTTCCCAGAAAAATTATTGTCTGACATTCAAAATTTAATTGCCGGGAAAGATAAAAACGATTATGTGTTTCCCAGCGAAAGAGGCGGAAAATTAACAACAAGAACAGCCCAAAAAATTTTCGAAAATGCTTCAAAGGGCGCTGCAATAAAGAAAGATGCAACATTTCACTCCTTAAGACATAGTTTTGCTACTCACTTATTGGAAAATGGAGTTGATGTTCGATATATACAAGAATTATTGGGCCACCAGAATATCAGAACAACACAAAGGTACACTCAAGTTACCAATCCGAGTATTAGAAAAATCAGAAGTCCTCTGTGATTACACAAACATATTCTTACTCATACCTCAAAGCTTCAATTGGGTCTAATTTCGAAGCCTTAAAGGCGGGGTAAACTCCAAAAAATATGCCGATAGAAAATGAAAAAAGAAAGGCCAGAGCAATTGACCAGAAGGTGATGCTGCTCGGCAAAAACTGCCCAAGCGCCACCGAGCCAATGGCCCCAAAAACGATTCCAAGCGCGCCACCCACAACGCTTAAGGTCACGGCTTCGATAACAAACTGGGATAAAATATCGAATGTCCTGGCGCCAATGGCCTTGCGAATACCAATCTCCCTTGTCCGCTCCGTTACCGAAACAAGCATTATGTTCATAATCCCTATGCCGCCAACAAGAAGGGAAATCCCAGCAATTCCTCCAAGCATTAAGGTGAGAGTCCCCATCATCGATTGAAAGGTGCTCAAAAGCTCCTCTTGTGCAAGCACCGTAAAATCATTTTCATCAAGCTTCTTTAACAACACACGCTCCGTCTCTTTTATGGCCAAATCCATATCTTCCTGGCTTTTGGCCTGAATTAAAATTAGGCTCACGTTCTTCGTTCCTAAAACCCTTTGAGCAACGGTTATGGGAATGAAGATTTGATTATCCATGTCTATCCCCATCCCAGCTGCACCTTTTTTGCTCATAACGCCAATTACCGTAAACTTCTGCCCGCTAATGGTAATTCTTTCGCCTATTGGGTTCCGGGAACCAAAGAAATCCTCCGCAACGGTTTGACCTATCGCGCAAACCCTTTTCAGCCCCTCAATATCAGTTTTGGTAAAAAATCTTCCCTTTTCCACGGGGAAATTCCGGGCCACAGGATACTCGGGCGTTGTTCCGGCTAAATCGGCCGTCCTTGAAAGGTTGGCGTATTTGGCTGAAGCGACACCGCTTAAAATGGGAACTGCCTCTTTTACGTGCTGCGCAGCATTTTTAATATCCTCCGCATGCCCAGGTTCAAGCTTGTTGGTCATTCCCATTGGCCCACTTGAGCGACCCCCGCCGGGCTTCATCTCAATTTTTCCCGGCATGACCATGGCCACGTTTGAACCGAGCCCCATAATCTGGCTTGAGATATCCGCCTGAACACCGCTTCCAATCGAAACCAGAAGTATAACCGCCGAAACACCTATGATGATGCCAAGCATCGTAAGCGCCGAGCGCATTTTATTAGCTAACAAACTAGCTATCGCAACCTTGAAACTTTCAAGAATATTCATTGTTTTCTTCCTTCTCAGCAATTTCAGTTAAAATCTCTCGCGCTTTTTTTCTGTTGGGAACTATCCTATCGGCAACTATCTTTCCGTCCAAGAGTTGAATAATTCGCTCGGCGTGCTCGGCGACATAAAGCTCGTGAGTAACTAAAATTACCGTTCTTTTTTCATCGTCATGCAATTTTTGCAAAATGGCCATAACCTCAGCGCCAGCTTTTGTATCAAGATTTCCCGTGGGCTCATCGGCAAGTATTATGGCGGGCTCGTTTACCAAGGCGCGGGCAATCGCAACCCTTTGTTGCTGCCCGCCTGAAAGCTGAGTGGGCCTATGATAAAGCCGGCCTCCCAGCCCCACCGCTTCCAGTGCCTCTTTGGCTTTCTTTGTTCGTTCCTTTATGCCAACGCCAGCGTAAACCATGGGCAGCTCAACGTTTGCTAGCGCCGTGGCTCTTGGAAGCAAATTGAAAGACTGAAATACGAAGCCGATTTTTTTGTTTCTTAGCTTAGCAAGCTCATTTTCGCCTAAGTTAACTGTGTCTTGACCTCCGACTTTAATCACGCCAGAAGTGGGTTTATCAAGGCAGCCTATCACATGCATGAGCGTCGATTTTCCGGAACCCGAAGGCCCCATTATGGATACAAATTCGCCCTTTTTTATGGAAAAAGAGATGTTTCTTAGGGCTGGAACCTCGACGTCTTCCATCTTGTATATCTTTTGTAAATCCCTTGTCTCTATCAACATAAAATTAATCAACTACCTTTACCTTGTCGCCGTCTTTTAATTTATCGGTTCCTGAGATAATGACCTCATCGCCGATTTTTATACCGCTTTTTATCTCAATGTACATTTCATCAGAAAGACCGCCTTCTACTTCGCGCTCCTCAACAATGTTATCTTTTAAAACAAAAACTACGTCTTTGTTTTCCCTTTCCACAACCGCCTCTATCGGTACTTTAACGACGTTGTCTTTGGCAATTTCTATAATCTCAACGCTGCCGTTCATCCCCAGCTTTAAATCTAGGGACGAAGGCTCCAATTCAATTTCAATGGGAAAAATCGTAGCCCCCGTGGTAGTGACCGAGGATACTGATCCTATCTTAACAACCTTTCCTTTGATAATCTCCCCAGAATACGCATCAATTGTAACCTCAACTTCCTGACCAACTTTTACCCTCCCGACGTCAGTTTCATCCACATTCGCAACAAAATTCATCTTGCTTAAATCCGCTATGGCAAAGAGAATTTGTCCTTGTTGAATGGCGGCGCCGACGGTAAGCGCACCACCTTGACCAGCCACCCCCAAAGTTGAAGCGCAATAGATAAGAACACCGTTGATTGGAGCTATTAATTTTACGTTCGCGAGATTCTTTTTGGCAATCTCATAAGCCATCTCGGCCTGCTCAACCTGTGCCTCAGCCGCATCTAACTCCTCATCAGAAGCAGTTGGGAGGGAGTCGAGTTTTTCTAAATTGGCCTCGGCGGAAAGATACGCGGCATAGGCCTGCTTCTCCGCAAAACTCAATTGCTCCTCATCCAGTTCGAGAATTACATCGCCCTTCTTTACCTGAGAACCATCTTTTAAGGGAAGCGCTTTAATTATGCCGCTTACATCCGCCGCCACCTCTTCCTGGTTTCTAGCTTCAAGCTCGCCAGCCGCCGAAATTGTAACGGAGATGGTGCCAGACATGGCTTTTGCCGTTTCCACCTCCGGCATACCTCTTCTAAAAAAGAAGAGAAATCCGCCCACTGCAATTAAAATTAAAACAATCG
>DSBK01000040.1 GCA_011046085.1 Actinomycetota bacterium
ATTAGGTTATTTAACGTTGGCAAAACCGCCCTTACCCGGGTATCATCGGCAACCTCCCCATCTTTGGTAAGAGGTACATTAAAATCCACCCTTACCAATACTCGTTTTCCCTTCACATCAACATCGCGAATTGTCTTCTTTGTAAACATGAAAACCCCCGCTCGACTATCAAGATTTTATAAACCTAACTCATCTAACTTGTAATATATTTGACCAAATCAACCAACCGACATGAATAACCCATCTCGTTATCGTACCAGGAAAGAACCTTTGCTATTTTTCCGCTCGCCATCGTGGAGAGTCCATCAACTATAGAGGAGTATGGGTTTCCAATTATATCAACCGAGACTATAGGATCTTCAGTATAATCCAATATACCCTCAAATCTATCACTATTAGCCGCACTCTTTAATGCCTCATTAACTTCCTCCGCAGTCACTTCTTTTTCGAGCTCAACAACTAAATCAACTAAAGAACCATCTGGCACAGGCACTCTTACAGCCATTCCATCGAGCTTTCCTTTAAGCTCCGGTATAACTTCACCGATAGCTTTCGCGGCCCCCGTTGAAGTCGGTATCATAGACACAGCAGCAGCCCTAGCTCTTCTTAAATCTTTGTGAACCAAGTCTAATATTTTTTGATCATTGGTATAAGCATGAATGGTGGTCATAAAACCCTTGGTTATTCCGAAATTATCTAAAAGAACCTTCACAACTGGAGCCAAACAGTTTGTGGTGCAAGAAGCATTTGAAATAATATGGTGATTCTCCGAATCATACTTATCTTCATTCACACCCTGTACTATGGTTATATCGGGGTTCTTTGCCGGAGCGCTGATGATAACCTTTTTTGCCCCAGCGGAAAGATGTTTTGCTGCCTCTTCTTTGGCGGTAAACCTCCCTGTGGATTCGATTACAACCTCAACCCCCAATTCCTTCCAAGGAAGGGCTGCGGGATCTTTTTCGGCTAACACTTTTATTTCTTCCCCGTCAACAACCATGCTTCCACTTTTGGCTTCGATTTCTGCATCAAAGATACCAAATACGGAGTCATATCGAAGCAAGTGCGCCAACGTTTTCGTGTCTGCCAAATCGTTAACCGCTACAATTTCAATATCTTCATCATCAAAAGCATCCCTAAAAACATTCCTCCCAATTCTTCCAAAACCATTTATACCCACCTTAACAGCCATAACAAAAACCTCCTTTTAAATACAAGCTAACATTTATTTTTCAAAATTATCGGCTAATTTCCTTATACGCCTTATTCTGTGATAAACCGCAGATTTGCTTAGCGGCGGTTCACAAAGCTCCCCCAGCTCTCTTACATTGGCTTGAGTAAACCGAAGTCTTTTAAGCGCAACCTCTTGAAGACTCAAGGGTAAATGTGACAACCCCACCTCCTTATCTAAAAAAGTTATATCTTCAAGTTGCAAAAGAGCAGCTTTGACCGTCTTATTTAAATTGGCAGTATCGCAATTAACCAACCGATTGACCTCATTACGCAAATCTTTGACGATCCTCAAATCCTCTAAACTTAATAGCGCTTCAAATGCCCCAGCCAAAGCCAAAAGACTTACAATTCCTTCGCCCTCTTTAATGTAAACCACACAATTTTTCTTCCGCGAGCTCAGCTTAGCATTTAAACCAAAGTGTTTAAATAGTAATAGTAAATCCACAGCAAGTTGCTCATTATTTGTATTAAGCTCAAAATGATACCCTTTTTTGGGATTTCCCATTGAGCCCCCACCCAAAAAAGCTCCTCGCAGATAAGAAGCCGCACAGCAATCCTTTTTTACAAGCCGTGGAATTATCCCGGAAACGATAACCATTTTATCGTCCAAAATACCAATTTCGTTTAGACTTTGATTTAAATTTGTTTGAGAAGGAATGTAAACGACATAATCGTTTTTCTTGCTGAGATAAGAACGTCTAACAACAATCTCGTACTCCAAATTAAAAAGTTCGGAAAGAAGTTTTACGGTCTTGCGGGCCACAGCGGCATTTTCTGTTGAGGTATGAATGGCAAATTTATCCTTGCCCAAAATATGAAAAGAGCCGTCTAATCTAAAAAGAGCAGACAATTCCGCTTTTTTGCAGCACTTATCTTTTGGATAAACCCTTGTCAACTCGTTCTTTATTTGTGCCGAAAATGACATAATTAAACCTCAAAATAGTACTTTTTTGCTGACTAATTAATTTCGCTATACCAAATCTCGTAATACCTGCCCCAATTTTAAAGGATCGTGGTGGCCAGCAAAATCAACATCTGCCACATCTTCCAACACAAAATCTATGTCGTATTTAACAAAAAGCTCTTTATCCATTTTGACCGGCACCATTGCTTTTCTGGTAAGCTGATCGGTGTTTGAATTTACAATTATTACGTCCAAAAAGTTCTGGGGAACATGTCTTAAAACCGCCTCTAGGTGATCGATTACAGACCGACCCTCAGTTTCTCCTGGCTGGGTAACCATATTACAAATAAAAACTTTTAAGCCATTTGATTCACACAAAGCTTCTTGAATGCCCTTTATTAATAAGTTAGGAATTATACTTGTAAAAAGACTTCCAGGACCGATAATTATCTGGTCGGCAGCCTTTATCGCTTCAACGGCCTCGGGATAAGCCAGAGCATCCCTTGGCTCAATGTGTACAATTTCAATATCCCCACGTGTATGAGAACCGGTTATCTCGGATTGGCCGTAAATTAACTCTCCATTCTTTGTTTGAGCATGCAAAATCACATTCTCCAAAGTAGAGGGTAAAACCTTTCCTTTAACATTTAAAAAACGACACAATTCACTCAAAGCGTCGACAAAATCGCCCTTCATATCGGCTAAAGCAGCTAAAATCAGATTGCCCAAGCAATGACCCGCCAATTCGCCATCCTTAAATCGATATTGAAAAATATCTCGCATAATGGCCTCTGGATCGGCTAAAGCCATTAAACAATTTCTAATATCGCCAGGCGGAAGTATTTTAAGCTCCCGTCGTATTCTTCCAGAGCTTCCACCATCATCCGCAACGGTTACAATGGCGTTAATATCGCTAGTAAAATTCTTTAAACTTTTTAGAACATTCGGGATCCCCGTGCCTCCGCCAATTGCAACCGCGGAAACCTCTCTCCCTTTTTTTGAGGATTTCATTTTGAGCCGAAATCCCTCCCAATATCTCTATGTCTTAAAGTTACGTTAAAACCGTTTTTATTTAAAAATTCCATTGTCGCATCAGCTATAGCTACCGAACGGTGGGTTCCCCCTGTGCAGCCAAGAGCTATAACGAGGTGAGTTTTTCCTTCAGCTACGTAATGAGGAATCAAAAACGCTAAAAAATCGAAGAATTTTCGAACAAAAACCTTTGTTTCTTTTCTTTTTAAAACAAAATCTTTTACGATCTTTTCCTCCCCTGAGTGAGGGCGAAGCTCCTCTATATAATGGGGATTTGGTAAAAACCTTACATCCAAAACCAGATCAGCATCAAGAGGTACCCCGTATTTATAACCAAAAGAAATCACGGTAATCAAGAGACTTTTTCTTTTTTCTTTTCCTATAAAAGATGAGCGAATTTTATCCCTCAACTCATGAGTTTTTAGATTTGTCGTATCGATAATCATATCTGCCCGACCTCTTAAGCCCTCAAGAATGGACCGTTCTCTTTGAATCCCTTCTTCAATTTCTCCACCTAAAGATAGAGGATGACGTCGGCGAGTTTCTTTAAAACGTTTTATGATTTCTTCATGA
>DSBK01000046.1 GCA_011046085.1 Actinomycetota bacterium
CCGCTTCTTATTTATGCTTTTTTGTGGCTTATGTCAATTTTTACGACACGGTCACCCTGTTCTTTTACTCCATCTCTACGAAACCAGAAATGGGGGGATGGATTAATTTGCTATAATACGTTTCGCTAAAATCAACACTTTTCTTGAATAAATATATTCATCGTAGCAAATACTTTCAATCATGATATAATTAATAACCATTACCGCATGTAATCCGAACTAAATGCCAAAAGACAAGTCTTTTCTCATATGTGAAAGCCGCCGAAATCACCCCAGGCTGGCGGTAGAAGTCTGCCGGAGATGCCATAAGGCGGGGAAATGCCATATATATCAAGGGTGGATCCAACCGGGTCTTTTTCCGGGCGGGGCAAGAAAGAAGCAGTAAGGAAAAAAACTTGTTTTTATGCAGGGCATAGTTTAAAATAAATAAAATCTTGCAGTATGGAGTATATCAGCCTATGGCCAAGGTAGTAAGTATCAAAAATAAAAGAGTAGTTAAACGGGGGCGGAATAGGCGGCTTGCGGACATTAAAGAAGAACTCCTGCGTTTTCACGGTATTGATCTTGACCATCTCCTGGCCGCCGAACCGGCAAAGGCCCTTACGGTCGATGAGTATGAGGACTTTGCGGAGTGCATCCTGGAAGTTGTCGACGAATTTTGTGAGGAGCATCCCCACCTGACCATACATGATATTTTTTATACCCTGGAGAATGTCAAGGATATCATTAAAGACAACTGCGAAGAAAATGAAGCACAATAACCACCCTTAACCTCCCCGGATATATTCCTTTATACCCGCCTCAAAAGGAGTGGGCGCAATGCCGAACTCCTCATAGAAAGAGGTCTCGTTTCCAACATTTCCTTCCAGTAGCATAACCATCTGATCTCTCGTCAGCGGAAAGCCGGGCAGTCCTTCTAAAAAATAGGCCATAATTTTTATCAGCCCGAGGGGGATGTGCACCTTTATAATTTTCTTTCCCAGGGCGCGGGCCATTATATCCAGGATGTCATTAAATTTCAGCATGTTACGGCCTGGCAGTTGAAAGGTCCGGCCGACAGTCTTTTCTTCCCCAAGGGAAAGGGCGAAGGCCCGGGTTACGGTACGGACATCCACCGGCTGCAGGGCATAGGAACCATCGCCCACCACGGGGATAAAGGGGGACTTAAGCATCATCTCCCTGAATAAATTGACAAAATTGTCCTGCGGGCCGAAGATGACGGAAGGTTGAAATATAGTAAAGTCAAGGCGGCTCTGGCGGACATATTCTTCAGCCTTATATTTGGTTTGATGGTAGCGTGAGCGGGCATTTGGATGCGTACCCAGGGAACTCATGTGGATATAACGCTTGAGACCGCTGGCCCGCGTGGCGTTCACGGTTTGAACGGTAGCTTCGTAATGCATCCTTTCAAAGGTAATACCCTTACGGGGAAACTCCCGGATGATCCCGATCAGATGCATTACGGCCTGACAGCCCTCCAGGCCGTCAGCCAGTCGGTCTTGTCCATCAAATATGTCGCCCGGCCAGAACTCAACCGCCTTTCTTCCGGTTAATTTCTTTTCTGATCCCGGCCGTACCAGACAGCGTACCTGGTATCCATCGTCCAGGAGGGCATTCACCAGATGGTTACCCACGAAACCCGTTCCGCCGGTGACAAATACCCTCATTTTTTTCCTCCTTACTTCAGAGCCTTTAAATAAATATAGCACGATTTAGGAGGTATTAGACAGCCCTTAAAAAGCGACCCGCGCCAAATCTCTAAAAAAAGGTTTATGAACCCCGCTTGATGCACCCATTCAACAAAAAGTAGACCTTTCTGCAGAATAGGGCCACTAAGAAGCGTACACCGCCCCTTCCATTATCGGCCTTATCTATTTAATATTAATGCAGTTTTTGTCAATATTGTTTAACTTTGACTTGATCTCTGCTATATTACGGAAAACTATATAATTATATGGTTATGTGTTTGAAAAGGAAAATTCATGCGAACGTATACAATAATTGCGTTCTCAATAGGATTAATGCTCAACCTAATCTCATGTTCGGAGGAACCGACTATGGATGAGAAGTCCTTCAACAAACTTTCAACGGAAGAAGAAAGAGTCATTGTCCATAAAGGTACGGAGGCACCATTCAGTGGGAAATATAACAACTTTTTTAAAAAGGGTTCTTACCGCTGCAAACGCTGCAATGCACGACTTTATATTTCAGACGATAAGTTTGCATCTACCTGCGGATGGCCAAGCTTTGATGATGAAATCAAAGGAGCCATCAAAAGACAAAAGGATGTTGATGGAAGAAGAACCGAGATATTGTGTGCAAATTGCGGGGCACATTTGGGCCACATTTTTGAAGGAGAAGGGCTAACAGAGAAGAATATCAGGCATTGTGTCAATTCCGTCTCCTTGACATTTGTGCCAAACAACAATGAACCCCATATAGCAAAAGCCTACTTTGCGGGAGGCTGTTTTTGGGGTGTAGAGCATCTCTTTGAACATAAAGAAGGTGTCATTTCGGCAATCTCGGGTTATATGGGAGGCTCAATGGCAAATCCCTCCTATCGGGATGTGGCTTACGGAAATACCGGCCACCTGGAGGTTGTCGAAGTAACATATGATCCGGCCAAAGTGAATTATGAGAACCTTGTCAAATTTTTCTTTGAGATTCATGATCCAACACAAGTTGATGGTCAGGGTCCGGATATTGGGAAACAATATTTGTCCGCCATCTTTTATGAAAATGATGATGAGAAAGAGATTGTTTATAAGTTAATAGATATACTCAAAACAAAAGGATATGAAATCGTGACCAAAGCACTTCCCGCCGGTACCTTTTGGAAAGCCGAAGAGTACCATCAGGACTACTACGACAAGAAGAAACAGAAACCATACTGCCATGTGTACAAAGAGAAATTCTAATTAGACATCTTTTGCCAAGAGAAGCCTGGACCAGCGTGCGGGACACCCTTAATATTCTAAGTTTCTATTTATTAGTGTTAAAATTAACGAATTCATGAAATGGCACGAATGCAAAAAGTATGTAATAATAACAAAAGAATATTAGAAACTTAAGGGCGTCCCGCATCCGCTTCTTCCGCTTCAAATCCACACTTGCAATAGCTATCCACCTTATGTGAATTCCTTTAAGAAATCTTGAATCATTAACTTCATGATAGATTGCATGTTCATTGCGTGCTATAATTTTGATTAAACTATGGAGCAATTATTCCTCTATTTGGGTGTCTGGAGCAGTAAGGTTTTTTCTTGGAATGATATCCTTGGCCTTTTTCTTTTTATTGCAGGATTTATCATTGGGTTAGGGGCAGTAACTGTTATTGATCTCCACGGATTCTTAGGTAGAAAATCTTCTTATTGGACAGAGGCAACCATTCGGACACATAAGATTACAAAACCACTCATTTGGATAGGCATCTTTTTAGCAATTTTAGGGGGCCTGATTACTTATAGGAATATTGGATTTTCTGGCATTTCACTTATTCATGCAGTCCTCGCGGTTATATTGATCTTAAACGGGACATTTCTGTCCTTCTGGGTAAGTCCACGCCTTTTAAAGAGGGAGAAAGAGGGAAAAGCACGGGAACTTCTGCCTTTAGATTTACAGATGAAGATCGCGATGAGTTTTATTATCTCGGTTATCGGGTGGTGGAGTAGCCTGTTCTTACTCGTTTGGTATATTGTTGTGTTGCGTTGATATTAAAAAATAC
>DSBK01000090.1 GCA_011046085.1 Actinomycetota bacterium
TGCTTGGTTCTCTTTACTGAGCTCATACTTTAAGATTATATGTGCTTTTCTCGCCTTCGGCGAGTCCTGTTTTCATCCACCCAGCAGAGCTAGGTGGTATCCAACAGGAATTTTTTTATGAAACTACTTTACAATCAAACTCTTCCCCGTCATCTCTTTGGGTTTAGGAATACCTAAAACCTCAAGCATTGTTGGAGCAATGTCAGCAAGGACTCCTTCTTTTCTCAAAGAGATTTTTTTATCGGTTACATAAATAAAGGGAACAGGGTTTGTGGTATGTGCAGTAAATGACTCAGCCGTTTCCAAATCAATCATCCTATCCGCGTTTCCATGATCCGCGGCAATAATACACTCTCCGCCCTTTGAGCGCACGCTCTCAACAACTCTTTTCACGCATTTATCGACGGCTTCGATTGCCCTTACCGCCGCCTCAAAAACACCTGTATGACCGACCATATCGGGATTAGCAAAATTTAAAATGATAACATCATAAAGATCTTTGTTTATCTCATTAATTACAGCATCGGTTACTTCATACGCGCTCATCTCGGGCTTTAAGTCGTAGGTTGCTATTTTTGGAGACGGTATTAATATGCGGTCTTCACCTTCTTTGGGTTCTTCGACTCCACCATTAAAAAAGAAAGTAACGTGAGCATACTTTTCCGTTTCCGCTATATGAAGTTGCTTTAAATCGTGCTTGCTTAATATATCAGCCAAAACGTTAGTTAGCTCGACCGTCGGGAAAGCAATGGGCACATCGAAGGTTGCATCGTGTTTGGTCATGCAAACGAAAAATACTTTTGGTGGATTTTTTCCCCTATCAAATTCATCAAAACCTGTCTTAATAAAAGCTCTTGTAATTTGTCTAGCCCTATCGGGACGAAAATTGAAAAAAACAATTGTGTCATTGTCCTTAATAAAACCCCCTGGTGGCTGAATCACCGTTGGTTTAACAAATTCATCAACTATGCCTTTTTCATAAGATTGCTCAATTGCTTCCTCGGGGGTCTGAACAATCTCGCCCCTCCCATAAACCATTGCATCATAAGCAAGCTTTGTTCTATCCCATCTCTTGTCCCTGTCCATTCCATAATAACGCCCGGCAATAGTCGCAATTTTTCCTATCCCTATCTTTGAAATTTTTTGCTCCAGTTCATTTACATATTTTAGAGCGCTTTGAGGCGGAACATCCCTTCCATCTAAAAAGAGATGCAAAAAAACTCTTTCTTTAAGACCATTGTCGTTTATCAATTTTAATAAAGCATAGATGTGTTCGTTAGAACTGTGAACTCCACCATCCGACAGCAACCCCATCAAGTGAAGCGACGAATTGTTTTTCTTCGCATTATATACGGCCTTAAGCAAAACCTCGTTAGAAAAGAAGCTGCCATCTTTTATGGCGCGGTTTATTCGAGCATAGTCCTGATAAACGACCCTTCCCGCGCCAATATTAAGGTGACCCACTTCGGAATTGCCCATTTGACCTTCGGGCAAACCAACCGATTCACCTGAAGCTCCCAGAAAAATATGGGGATAATTTGCCAAAAACGTATCCATGTTTGGGGTTTTGGCAGCAGCGATCGCATTTCCTTTTGTAGTTTCACCGATACCCCAACCGTCAAGGATGATAAGAACCAGAGGTTTTGGTTTGAAATTCATAGAGTCTTTTTCCATTCCACCTATTCCTCGGCGCTCTGATATTTCACAATCTTTGCAAAGCTCTGCGCATCGAGGCTGGCCCCTCCAACCAACGCTCCATCTATCTCCTGTTCCTCCATGAGTTCAGTGATATTTTCCGGTTTAACACTTCCTCCATATAGTATGCGAATATCCTCTGCTACTTCCGAACCATATAACGATTCAATCAAAGCTCTTATGTTTTGTATAATATCATTGGCATCTTCAGAGCTTGCAGTAAGACCCGTGCCAATTGCCCAGACCGGTTCATAGGCAATGACAACTTTTCTTATATCTCTTAGAGATACCTCCGCTAAATTCCCAAATAATTGTTCTTTTATTACTTCATCCGTTCTTTCTTCCTCCCGCTCCTCCTTTGTTTCCCCAACGCAAAGAATCGGCTTCATATCATGGGCAAGAACCGCTTTCAATTTCTTGTTAACCATCTCATTCGTCTCTCCAAATATGTGGCGGCGTTCTGAATGACCGACAATCACATAGTCCACCCTTAAATCCTTCAGCATCATGGGAGAAACTTCGCCTGTAAACGCGCCTTCTTCTTCCCAGTATACATTCTGAGCGCCCAAACCCATATTTAATTTATCCATTTCAATCACGGTTGATACGCTCTTCAAGGCAATGTAAGACGGACAAACAATAACCTCAACATCTTTTACGTCTTTAATTAATTCAGCCAAATCCTGCACGATAAAAACAGCTTGACCTGCAGTTTTATACATTTTCCAGTTTCCGGCAATCATTGGTTTTCGCATCTGTGGCTCCTTTAAATTGACTTAAACCTACTTGTTCAGCAACGCCTCCACCCCCGGAAGAGACCTTCCTTCCAAAAGTTTTAAGGAAGCTCCGCCTCCAGTGGAAACAAAAGACACCTCATCTTCAAGACCATATTTTCTCAAAGCGGCATCGGAGTCTCCGCCGCCAACAATGGTTGTGCTTTGAGAGTTAGCAATAGCAACAGCAATAGCCCTTGTTCCTTTAGAGAACGGCTCCATTTCAAAAACCCCCATGGGACCATTCCAAAAGATAGTTTTAGCTTTGCCAAGGATTTCTTCATAAGTCTGAACGGTTTTTGGACCGATGTCTAAACCCATCCATTTATCGGGAATATTATTAACTGAAACAACTTTGTGGTTAGCATCATCCGCAAGAGCCTCGCTAACCATAACATCCACGGGCAACAAAAAATCTATGCCTTTTCTTTTTGCCTTCTCAAGCATATTAAAAGAATGTTCCAGCTCGTCGTCCTGACAAATGGAACCGCCAATATCAATTCCTTTGGCTTTTAGAAAAGTAAAACACATCCCCCCGCCTGCTAAAATTGCATCAACGATATCCAAAAACTTATCGATTACACCTATCTTATCAGAGACTTTATTACCTCCCAAAACGGCCATGAAGGGCTTGTTCGGGTTTTCAACGAGTTTGTTCAACTCATTAACCTCTTTCTCCAACAAAAAACCACCATAAGCTGGAAGATAGTTCGTAACTCCAACCGTTGAAGCATGATTTCTGTGTGCCGTCCCAAAAGCATCATTGACATAAATCTCAGCAAGCGAAGCTAATTGCTTTGCAAATTCGGGACTATTTTCTTTCTCCCCAGGATTGAAACGAACATTTTCAAGCAACAACACATCACCGTTCTGAAGGCAGCTTGCTGCCGCGCCAACTTTTTCTGTAACGGTTTTATCTACTTTTTTAACCTGCTTGCCAATTAGTTCTGAAAGGCACTTGGCAACTGGTGTCATGCGAACGGCATCAT
Source organism: Actinomycetota bacterium (assembly GCA_011046085.1). GTDB lineage: Bacteria > Actinomycetota > Aquicultoria > UBA3085 > Oleimmundimicrobiaceae > DSBK01. The sequence goes on from DSBK01000090.1 coordinate 3,458, forward strand.
CCACCTTACCATCGGGTCTTCCTAAATGTGACACCAAAATTACCTTTGCTTCCCTCTCGATTAGGTTATTTAACGTTGGCAAAACCGCCCTTACCCGGGTATCATCGGCAACCTCCCCATCTTTGGTAAGAGGTACATTAAAATCCACCCTTACCAATACTCGTTTTCCCTTCACATCAACA
>DSBK01000048.1 GCA_011046085.1 Actinomycetota bacterium
AAAAGATTAAAAAATATATACAGCATCAAGAACAGAAAGAAAAACAAGAGGAAAGCCAGCAGCAGGAATTTACCTTTTAGGTTGATTATCAAAGCCACCTCCTTTGGGGGTGGTGGTTTACTGAAGGAACTTTTTAGAGGAAAAGTGCGTCTAAAGAATGTAAAATTTATTTAATTTCGAAAGAGAAAGGAAAAAATTATGAATAAAACTAAGCAAGCAATCATTCTCTCAATAGTAATTATCCTGCTTATACCTACCATGGCTTTTGCGAACAAAGGATTGATGACTTTTGAGGCCGTTGATTTAACCGAATCGGGCCAAAACGCCATCGTAGCGTGGAACGGTGACGAGGAAGTTATTGTTTTATCCACCGATGTGAAAAGCTCCAAATCCACTCTGGTTCTAGAAACCTTGCCCCTTCCCTCAAATCCTACAAAAGTTGAGGAAGGGAGTTTTGAATCATTTAAAAAGCTCAATGAAATAATCGCAAGAAAATATGAAACCATACAGAAAGAAAAAGGTATTCGCGCTGCTGGAGCATCTAATGGTGTAGAGATTACGTTTCATAAAAAAATTGGCGCTCATGATGTGACAGTTGTAAAAATTAATGATTTGGACTATTTCCTCGATTGGGTAAAAAAATTCACCGCGGAAAAAGGCCTTAAGCAAAAAGAAATATCTCCTAAATTTAAACAAACTGTCGCTGGTTATTTAGAGAAGAATATAAGATTTTTTGTATTCGATGTCATTGAAACTTCTGAAAATAAGCAGAGCATAAAGCCGTTGGTTTACAGATTTAAGACGGACTATCTTTATTATCCAATGGAGATAACCGCTACTTCCGATGCCGGTCAGTCATATTCAGCAATAAATATATTTCTTATTACAAAAGGAATAATGAGTAGATCTTTATTATGGAATACAGGCCTTTGGCCAGTGACTGGCTTTGACTTCTTTATCGAGTTAAACAAGGACGAGTTAAAAGAAGTAAGCCCGGAAATCGCAGCTTTGTTTGGTTCGGCATATGTTGTTAATGCTTATCATGCAGGTTATCTTAACGAACTAAATAAGGATTTGGTAGTCTATTCGTCGGACTTGCATTGCTTGAGTTCTGAAATAGAAAAGCTGCCAGGCGAACTGGAAAAATTATCTAACGAACTTGATAAATCGAGAGTTGACCTCGAAGGTAAATTAATAAATCTAATGATTATCATGTCAACTGGATTTTTCATTCTTATAATCTTTATTCTATTTATGTATATGAAGATTCGAAAGACTAAATGATAATCTCTTGTTGTAGTTCGATATAAACTGCGACAACATATCTTGTAAATCTTTTTAATCAGAGCACACATTCATATCTGATGGTGGATATAGCGCTCCGAGCTTGTGTTTTTACATAAAAACTCCCTTCAAAAAAACAATGCTAATGGGTAGGTTGCAGGGGGTTGTGAATATGATATTTTGTGTAATATAAAGAAAGATTTTAGTGTTTGAAATTACTAGAGAAATAAAAATAGGATAGTTGAAATTTTGTTTATCGTTGGATCGGTTGGAGTTAGATGCGGAAGGGAGAAGTGTTTATGCCAAAAAATGTTTTAAAAAAAATATTTGTTTTGCTTACAGCTTTTGGGTTGATTGCAACTTTTTCAGCAAGTTTTGCTCTTGGAGCAGGTCCTGTTAAAAGTGAAGGCAAAAAAGGTTTAGAGCATCTTCGTTGCGTTCGGGGATTTTTTAATGAAGAGAAAATTAATTTGCCGTCTGATAATTATATTCTGGTTAAATTTAAATCTGGGATTAACGAGGAAAAAATCGATAGCTTAAATAAAAAGCTTGGCGGAGAGCCGGTTAAGAAAATTAAAAAGTTGGGTTGGCAGAAAATTAAAGTGCCCAAGGATGCTAGAAAAATGGATTTAATTGATGCTTATGAAAATGATCCTGTGGTTGAAAGTGTTTGTGAGAGGGTGATTTATAAACCATGCTTAACACCGAATGACCCCAGTTTTCCTAATCAATGGCATCATGCCCTTATCAATTCAGAGTTGGCTTGGGGGATATCACAACAGGAGTTTCTTCCTGTATTGTGGCGGTATTGGATTCCGGAATCGATAGTCATTCTGATTTATTGGCCAATATCGACCAGAACTTAGATTGGGATTTTGTTGATAACGATAATGATGCCTTTGAGATTACTGATCATGTTACTCATGTTGCAGGAATTATTTCCGCTATCGGTAACAATTCAGTCGGAGTTGCCGGTTTGACATGGAATTGTAAAATTATGCCTCTTAGGGTGATTGACTCTCAGGGCGATGCTTATGATGACGATATTGCGGAGGCAATTATATATGCGGCAGATAACGGAGCATCGGTTATCAACATGAGCTTTAGCGGACCAGATTATTCTGAAATATTGGCTGAATCTGTGGAGTATGCTTACAAGAATGGGTGTGTCTTAGTTGCCGCATCGGGAAATGAAGATACTGATGTAGGTTATCCTGCTGTTTTGCCTTATGTTATTGCGGTTGGCGCTACCGATTATAATGACCTTGTAACTTGGTACTCTAATTATGGATATTCACTTGACGTTATGGCTCCCGGTGGTGATGAAACGCAGGGAGTTTTAAGTGCCTCAGCCGATGGTAATTATTTAGAAATGGCAGGAACCTCAATGGTAGCGCCTCAGGTGACTGGTTTGGCGGCTTTAATCTGCTCTAAATATCCAACCCTAAGTCCCATGCAAGTCGAGTATCAAATTGAAAAGGGTGCGGACCAAGAGGCCCTATATGATGGATGGGACGAACTTTATGGTTTTGGAAGGATTAATACCTACAACTCTTTAAATAACTTAGGGTCATTGCCTAATGATTTTGATGAGCCCAATGATTCTTTAAACACTGCATATTTAGTTAGCGGAGCCAATCCCTTAAGGGGCGGCTCTAGCTGTTCACATGTTGGAAAAATTTCTCAATATGCCGATGACTGGGATTTATTCAAGTTTTCCGTTAGCGGTAATTTGAATATTACCGTAAGTCTCACAAGCATCCCAACTGGCTGTGATTTTGATCTAGATGTTCTTAATGCAGAAGGCGAGTCTCTTTTTTATTCTGATAATTATGACAATACCGATGAAAAGATAAAATGTTCGCTTAGCACGGGTACTTACTACGCGTTGGTCAATCCATACGAAAGACGCGGAAATGATAGTGATTCCTATTCTCTCAATTTTTCGGCCTTAGGTCCTCTTGCACTAGCCAATATTTACAACTGCTGGATGTATCCGAATCCATTTTCGCCAAACGGCGACGGCAGGTATGATACAACCAGTTTCTGTTACTCATTATCAAATGATGCGTATCTAACCATCAAAGTTTACAACTATAAAGGTGAAGTAAAAACCGTAGTAAATAATTCATACAGAGCCGCTGGAAGGCACTACGAGGGCTGGACGGGAACCAATAACTCTGGCCAAATCTTGCCTGAAGGAAACTACGGATACACCATTTATGCCACAAATTCTGCAGGAACAAGAACTTATTCGGGGACAACCAGCATAAATATGCTTCCGTCAGCTTCAAGCAGAGCAAATATCTACAAC
>DSBK01000007.1 GCA_011046085.1 Actinomycetota bacterium
CAATTAAGAAGAGCTTCATTGTCAATTTCCTTAAATATTGCGGAAGGAACGGGAAGATATAACAATCCTGAAAGAAGGCAATTTTATAGGATGGCACGGTCATATATTCACGAATGCGTTCCCTTGCTAGAACTTTCTTTTAGACAGGATTACATAGATTTAAAACAACATGAGGAATTAAAACAAGAGTGTGTTGAATTGGCGAAGATGGTAAGCGGGTTAATAAACTCACTTCCGACTTCCCGCCTGCATACGCCTGAAGGCGTAGCCAACGGCGGGCAGGCCGACTAAGAGACTACCGACTTACGGAGGAGGAAAAGTGATTTATCAAGGAAAAGTACATAAATATGGAAGAGATATAGATACTGATGTAATTATACCTGCTAGGTATTTGAATACCTCCGACCCTAAAGAATTGGGAAAGCACGCTCTTGAAGATTTGGATTCGGGGTTTATCAGTAAGGTTTTACAAGGGGACATATTGATTGCGGATGAAAATTTTGGTTGCGGTTCTTCTAGGGAACATGCCCCGATTGCGATAAAAGCTGCTGGAATATCTTGTGTTATAGCAAAATCATTTGCCAGGATTTTTTACAGGAATTCCATAAATATGGGTCTTCCAATCCTGGAATGTCTTGAAGCTGTGGATGGAATAAGTGCGGGCGATGAGGTTAAGGTGGATACAAACACAGGTGAAATAACCAATTTAAGCACCGGAGAAGTTTTTAAAGCGGCGTCTTTCCCCGATTTCATTCAAGGGATAATGGAAAAAGGCGGCCTTATAAGTTATCTTAAGAGCAAGGTGGAAGCGGAGGGAAATTAATTGACAAATAGAAATTATAAAATAGGCATTATGCCAGGTGACGGGACAGGTCCAGAGGTTGTTAGAGAAGGACTCAAAGTACTCGAAGCCGCTATGGATAAATATGGTTTTAAGTGCGAATTTGTCGAGTATGACTTCGGAGGAGATAGATATTTAAAAACGGGGGAGGTCCTTCCCGATTCATCTATAGAAGAGTTTAAAAAACTGAATGCTATATTTCTTGGAGCAATCGGTCATCCCGATGTTAAGCCGGGGATTTTGGAACAAGGCATCCTTTTAAGGACACGTTTTGAATTGGATCAATACATAAATCTTCGTCCAGTCAAGTTATATCCTGGGGTTGAGACGCCCATAAAGGATAAAGGACCGGAAGATATTGATTTTGTTGTTGTAAGGGAAAACACAGAAGGCCTTTATGCGGGCGCGGGTGGATTTTTAAAGAAAGGGACTTTGGATGAGGTTGCCATTCAGGAGAGCATAAATACCCGCAAAGGTGTGGAAAGATGCACAAGGTATGCATTTGAATATTGCAAACATCGAAACAAGGACAAAAATCTAACGCTTTGCGGAAAAACAAATGTTTTAACTTATGCGTTTGATTTATGGCAAAGGACCTTTAACGAAGTCGCAAAGGAGTATCCCAACATAAACACGGATTATGCTCATGTGGATGCCATCTGTATGTGGTTTGTAAAGAATCCGGAGTGGTTTGATGTCATCGTTACCGATAATATGTTCGGCGACATAATAACCGATATTGGCGCGATGATTCAGGGTGGGATGGGAATAGCCGCGGGTGGAAACATTAATCCTGATGGGGTTTCGATGTTTGAGCCGATAGGTGGTTCTGCCCCAAAATACACTGGCAAAAATGTGATAAATCCTCTGGCTGCAATAAGCGCGGTTCAAATGATGCTAGAGTTTTTGGGTGAAAAAGAAGCGGCTTTATCAATAGAAAAAGGAGTTATCAAGGTAACTAGCGAAAAATTAAAGAGTCTCTCTGCGGGAAAAATGGGATATACCACATCTGAAGTGGGAGACATGGTCACCGACTTTGTCAGCAGATAGTGAGGAGTGGGGAGTCGGTAGTAAAAAATAGAAAAGTTATAATTTTTGTACACTACCAACTAATAACTAAGAGACTGACGACCAGACAGGGGGTTTTGAGAAGTGCCGATACCGGAAGTTGAAAAGATATGGATGAATGGAAAGCTGGTTGATTGGGCCGAAGCCAAGGTTCACGTTTTAACACATGCTCTTCATTATGGTTCTGGGGTGTTTGAGGGAATTCGCGCTTATGAGACAGATAACGGTGCGGCGGTGTTCCGTTTAACCGATCACATCGAGAGGCTTTTTCGTTCCGCAAAGATATATAGAATGGATATTCCTTACTCGGTCGAAGAAATCGTTGAGGCGGTTAAGGAGACGATTAGGGCCAACAACCTAGAGAGTTGCTACATAAGACCGATAATTTTTAGAGGGTATGGCGAGATGGGGTTATATCCTACGAAAGCCCCTGTTGAGGTATCAATTGCTGTCTGGCCATGGGGTTCCTATTTGGGGGACGAAGGCATAAAGCATGGTGTTAAGGCATGCATATCTACGTTCCAGAGGATATCTCCCAATGCGCTTCCTCCTGCAGCTAAGGCGACGGGACAATATATTAATTCAATTCTTGCAAAACTTGAGGCGGTAGATCATGGATGTCATGAAGCGGTAATGTTAGACCATCAGGGCTTTGTCTCAGAAGGGCCCGGTGAGAATATATTCATCGTGAGGGATAAGGTTATCATCACGCCTCCGACCTCTGCCAGTGTTCTTGAGGGGATAACTCGCGATGCGGTTATGCAAATTGCTTTTGATTTAGATTATCCTATTATTGAGGAAAATATTGTTCGCTCGGATTTGTATGTGGCTGACGAGGCGTTTTTTACTGGCACCGCTGCGGAGGTTGTGCCAATAAGAGAAGTTGATGGAAGGGTTATAGGTGAACCTGGCCCAATTACAAAGGCAATTCAAGAGAAATTTTTCTCGATAATAAAGGGGAAAGAAGAAGAATATTTGGATTGGCTTGAGATTGTATGAAGTTAAGGGTATTGGATAAAGGGTGAAGTAGAACCCAAAATGCAAAATATCCATCTTGTAAGTATTTGAAGGTGAGCAAAATGGCCAAGCCAGAAGTAAAATTATATGACACGACACTCCGTGATGGCGCCCAGAGGGAGGGATTATCACTTTCGGTTGAAGATAAACTGAAGATAACCGCAAAACTTGATGAACTTGGTATCCATTACATAGAAGGTGGATGGCCGGGTTCTAATCCCAAAGATGTTGAATATTTTAAGCAGGTAAAGAAACTAAAATTAAAAAATTCAAAAGTGGTTGCTTTCGGTAGCACACGAAGAAAAGGAGTTTTAGCTAAAGATGATAAGAATATCCAATATCTCATCAATGCTGGAACAGAAGCGGTGTGTCTCGTCGGAAAAAGCTGGGATATTCACGTTACCCATGTTTTAGTTGCCACCTTAGAGGATAATCTTCAGATGATTGCTGATTCAATCGAATATTTAAAAAAACGAGGACTCAAAGTTTTTTTTGACGCCGAGCATTTTTTCGACGGATATAGGGGTAA
>DSBK01000003.1 GCA_011046085.1 Actinomycetota bacterium
GTGACAGGCGATAAAGATGCCTTACAACTTATTTCTCCGAAGGTAAAAATTATGACAACCAAAAAAGGGATCACCAGCACCGTTTTATACGATAGACAAGCTGTGATTGAACGTTACGGTGTTTCTCCTGAGAGAATGGTCGATTTTTTGGGTTTAAGGGGCGATCCATCAGATAATATTCCCGGAGTGCCGGGCATTGGAGAAAAGACGGCAACCAAGTTGCTTCAGGAGTTCGAGAGTCTTGAAAATGTTTTAAAAAATGTGGACAAGGTCTCTGGCAAAAAAATAAAGGGTGCATTGATGGAATTTGGCGAACAAGCGATGCTTAGCAAACAGTTGGCGGTGCTCGATTCCAACTCACCCATAGAAGTTAACATCGGTGATTACAAACTCGGCAATTGGGATGAACAAGAAGTTCGGGGATTGTTTGCCGCTTTAGAATTTAACACACTGCTTGAACGGCTTTTTTCTAAGGACAATAATTTTTTTACTGATCGGTTAGCCGAGATTTTACATCCAAAAGTTTTAAGACTGGACGATGGCGGAGATTGGGATGGTTTTTTGAAGAAGGTTGAATCTAATCGTTTATTTGGTCTTTGGGTTGCAATGTCTGAAGAAGATAATTCCATGAATAGAAAAGCCAAAAAAATTGGAATCTCTTTGGACGATTGCGTCTATTTTATTCCAAAGATTTTTTTTGGGAGGATTAAGCCATATTTAGAGTCCCGAGATTATAAAAAAACGGTTTATGATGGAAAATCTGTGATTAATTGTTTAAGAAATGAAAAGATTATCGTAAAAGGCATAAATTTTGATGTCATGGTCGCGGCTTATTTATTGGATCCTTTGAAAGACAAGTATTCTTTGGAAGAAATTTCGGAAAAATATTTAAAAGCTGGTTTTTCTCAAAAAGGGGAGGAAGTATTTGGCCAGAGTGTGCTGGCGGTTTTGAAGTTGAAAGATGTTTTGAATGAAAAATTAAAAGAAATGGGGCTTTTGGACCTTTTTGAAACGGTTGAGATGCCGCTTGTCTACGTACTTTCGGATATGGAATGGGAAGGCGTCGGAATAGATGTGGGTTATTTAAAAAACCTTTCTTTAAACATAGAAGACAATCTTAACAATTTGGAGCGTGATATTTGCAATTTGGCTGGTGAGGAACTTAATGTGAACTCCTCTCAACAAATTGGAAAAATACTTTTCGAAAAATTAGGTTTGAAATGTATCAAAAAGACAAAGACCGGTTATTCCACGGATTATTCCGTTTTGCTTAAGCTTGTTGACGCGCACCCAATAATTGAAAAAATTATTCGCTATCGTGAACTTCACAAGCTGCTTTCGACCTATGTTTCAGTTTTGCCAAGGCTGGTTGACTCAAAAACCGGACGTTTACATACGTCTTTTAACCAAACCATAACTGCGACAGGAAGGCTTTCAAGCAGCAATCCCAATCTTCAAAATATACCCATCAGAGGCGAATTGGGTCGCGATGTTAGAAAAGCTTTTGTTCCATCAAGGGCGGGCGACGAGTTGCTTGTTGCGGATTATTCTCAGATTGAGCTAAGAATCTTGGCGCATCTTTCTGAAGACGAGAATCTCATTCGAGCTTTTGAAGAAGGGAAAGACATACATGCCAAAACGGCCAGCGAAGTTTTTGGTGTTGATGTTGGCGAAGTTGCGCCCGCGATGCGAAGAGCGGCCAAAGCGGTAAACTTTGGCATAGTTTATGGGATGAGTCCCTTTGGTCTATCGGAACAGTTGAACATATCCAAAGAAGAGGCGGCTTCTTATATTGAGTTTTATTTTAATCGTTATCCCAAAGTAAAGAGATATATTGAAGAATCTCTTGTTCTGGCTTACAAAAATGGATATGTCAAAACATTTTTAGGGAGGCAAAGAAATTTACCGGAGTTAAAAAGTAGCAATTATCGTGTTCGAAGTTTTGGTGAAAGACTTACTATTAATTTTCCTATTCAAGGAAGTGCGGCGGATATCATAAAAATTGCCATGGTTAATTTGGATAATGAATTAAAAAAACGAGGGATGCAAACGCGAATGATATTACAGGTTCATGATGAACTTGTGTTTGAAGTTCCTCCGCTGGAAAGGGGCATTGTGGCGGGTTTAGTTAGAGATATTATGGAAAATGCCTATCCCCTGAGAGTGAAGATGGAGGTTGATATAAGAACTGGCAATAACTGGCTAGAAGTTGTATAAAAAAGAAGGAATTCACAAAGTTATTGTGAATTTTAAATGTGAAAAAATTTAGGAGGATAATGTAATGCAGGACCAAGGTACAGTAAAAAAAGATGAAGAGTGCAAGGATTGCATGATGGAGGATGAAAACGGGAGACTTGTGCCTGACTATGACAGCACAATTAAATTTTTTAACGAAGGGGATTTGATTACAGGAACGGTAGTTAAAATAGATAAAAACGAAGTTCTTGTTGATGTTAGTTATAAGTCAGAGGGGGTTATACCTCTTCGTGAGCTTTCGGTAAAAAGGGACGTTGATCCGAGGGAAGTTGTTTCTGTTGGAGATGAAATTGAAACATTGGTGTTACAAAAAGAAGACGCTGAGGGACGGCTCATTCTCTCAAAAAGACGCGCTCAATACGAAAAGGCTTGGAACAAAATCACGGAAGCTTCAAAGAAAAACGAAACAATCTCTGGACGTGTAATCGAAGTGGTAAAGGGTGGATTGATCCTCGACATAGGTTTGAGAGGTTTTCTACCTGCTTCACTCATAGACTACAAAAGAGTTAGAGATTTAACCAGTTATCTGGGGTGCGAGTTTGAATGTAAAATTATTGAGATTGATAGAAGAAGAAATAATGTTGTTCTTTCCAGAAAAGCTGTTTTGGGGAACTCGCGCAAAAAGGAACGTAATGAAATCTTATCTAAGCTTGAGAAAGGTCAATTGGTGGTCGGGAAAATCTCAAGCATCGTTGATTTCGGTGCTTTTGTCGATATGGGAGGCATTGATGGTTTAATCCATATCTCGGAACTTTCTTGGGAACATGTCAGTCATCCCTCGGAGATTGTAAGCATGGGAGACGAAGTTAAAGTTCAGGTTCTTGATATAGATAAAGAAAGGGAAAGAATATCGCTTGGGTTGAAGCAGATGCAAAAAGATCCCTGGCAAGATAAGATTAAAGACTATAAAGAAGGAGATTTTATAGAAGGAAAGATAACAAGAATTGTTCCCTTTGGAGCTTTTGTTGAGTTGCCGTGTGGGCCAGAAGGCCTGATTCATGTTTCCGAGATAGCTAAGGTCCGTGTCGAATCTCCGGAAATTGTTGTTAAAGTGGGCCAGAATGTGAAGGCGAGAATTTTAGAAATAGATCGAGACAAAAGGAAAATATGTCTAAGTTTAAAACAATCCGCAACGGAGGACAAAAAAGATAAGATAGCTGAAGAGGAAGAAATTAAAGAGCAAGTAAAGCCCGA
>DSBK01000011.1 GCA_011046085.1 Actinomycetota bacterium
AAGTTTAAGTTATGACAATCTGCACAAAACTGGTTTTGGGTCTCGGTATTGTTACCGTAACTAAGGTTACCACTTAATTTATAGTTTGCTACAGTGTCTGTGGTGCCATTAAGTTTTTGAACATAACCGTCTCTATTGCCATCAAGTCTTAGAATACAATTGCTATAGCAATCGGCTCCGTGAACGCTATGACAATGACTACAGGTAAAACCATCCGTAAATTGGGTTTTTCCATAGTCCCCAAATGTAGTTGCGTCTGGAATGGTTACAGCCACCGCGGCACCCGTAAGAGTATGTCTTCCGTCCCCTAAATCACTACCAGCAGCATCATAGTTATCCCTGCTGCCACCATAGACAGCAAGCTGAGTAAGCGGAGCACCGTCTACGTGGCACGCCTCGCATGCGGAAACAGCATCACTTGCAGGATCACGAAGTAGTACGTAGGTTCCGGTTGCCTGGTGAATCGCATGACAAACTTTACATTTGTCCGTGTTTGCAGCGTATCCACCATGCGGATCTACAACAACACCAGTTTCATAATACGTGCCTTCCCCTGTGGTAGTGGTGCCACTTGTATCGTATCCGTAACCAAAAGCAAGCGTCGTCATACCCAAAACAAACACCGTAACTAAAGCTAAAATGAGCATCTTTTTCATCGTCTTTCACCTCCTCTCTTAAAATCTTCCTTAAAATTTTATAATTTCACACACAAAACGTTCTTCTTACCCAAATTTTATATTATCACAACAAGCTCTATTCTTAAACAATCTCTCCAAAAAAACACACCGACCATTTTTTTGCTCGGCGCCCCTGCTCCATTATATCTTATCGTCATTTTAGAAAAAAACTTAAGCTTTGTCAATGTATTTCGACCCAAATTATTCCTTTTCCGAACCGATTCTTACCACCTGCGCGCGGCTGTTAAATTTATCAGCTATAGCAAAGACATCATTTCCCATATAAGCTATGCCGGTCGGCCAGTTTAGTTGACCGTCCAATCTTCCACGTTCACCAACTTTTGTAATCTCTTTGCCTTTCGAATTAAATATTATAATTGAATCATCAAAAGAATCTACGAGATACAAATAGTTGTCCTTATCAATTGCGAGTCCCATGGGGAGTTGAAACCGTCTGTTTCTGTCACGCATGCTCTTTGGGGGAGAACCCACGACCCAAAGAACCTCACCGTCTTTATCAAAAGCCTGTAAGCGCATATTGTTACCATCAGAAATATAAACGTTACCCTTTTTGTCAACGGCAATCCCGTTTGGAAATTCAAAATCGCCTTCCTTTTTACCCCTCTGCCCCCACCTTTGTATAAGTTTGCCGTCCAAATCAAATATAGCAACATGCCCGTATGTTGTTACATAAAGCTTGCCGTTTGCTACACAAGGAGTAAGTGGCATCATTTCCTTAACCTCTTTTATAAGTTTGCCGCGTTCACTGAAGACCAGTATCTTGCTTAGTATTCGATCGCAAACATATACGCGTCCATCATCGCCCACGGCAATTCCCAATGGCGCCTTCATTTCTCCCTTTTTATCTCCCTGCTTCCCAAATCTAGAGATATAATTTCCGTCCTTGTCAAAAACAAGCACTCTACCATGCTCTGTATCCGTTACATAAATATTTTTATCTCTGTCAACCGCTATTCCGTGAGGCTTTGATAGTTGATCCTCGGGATTTGGACCATAACCGTATATGGAAAAGAGATGAGTAAGCCCCCCGACCTTAACAGGTCCCTTCGCTTCTGGCGGACGCGACAACACCCAGTAAAGATAGATCAACCCCGCAAGCAATATGAGCAATACCACCAAAGCTATTGATAAAAAAGTTTTGCGCCTCACTTATTGTTCCCTCCACCAAATTAGTTTTTAATATATCACGACCAAATCAAAGTTTGCAATGAATACCTAGATTGCCACGCCCCGACAAAATGGGACTCGCAATGACGCCCAAGGCCATCTCTCCCTAATCCCTAATCCCTAATCCTTTCTACGGCAGCTCCACCACTTGATGACACAGCAAACAAAATCCATCTTTTGGTTTTGTTACCATTGCAGGATAGGGTGTATTATGAGGATCATGGCATGAACTTGAGCAAGTTAAAATCCCACCCGTAAGCTCATCTTTATATGGCACACCGTAAGGGTGATCTATCCTATGCTTCGGTGCCAAAATATGGCATGTCTTACACAAAGCCACCGCTTCCTTAACAAGCAGAGACGAATAATCGGAGCCATGAACAAAATGACAATTTAAGCATGAGCCTTCAGGAGCAATCCACTGCACGTAATCATGGGCACAACCCGCATAGTAGGTTCCAATATCTTCGTGACATAAAAAACAAAATGCATTGCCCTGCTCATTTATTAAATTATCATGAAGCGCTCCGTGAGGATCGTGACAATTTACACAATAAAAATCTTTTGTTAGAGGATGGGCTGATGATTTTTCAAATAAATCTTTGATATCTCTATGGCATAAGAAACAGAAATCTATCTTTTCCGCCCAGAGCTGAACGGGATAATTCGATGCGTGGTATCCATGACAATCGGTACATTTATCGTCCTTAATTGGCGGGTGAACATAAGGATTCTGTATCTTCTTGCCAACATCGGGATGGCAAGCCACACAGAGTACCTTTTGATTTTTAATAAGACCTTTGCCATAGTCGGAGCCGTGAGCCACGTGGCAACTTAAACACAACCCTGCCTCAAATGGCTGGTGACGATCCTTCATGGCCAGTTCCTCGGCAAAACGATGGCAGTAAAAACAAATCTTTTTAGAATCTTCTTTTAACAAAACATTGTGTGATGACACATGCGGCAAATGACAGTCGAGGCAAAAACCCTTGCCCACAGGGTCATGCACAAAATTTCGAGTGATATCCTTGCCAATACCGGGATGACAAGAAAAACAAAGCGTTTTTAAAGGGGCCACCAACTCCGATTTTTCTCCCTTTTTATGGGGTTTGTGACAGCTTGTGCAATGAGACATTTTGTAAGGAGGATGAATTGAAGCGCCGCTTTCTTTTTTATGACATAAAAGACATTGATAAGATGGAATTTGGCGAAGTCTTGGTTCAAACTTCTGTAAATATGGTAAAAGTAGAATTAAAGAACCAAGAAAAATTATTGTCAGAAGAGGAATAAGCCAACCCCTTGAGCGAGAAAGCCATTCCCCAACACCACGCTTAAGTCCTTTTTCTCCCTCTTCGCTTTGTAATTGCTGTTTGTCTGCCCCTTCTTTCTTATTCTCCAAAAGCTGACTCCTTGATAAACTAGAC
>DSBK01000104.1 GCA_011046085.1 Actinomycetota bacterium
ACTACCGACTCCTCACTAACAAACTTTCCACTACAAATATTTCCTGGGATCAGTAATTTTGCCTTCAATTGCAGATGCCGCTGCGGTAGCGGGAGAAGAAAGATAGATAAACCCCTCAGGATTTCCCATTCTACCCTTAAAATTTCTGTTTTGGGTAGCCAAGCAAACTTCTCCGTCCGCCAATATTCCCTGATGAACACCGACACAAGCGCCACATCCGGGATTCATAATTACAGCTTCGGCCTCAACAAATATATTTAACAAACCCTCATCCATCGCTTTTAGGTAAATCTCACGTGAAGCGGGACAAATCAAAAGCCGGGTATCGGGATTACGTTTTTTGCCCTTTAAAATTTGAGCAGCAATTCGCAAATCTTCGATGCGTCCGTTCGTACATGTTCCGATAAAAACCTGGTCTACTTTTATGTCACCAACTTCAGAAATAGTTTTTGTGTTATCTACGGTGTGAGGAAAGGATACCGTCGGTTCAAGCTTGGAAACATCTATCTCGATAACTTTTTCGTAAACCGCGTCATTATCGGCCTTTATTTCAACAAACTTATCACCACGGTTACGTTCCTTGAGATAGGCCTTCGTAATTTCATCCGACTCAATTAAGCCAACTTTTGCACCAGCCTCAACGGCCATATTTGAAAGAACAAACCTCTCTGGCATACTCATATTTCTTATGGTGTCGCCCGTAAATTCCAAAGCTTTGTATGTTGCGCCATCGGCCCCAATGAGCCCAATTACGTGGAGAATTAAATCCTTAGCGTAAACACCTTTTTGAAATTCACCATTCACAATAATCTTAAAAGTTTCGGGAACCCGAAACCACGTTTTACCCGAGGCGATTCCAACCGCAACATCAGTTGAGCCCATTCCTGTAGCAAAAGCCCCGACCGCTCCTGATGTGCATGTATGAGAATCGGCACCAATTACAACGTCACCTGGATTTGCATATGACTCAACTAAAATTTGATGGCAAACACCATCACCAACCTCAGAGAGCTTTGCTCCGGTTTTTTTGGCAAAATCGCGAAGCATCTTGTGTGCGTTGGAAAGTTCTTTGCGCGGACTGGGAGCAGCGTGATCTATAAAAAGAATGGTTTTATCAGGATTTGCGGCCTTCTCCATATTCATTTTCTGTAGTTGCTGCACAGCTAGTGGACCTGTTCCATCCTGAACCATCGCCACATCAACATCAACTATAACTATATCACCGGCAAAAGCATCTTTTTTGCTTTTTTTGCTTAATATCTTTTCGGCAAGCGTTTTACCCATTAACTACCGTTTTCCTTCTTATAATCTTTGTAAATATACATCAACTCTTTGTCGAAAAGCGACCTCTTCATCTCAACCGCAGCTTTTCTTACCTTCGCCAATATGTCCTTGGCCTCCTCGTCGGTCAGCTCAATACCATATTCACGAAATTTCGCAACGATAGCGTGCGAACCGGAGTGCTTCCCGATTACTATTTGCCGATAGAGCCCAACTTCTTCAGGAGAAAACGCTTCATAGGTTTTGGGATGCTTAAGAACACCATCCGCGTGAATGCCCGATTCGTGAGCAAAAACGTTGGTTCCAACTATCGACTTCCAAACAGGAATGGTTCTTGCTGAAGCGTTTGCAACATACTCAGAAATTTCCCTGAATCTTTCAGTTTTAAAACCCAAATCCACCCCACCAATGCACTTCAAAACCATAACTATCTCTTCAAGGGCAGCGTTTCCAGCTCTCTCTCCAAGACCATTTATGGTTGTGTTTATCCAAGTTGATCCAGCTTTAATCCCAGCTACTGCGTTTGCAACCGCCATACCAAAATCATTGTGAGTGTGCATCTCGATTTCAATATCAACCGCTTCCTTCAGCTTTTTTATGACATCATGAGTTCCGAACGGTTCCATAACCCCCAAAGTATCACAATACCTCAATCTATCGGCCCCATACTCCTTAGCTGTTTTTGCAAACTGCACCAAAAAATCAAAATCAGCACGAGAGGCATCCTCGGCATTAACTGAAATATAGAGATCGTGACTCTTGGCAAAATCAACAGAAGTCTTAATGCTTTCAAGAACCCAATTTCTATCTTTTCTGAGCTTATACTCCATATGAATATCAGAAGCAGAAATGGAAAGAGCAACCGCGGAAACACCGCAATCAAGCGAATGTTTGATATCATCAATAACGGTCCTATTCCACGCAAGAATACTTGCGTTTAAACCCAAATCAACTATTTTTTTGATTACTTTCTTTTCATCCCCGCCCATTGCGGGAATTCCAACCTCTATTTGATCGACACCAACTTCGTCTAAAAGTTGAGCGATTCTAATTTTTTCATGATTAGAAAAAACAACGCCAGCCGTTTGCTCGCCATCTCGAAGAGTAGTATCATCTATTTTTACCTGATTATCCAGAAAACCAACATCTGCCACTTTTATCCTCCCAGCCTAAATTTATTTAGTGAAACTTTGAACTTTCAGAACTTTAATTTTAATTGAAAAGCTTTAAAGCGACAAGAGGTATAAAATTTCAATTTTACTTTTAATTTTCGCACAAACTTATAAAGACTGTAAAAATAGGATGATTTAATGCTTGGCAAATGGTTTCTTCTTTTTATCCTCAAATCTTCTTTTCCCAACATAAACCATCTGGTTTTGGACGACTAAAAATACTCCTAAAGAAATGAATATATCACCTATGCTGATCAAGCTCATTCCAAAAGGCAGCAACGTAGGAAAGGGAATTATATCAGCTAGAAATTTAAGTTTTGTTCCGTCGCTCATTAAAATGTGAATGAAATCAAACGATTGTTTTATCCTCAAAGCGGCTTCGGGGGAACCAAATCTTAAAACAGCTTCTAAAGAAACAGGCATGCCTCCGTTTAAAGCTATAACCACGAAATTAAGAAAAACACCTAAGCCCAGAATTAAA
The DNA here is from genome assembly GCA_011046085.1 of Actinomycetota bacterium. GTDB lineage: Bacteria > Actinomycetota > Aquicultoria > UBA3085 > Oleimmundimicrobiaceae > DSBK01. The sequence continues at coordinate 2,935 of DSBK01000104.1, forward strand.
AAATATTTATTTTTCCTGTTTAATATGACCGCAATTATGAGCAAGACATAAGTAAAAATTAAAATAAAAAAAGCGCCGTGCTTGACGGCAGGCAAGAAATCCTCACCAAGTTTAAAAAACGCAACTATTTGGGGAATAAGAAATTGTAAAACAAAAGCCATTATAAAAAGCAAGGGCAATTTAAGGTCGAAGTTTACAAATCTTCGCAAACTCCCACCTCTAATCCAGCCAATAATAATTGACAAAAGCAGAGCATCCAAAAGCATGAGCTAATTTTATAGGGTAAA
>DSBK01000021.1 GCA_011046085.1 Actinomycetota bacterium
ACTCTAGCACCACCTGCCAAAACTAACGTGGCAAGTGCTGTCAAAATCATGAAAACTCTACCTTTCACAGGAAAACCTCCCCTCGAGACAATTATGTCAAGTTGTAATTCTCAGAGGTCTCCCCATTCCGCTAAAATAGAAAGAAAGTATTAAATTTTTTTCTCCGCTCTGGTCATAAGACCAAAAAAAACTAAATAAAACCTTTGTTTATGATGTCGGCCTATTTTAAATAAATCTTTATTTTATTGCATTGTCAAAAAGCCAAAGCGCCTGTTTATGGCGTCAAGCGTTGCTCGCACAACGGAATCATTTTCGCTCTGCCTTACGATTGCCGAGCCGCTAAACATCTGCTCTTCCAGAGGAGTCACTATGCTTACACAACAAACCGCCACTTTTTCTCGTCCAAGTAAAACTAAATCAACATCTTCTAAGGCAAACGCATATGACCCTTCTATAAATTCCCCAATCGCATTAAGGGTAGCAACCGCAACCAGCCGTCTCCGCTCGGTTTGAGAGGCGGGGCCCATTGCAGCCCCCTCGCATTCTTTTCCATCCAATGCAAGCGCTACTGTGACTTTGGCTTGAACTCCTGAAAGTTCAAAATTTATGCTGTTAATTTTCGGTCTTGCTTTTTGGGGTTTTGTAACTTCCCCGTTTCCCACTTGAGCAATGCTTACCTTTTTGTGGTCTATGGGTAAACCAAATCTTGCCATTAACGCCGATTCAACATCACGAACCAGCTGCTTTGGTCCTTTCCCCGGCAGCGCTAATATATGAATCTCTTCGATTTCGTTACCATTTCCTGCAACTACTCTCGCAGCCTGTACTTCCTTAATTTGACATATTGTCTCTTCAACTTCATCTATGGTATAAGTTTTTTCGGCCAAATCTTTTCGGATCTCCTTTGTTTCTATTACTTAATTTCTTTTTCGGCAGAAATCTTCCTCTTTTTTAGTCAATTTTCTATTCCTCCAAGTTGTAAGAGGGTCCAATTAAACCGTAATTATCATCTTTACGTCGATAGACAACATTTGTCTCTTCCGTTGTAGAATTTGTAAAAACGTAGAAATCGTGCCCTAAAAGATCCATCTGCAAAATGGCTTCTTCGGGAGACATAGGCTTCATTGAAAACTGTTTGGTTTTAACAATTTGGGCCTTAACTTGCTCTCTATGACCTTCCGCTTTTTGCTCTAAAACAACATTATCCAAAGAGCCTTGTCTCGAATTACTTCTATAGATTTTTCCTTTATATTTCTCAATTTGCCTCTCCAGTTTATCAACCACTTGATCTATAGAAGCATACATGTCTTCAGAGGAGACAGAGGCCTTGATAACCGGCCCCTTAGTAAACAAGGTTGTTTCAACCGTTTGGCTATTATGAACGCTGGGATTTTTTTGAACGTCAAATTCAACTTCAATCTTCATAATACGATTAAAGTGCCGTGTAATTTTCATTATCTTATCTTCGGCATATTTGCGAAGCGCATCAGTCATTTCCATATTGTGTCCTTTTACGATGAACTCCACACCATCATCTCCCTGCTAAATATTTTTTAATTTATAAAGCCCCACGCATAATATAACACATGGGGCTTAAGACCATATTCAATTTTACTATTAATCAATCTTATGTACATCTGTTGCCTGCGGCCCTCTATCGCCTTTTGTTATTTCAAACTCAACTTTTTGACCTTCCTCAAGTGTTTTAAAACCCTCATCTTGAACAGCAGAAAAATGTACGAAGACATCATCACCACCTTCTCGCTGAATAAATCCGTAACCCTTTTCCGCACTAAACCATTTAACTGTTCCTTGCACTTAAACTCCTCCTTAAATTTCCTACAAATAATATGTTAGCACAACTAAAGAACCTATGTCCATAAAACTTAATCGCTCTTTCTTTTTTTCACGCCGTGCCTGCCGGCAGGCAGGTAATGAGTTATACAATGATATCCTTCGTAGCAATGAGTACATCCCAAAGTTAGATGTTCAAGAAGGGTCAGTGATACAACCACAAATAAAAGCAGAAGCAAAAAAAGTCTGAGTCCGGTGAATTCTAAAATAATTAAAACAAGAAGGGCAACAAAAGGAATAAACGGAATCAAAAAAAGAAAGACGTTTTGCCACTGGTCCTTTACAAATTCATTTGTCGTATCCTTCTTGTAGATGGCGGAAACTTTCCCGATCCCAGTGCTGCATAATTTCCCATGATAATAGCAGCGAACACAACGATTACTCATTAGATAGAAGAAAACTATTAAACAATAAGCAAGATAGACTACGTAAGCGAGCAAACCGAATTCAGAAAAGATAATATATGAGCTAATCAGAAAAACTATGACATTAAGAATTGTCCTTAACAAGGGAGTATAAAAAGGATAATCCCCCTTATATATTTTGCAGTTTTTATGTTCGCACTTACTTTCCTGCTTCATTGTTGACGTTTACCTTTTCTTCAAAAGAAGTTGTGTTTTTGGCTCTATCCAGCACACTTAATCTTACCGTATAAACACCGTTTTCAACAAGGTTACCGCCGTTATCTTTGCCATCCCAGGCAAAGATGAAATCATGGGAGAATTCTTCGCTTTCGAATGCAAAAACCGTTTCTCCCTTATTCCCCTTGTCTTTGTCTTTAACCCTAAATATCTCGGCAATAAAGGTTGTTGGCTCATTGGTTGTTGTTTGAATTTCTGCTTTGGTTTCTTTTTTGACGTTTATTATCTTGTTTAAGACCTCATAATCTACTTCTGGAGGAATCGTATCTACCGTAAATTTCCATTTCTTTTGGGTTTCATTACCGGCCTTATCCGACGCCTTTATTTGTGCTTCGTATTCACCATCAGAAAGGATGGATTCAAGGGTTGCAACCAAAGCTTTTGTATCTTGATTGTATGTGAACTTTAAATCCTTGCCGTTTAATGTGAAGGAGATATTTTCTTTATCTATTCCTATCCCCTTTTCATCATCTAAAAGATAAGCATAAATTTTGGGAGTGGAGTCGTTTGTATAGGAATTATCTTCGGGAGATAAATTGGATATCGTTGGAGGAGTCATATCCATGAGTTTGTCTATGTCGGATATTTGGTCGATGATAAAATTTCTCAAAAAATATGCGAATTTTTTATCGGTTGTTGAAGAGGGATTTTTGATATGTTCCAATATCTTATTTTTTACAATCTC
>DSBK01000108.1 GCA_011046085.1 Actinomycetota bacterium
ATCGGACCTGCCTGACGGTAGGCACGGCAGTTGATAGTTAAAAGCAATTAGCGCTCCCTCCCTCTCTGGTATGATGAGATTGCTAAAAAAACATCTACCAAAGGAGGAAAAATGACCGCTAAAGAAAAGATAGCACAAAGGAAGTTAACAAACTAAAAACTCCCCACTACCGACTGACGGACTCCCAACTAATAGACTCCTAACTAAACATCAATGGCCTCCGCCGCTTATTACCATCAAAATAGAACCCCTCAAGCGCAAAATATGTGCTAGGGACCTAACAGCTTTCGGATCAAAGAGAAATCCTCTATCTTTTTTAATTCTAGCAACCGCCTCGCGAGGGTTTAACCTCTCATCCGATTCTCTGGTTTGAGTTAATTCATCATAATAACTTGCAACGTTTATAATTCGCGCGCCCAAGGGAACAAGCTCAGATGTCTTTGACCTTTTGCTCTCGATTTTGTACGGCACATGGTGCTTTCTTACAATCTCTGAACAGTTCTTTAAATAATCTACTTGTTCAAGAATGTCCCCGCCTACCTGGGCGTGCAAAACTTCTCCTTCATTATCGCTTGTTACAGTATCGAGAAGAGAGTCGAGTGATTCCTCGTCTACCCCAATTCTTCCAATATCGTGAAGGAGAGCCGCGTTATTAATAACTTCAAGATCTTTCCCGCGAATCCTCATCACTCGCGCCATATCTACTGCAAGATCAGAAACTCTTTCGGCATGACCTCGCATCAAGAGATTCTGAGCTTCAATTGCGGATGCCAGAGTCTTCATCGTATCGTTATATGTCTTTCTAATATTTAAAAATAGTTTAAATGAATGACGTGTGACTAAAAGAGGTAAGAAAAAAAGAACTATACTCCACATATACATGCTATCAAACATCATAGCCATAAGAATGCCGGTAGAAATCAAGGCAATGTACATGGGCCCCAAAAATTGCAAAGCGGTTATTGAGGCGTTAATAAAGGGCATCGGTTTTTTTAAGAAAATAAATAGCTGCTCAAAAGAAATATCTATAATTAAGAAAGTCAAAGCCAATCCCAAAAGCGGAACGATGTCCCTAAAAAGAGATATGTTGTGAATTTTACCACCCAATAAATAGAAAGCTTGCGCAGAAAGAGTCGCAGAAATTATGTTTTCTCCAGAAGATGTAAGAGCGGTTAATAAATCTCCCTTTCTTATAAGCGCTGAAGCCAAAGCGCCCAACAGGGCAATGGTTACTACATTTTGAAGAGGAAAGAGAAGAATGGCAGCCACAATGATCGCAGAACTTACCGAATGAACCCCACCTTGTGGCAAAGAGATATCGAAAAACTCAGCCAACCCAAAACAAAGTGAAAACAAAATTATGGCAATAAAATCGCTTACCTCGAAAGGCAATCCTCTAATATAATATAAAACAGTAGCAACTCCACTGATCGCTATTATCGTCTGCGCGATTATGATTTTTAACCTAGTCTTTTTCTTAATCAATTGTCAGTTGCCCCTCCTCCATAGACGTGCTTTTCTCTTCAATAAATTGCGGCCTCAATTTTTCTTCCATATCAAGCGCATCAACCAGGGAATCCACTATATCAACATCAAACTGAGTACCGATGCAGACGCGCATCTCCCTTGCTGCTTCAAGCTGTGTCATCGCATCCCTATATGGACGAACAGAGGTCATCGCGTCGAAAGCATCTGCAACTGCTACAATCCTTGCAACCAAGGGTATGGAATCTCCCTCCAAACCCCCTCCGTAACCCGTGCCATTAAATTGCTCATGATGGTGTTGGATCGCAGGTATAACATCCTTTAAAAATTCCACATCCTTCACGATTGATACTCCTAAATCCGGATGCTCTTGAACTTTTCTATATTCATCCATGGTGAGCTGACTAGGTTTGCATAAAATCCTCTTTGCCACTCCAATTTTGCCAACATCGTGAAGAAGAGCCGCGTATTTAAGCAACTCTATTTTTTCTTCGGGAATTTTTAATTGGCGGGCGATCATCTCGGAATATTTCGCCACTCGCTCCGAGTGCCCCCTCGTATATGCATCCTTTGCTTCGATCGCAGTTACAAGGGATTTTACCATATCGGCATAGGCATCTCTTAGCCGCATATAAACTTTAAACGCCTCCCTCGCAACCAGGAGGGGCATAACTATCAAGATGATACCCGGCGCCCCTGCTATCACATAAATCTGAGCAAATATGATTCCCAAGGGGGCGAGAGCAAAGTAATTGGGTATTAACCATTTCATGTCAAACAGCCAAACATTAACAATTGGAATATTTTCTAGAAACGAAATGGCAATCGCAACAAGTGATGTGTTGATTAAAAAATAAGTTGCCGCGCATAAAGCTAATGGAATAAGGATGGAGGGAAAATCCGAGTAAGTAAGCCCGTTTCGGGCAAGCAGTGAAAACCCGCCGGAATACTGATAAACTAAGCTCGCAATACCCGCTTCAAGTACTGCTATACTACCATTTACAAACCATTTATAAATGGATGACCTTTCTTTTATGTCTCTCCATACAACCGTTGTAAAAAGGGAAACAAGAATTGCCGTTGGAGGGTCAAACAAAAGGATAACCGCAAATAGGATGGCAAAACTAACAGATACCGCTCCAACTTTTGGAAGGTCGATCCCCAATGATTCGGCAAGCCAGACCAAAAAACCAAAAAATATAATATGAGCCCAGGATAAGTGACGCGCCGCAAAAAGAAGATAAATGAGAAAACCTAGGGCTCCAGCAAATAATAATATTGAATAAATCTTAACTTTCGTAGGCATCTTTTGCATTTTTACTGCCTTTATAAATAATAATAGACCGGCATCATAAAATTCTTCTCATATTAGAATCGCACTCTAGCACCACCTGCCAAAACTAACGTGGCAAGTGCTGTCAAAATCATGAAAACTCTACCTTTCACAGGAAAACCTCCCCTCGAGACAATTATGTCAAGTTGTAATTCTCAGAGGTCTCCC
>DSBK01000079.1 GCA_011046085.1 Actinomycetota bacterium
ATGCGCTGGACTTCTTTGTGCTTGACCTATCTGTGTATTCATCTTATCCCCCTCTGGGAACATTAATGAAACTGATAAATAAAATATATAAAAATCAGCGCCGAGTCAATCTCACGAATTAAATAACTTAAAATGTAACTGTAAGCTCGAATATTAAACAATTATTTAAAGAAAAACTTATTTTCTTTTTGCACTTATTATAATTCTCTTTTTCTCTTTCTCGCGTGCGCTCTCTCTCTGAATTCCTTCTTTTTTGTGAAAAATTTTTCAGATTTTTTTAAGACGATCTTAACCACATATCTACCTCGTCATTATCGAATTATCGATAATGCGGTAATGGAGCTGTTGTAAAACGACTTTTTTCAAAATTATGTTAATTTGAAAAATTTCTACCTCGTTTTAACAGTGTTTTTAAATAAGGAGGGCTTTGTGAAGACGAGTAGATAATAAAAATTGCTAGTTAGACACTTTTATCTATAAAGAAAATTGATTTTAGCTTTTTAAGTTAAAAACTATCCCTTCCCCTTTTTGGTTGGGCGCGGTGAGGGTTGATACGGAGTTGGAATATATTCAACAGAGGGCCTTCGCTGTCCCGCTTGAGGATACAGCTCCATAAGCTCATAAATCTTTTTGGGCAGTCCATTTTTTACCGGCATGCCAAGATCCTGTGCTTCCTCCATCGATATCGGATAATCGTGAGTCCAACGGCCCTCGCTGAGGGCAATGGCAAGCTTCTTTGCTTTTCTATCCGGCATCCTATCCTTTAAAAGCATAAAAACTTTCTTTCTGACCTGCTCTATAGCTTTGGAGGCAATATCTCCTATGATTAAAGTGTGATCATCCCTGTTAGGGTTGCGCCGCTTTAAAGCTTTGAGAATGGAGACCGCCGGGTAACTTCCCCTCGCGGGGTCCCCAATCTGAGGATCAACGGGTCCAAGCACCGCGTCATCATCCATCACGATTTCATCAGCAGAAAGCGCAATTAATGTCCCGCCGCTCATCGCGTAATGAGGAACGAGCGCGCTTACTTTGCCTTTATGTCTTCTTAATGCACAAGCAATCTGCTCCGCCGCCAAAACGAGCCCGCCGGGTGTATGTAAAACTATATCTATGGGCATCTCCTCGGGTGTGAGCCTTATAGCTCGCAAGATCTGCTCCGAATCCTCAATATCTATATATCTGGCAAAAGGAAATCCCAAAAAGCTTAGGGACTCCTGACGATGGATCATCGTTATCAGCCGCGATTTTCTATCCTTCTCGATGGAGCGAATGAGTTGAACCCTTTTTACTTCGAGCAATCTTTTTTTAATTATGGGAATAAAAAATGAGATTATAATGATAATCCAAAAAAGGTCGATGATTGACATTTTACCTCCCTCTTCCTTTTTCATTACGCGAAACTGCTTTAAAAACTGGCTAATTTTCCCCCGTGTCAGGCAGCCCGAATGCATAAATATTAAAACCAGTTATCTCTATATCTAAACCAAATTCCAAAGCATCAACGGCACGCTTATGGCCGATTGTTCCTTCTAAAAAAGACAGTTCTTCTGTAGTTTTAAAATCCAAATCACTTATAACCGCAAACTTTTTTCAAACCTTTGCAGAAAAGCTCTAAATTATTTGCCATAGATCCTCCAAAAAAATGGCTTTATGATATTTAACTTCTATTTTCGTCTTCAATCACCTTTAATTTGCAATCGAAAGATAACTCTCTTATCGTGGGGCACAAGTAAATCGGCGATCCTCTGTGAGAACAAATAGAAAAAACAATATTTGTGGTTCATGTATTGACATTTTTGGTCGATAAAATAAGCATCGAAATCAGACAAAAATAAAGGAGAGCATAATGAAATTTTTAAAAGCATTTTCTTTGGTTCTTATAACGGTTATCTTCATACCCACTCTTTTATGCCTCACCTATACGGCATCGATTAAAACCACCCTCCTAAATCAGAGATTCGTAGAAAAAGAGCTGGGGAAACTAAACTTTTACTCCACTTTTAAAAATTCAATTGCTGGAAAAAATGAGGACGCAACGGGCGTGGATAAAATAATAGAAGAAATAGTCTATGCCTCAATTTCGGAAGAATGGTTAAAAAGCCAAACGAATTCGGTTTTATCAAACCTTTACGATTACATCAACGGAAAAACCGAAGACCCCAATTTAAAGATATCTTTTTCTGAAATTAAGCCCGAAATAAAAAACAACTTGTTAAACGAGATAGATAACCTTATTCCGCCGGAAATAAAAAACAATCCTCAAGAAGTTGAGATGTTTAAATCAAATTTTGAAACCCAAATTATTGAAGATATAGATACGAAATTGCCCGATGAAATTGATTTAATCGTAGATAGCCAGAATGACATCCAAGCACTCAGCACACTCAAAAATTATGTCCATCTCTTTAATCTATCTTTTTATGGACTCATCGCCTTCAAAGCTTTTTTGGTCGTGCTGACGGCGCTCTTGCTTCGCAAAATAAAAATCATATTTAGATTCATGGGGGGAAATTACCTAGCAGCGGGAGTAATCTTGTTTCTGGTAAACACTCTGACAAAATTTAATTTTGCTTCCGGAATCCAAAAAGCTGAATTGCCTCCCATGCTTGAAAAAGAAGCCGTCCTGGGACTTTTTTCAGACATACTTGCTCCCGTCAATATGTACAACATCATCATAGTGGTAACTGGAATTTTACTGCTCGCCTTGTCCTTTGTAAAATTTTCAGCTAAAAAAGAGCAAGCTAAAACAAATCTTGTGGAAACATCGACTAATTAAATAAAAATTTACATTAAATTCTTTCCATTCATGCCCAACGGGCACGCAAGTTATTCTCACCCGCATTCTGAACTTTGCTCGGTCTTGGTGGATTCACCATTTGTTTGTTCGCCATTTTTCGCTTTGCCTTGACAGCCGATGACCCCAATCATCAAAAAAACAACCAGAAATATTACAAAAAA
>DSBK01000106.1 GCA_011046085.1 Actinomycetota bacterium
AATCTAACATGAAAGTCCTTTTCTTGAGGTTCAATGTGAATATCGCTGGCGTCTTGATTAACCGCGTCGGCAATTATTTGATTGGCAAGATTTACAACGGGCGCATCGTGAGCAATGGTCTTTAATTCTCGTTCCTTCGGCTCCTCTTTAACCTCAACAACCGCTTCCACGGCCTCTTCAACCGATGAGCTTCGCACCAAAAATTTGTTAATCGCATTGTTGATATCCGAGCGAGTGCAAACAACCGGCTTTATTTCATAACCGGTCATAACTCTTAAGTCATCGATTGCGTGAATATCAAGCGGGTTTGCCATGGCCAGAACGAGCTTTCCGTCCTCATAACCAATGGGTAAACCCATATGCCTACGAGCAATCCGTTCTGATATAAGACCGGCTGCGTGAGCGTTAACCTCATACTCTTCCAGATTGACCACCGGCAAATTCTTCTGTTTGGCCAGAGCGTTGGCTATATCTTCCTCGCTTATTATTTCAAGCTCGACCAAAATTTCCCCTAGCGGCTTACCGCTTTTCCTTTGAGCATCCAGCGCCTCCATAAGCTGCTGGGGAGTAATTAAATTTTTCTTTACAAGAATATCTCCTATCCTCTCATGAATCCAACTCACAAAGCCCCTCCTTGCTTACGCGCCCGTTTTAGATACAGACACAAAAGCACATACCTTGTTTCTTTTGGCCCGTTTCGCTTTATATAACGCAGCATCAGCTTTTTTAATCAAATCATCAACAGAAACCGCATCAGTTGGAAAGGAGGCCACTCCCAAACTCATGGTGACACTTTTATAAGCTTCTTCACTTCCAAAAAAGCTCTCTACGACTTCGACTCTGATCCTCTCCGCCATTTCAACGGCCCGCTCTTTATCGGTTTCGGGAGAAATTATGACAAATTCATCGCCCCCATAACGAGCCACAAAATCCATCTCCCTTGTATATCTCTTGAGCAAATCAGAGATATCTTTCAACAAAACATCGCCCTCAAAATGACCATATATGTCATTATACTTTTTAAAACAATCTATATCCATCATTGTAAGAGAAAGTGGATGGTGATATCGATCTGCCCTTATAATTTCATTTTCAAGGGTTTCACGAAAATGCCTGTGGTTAAAGACCTTTGTTAAGCCATCAGTGATTGCCAACTCTTTCGTCTTCTCGTGAAGTTGCGCATTGTTTACCGCGACCGCCGCTTGAGTTGCAAAAAGTGAGACCAACCGCACCTCGCTTTTGGTAAAATTCCGCGGTTTAAAATCATCAACATAGATGATCCCGACCACCCTGTCCTCGGTGAACAAAGGAACTGCTATCAGCGATTTTATACCTTCCTTTATTGCCACCGGATTTTTAAATAATTCCGATTTTGAAGTATCTCCAATAACAAATGGTTTGCCCTCTTTCAAAATCATATCCGTCATCCCACCTTTTCTAATCTTCCAGCTGGAAGTCTTGTTTAAGAATGGCTTACTAAATCCTCTGGCCACCCTCAGGGTAAGTTCATCTTTTTTTTCATCGAAAAGAACTACACTGCCAGCTGTGGTCCTCGTTTCAGAAACCGCCGTGTCCAAAATTATATTCAGTATCGTATCAAGTTTTAAAGTGGAGCCCAGAAGCTTCCCTATCTTCAAGAGCCGGGAAAGCTCCTTGATTCCTTCTTGCTTCTCGCGAAGAAGACCAGCTAGATAATTAGTGAGGTAAGCTGTTAAAAATAACATAGCAGTTAACTCTAAAATCGTTATTGCCACAACTCTTCCTTCGAGGTAAAAACCATAGGGATTTGGTCTCAATATCGTCAAATTCCAGTGCGGCAGGAAACGAAGATATTCACCAATCAAAATGAAACTGCACAAAGATGTTGCAAGACCTGCTTGAAGATAACTTGATTTAGTTGAAAGCAAAATACTGGCCGTAATCATGTGAAAAACAAAGAAGGAGATAAACGGGCTTTCCGCCCCTCCTGAAAGATATACAAAGTAGGTAAGAACCGTTAAGTCTAAAGAAACTTGCAAATTCGCAAATTTTGTGGCTTTTTTCTCATCATAATTTAAACTTAGTGACTCCGCATAAAGTGAGAATGCCAAATTGTAGCAGGCAATCAACACCGCGCCAAGACAATACGGCATAATAAAAAATCCAGATGATGTTAGCGCCTCGGCTACGCAAATGGCAACAAAGGTGCCCGTCACCGCCACCCATCTCAGCTTAATAAGCCATTGAACCCTTTCGAGAGTTTCGGGTTTATCCTGGTAATAACTCATATAACCGCCTCTCCCCTACTAGTTTTCGTATCGGCATAAATAAGATGGGACTAAAGAGCAAAATCGCGATTTTCTAAATATTTTTTCCTAATGCTCAAATAAAATTCAGGAAAAACTTTTCGTATCTTACCGAGTCTTGCTCCGTTTTAAGCATTGGAAGGAAAATGACGATAAAACCAGAAAAGGAGGAAAAAATGAAAAAATTTATCGCTTTAGTTATTGTCTTTATGCTTTTGCTTCCGACATTAGCGCTCGCGGTAGAAACAACCGCCACTTCTCCGGCTGAAAATGTCATTGAAGAACCGGCCGAAGGTAACCCTTATACCCTCACAATTTTTGGATACACAATGGTTATCGTTCCTGCTGATCCTGAGGTTGAAGGAGACACCACGACTGTGGGAATCTTTAAGACAGGTGAAGATGGAGAACTCGGTGAGGAAATTGCCACTTACAATATTGGCAACATCCTTGGGAAAGCAGTTTGTGCGGTTGCCAAGGGTGTGGACTCTGGTCCTGAACACGGAAAAACCGTAAGCGCTTTCGTAAAACAATGCGTTCAAGAAAGAAGGGCGGAGCATAAGGCAAAAATGGAACAGAAAAAAGAGGAAGTAAGAATGAGGGTGCAAGAAAAGAAAGAAGAAAAG
>DSBK01000042.1 GCA_011046085.1 Actinomycetota bacterium
GCAATGACCCACTTTTTCCTCGTCATCACGAGGGCTTTAGCCCGTGGTGATCCGATAAAGTCATCACGAGCCCAGCAGATTTTATGTGGGGCGTGGTGATCTCAGGAGATTGCTTCGGCTGAAGCCTCGCAATGACTCCATTTTCTGTCATTGCGAACAACCTGCCCGCCAGTGCCTGGCTCAGGCAGGCGGGAGTGAAGCAATCTACCTCGACAAAGAACCTTCGTTTTCAAAAGGATACTTAAATATAGTTTCATAATCCTCTGGCAACACTTCATTGCCAACCGTCACCCAGCAATGCCCTTTAAGGACATCGGATTCTTTTTTTGCCCCGAAGCTTACTTTCGCGTCGTAACCCATTTTTCTTAAGGCCCGAGATAGCGCCATTGAGCTAATAAAACAGGTGTTTTTGAAACCAAGTTTATTCTTCACGCGCAAACACAGATTGACATACCTAACCACTTTTTCCTTGTTAATAAATTGATTCTTGGCTCCAACCTCGCCAATATCGGCCAAAGAAGAGGATTTTTTTAAAGACGCCGCGATGCAAAAAAACATCGCCTGAGCAAGCAGTCTAACATTTCTGTAATATAATATTTTCTTAAATATCTTTCTTAAACTCATTTTTTCGATGTTAAAACAGCTCCCCAAAAGCAAAACACCACTCCGCAACATCCAGCATAACCTTATTTTCATCTATTAAATTTAATTCAGTTCCTTTGTCAGAAAAATCAGCATTGCAGATTCTAAGATTCAAACCAGTTTTTTGCTCCCTAAACTGGCTTTCCCATATACACTGTAATGCAAAATTTCTAAAGCGAACAATTTTTTCAGGAAATTTCTCTTTAATTAGCCCCATTGCTCTTATAACAAACGGCACCGCCACGCCATCGGAGAAATCGAGCAAAACGCCTCCTTTTTTTTCCAATAAAATTTTCAACACATCTTCAACACCCACGAACATATGCTTCCAAAATAAAAATCCCTTCTTTGTTATCCCTTTCAACCAATCTTCGTCAAAATCTCCCGTTGCGGGTAGAATCAAATAAAGATTAATCGCGCGAAAATTAGACCCTGGCGCGGAAAAATAACTTAAACTATCGAGATAATGAAAAGAACGCTCCAACCCTTTTATGCTCTCAAGAAGTTTTGAACCAAAACTTTTATTGATTTCGAGAAACACATTTAAAACAAGATGGGGATTTCTTCCCACCAAATACTTGATGAAAAGTTCTATTGCTTCAAATTCCCTGCTGGATATATGTTCGGATTTAAACCAGATGTTTAAGTTGTTTAACAGGCGCGCGCCGACATTTTGAACAAAATCTTTAATTTGCTCCTCTTTTGGCACATTTTTCTCAAAATTAACGGTTATTTGTGAGATAAAATCCTTCCCGCTAAATGTTTTCTTTGATTCTTCTCCAGAGGTAAGTGACGCCCCCTTGGAGTAAGCTGACATAAACGGTATATGCGATTCTAAGTCGAGACCTCGGTCACGCTTATTAAATGTTTTCTCCCAATTGTGGGCAATTTTTTTTAAATCCTCAAGTGAAAGGTCTGCGGTACTGACAGCATAATAAGGTGGTTCAAGCTGATAACGAATATTAAACTTATCGGCTTCGGCACGTAGTTTTGTCCCCGGCAAAAGAGATAGCTTAAATATCTCGATTCTTGAGGTAATATTATTCTCGAGCAAAAAATCCATCGTATCTTGTATCGTTTCTTTGTTATCCCCCGGAAGCCCCAGGATTATGCCAACCCTGATATTGAAATCTCGTTCCTTTAGGGCAATCACATTCCGCTTAAACTTCTCTAAGTCCGTTTTCCTGTTGACGTTTTCAAGCGCTTTTAAGTTGGCGCTCTGAAGGCCAACCTCCAAGATTTTTATGTTACATTCATCAAGCATATCTATTGTGTCTTTACCAATTAGCTCTGCTCTAAGCTCCGAGTGAAATACCATGCTCCCGTCGGAATTTATCTTCTTAATTAAACTACAAAGCTCAACCAACCTATGATGAACGTTGAGGGAAGGATCCATTAAATAAACATATTTGGCGCCAGCTTCCTTTGCCAACTTTAAATCCGCCTCGACCCTTTCGAGAGAGAAATATCTAAGACCGGGAAAGTTTTTATGATAATAACAGTAGCTACATTTATAAGGACACCCTCTCATCGTTTCAATAGCAAAAGAAGGATGACCCAGGGGGTTGAGATAACCAAGCTGATATGGTGAGGGAATGTCATTTAAGTTAATGATGGGTTTTCGGGACGCGTTGAAAATTATTTTTTGCCCACGCCGAAAACCAATTCCTTCGATTTCTTCAAGCAAGGGGTTACCTTTTAAAAGATGCCCCAAAAGCTCAACGAAAGCGGCTTCGCCTTCCCCGACAACAAAGAAGTCAACTTTTGAATTTTTGACAATTGGATTGTCCTCAGTTACTTCGGGACCACCTACAACTATCTTAACCTTGGGCAATCGCTTCTTTATCTCTTCAGCAACATACAAGCTACGAATCACATTCCAGGCATATAAACTCAAGCCCAGAACATCCGGATTTTTTGAAACTATGGACTCAATCAAAAACTCGTCGCTTCCCGCAACAAACTCTCTGCCAAGTATCTCGATATCAACGTCATTTAACAATCCCGCTTTATGAGCCATAGCTTTTAAGTAACCCAGCGCGAGAGGCACGAATAATTGATTGTTTCTAGAATTATATGCGGGAACAGGAAGATTCATTAAAACTAATTTCATAAAATTAAGTTATATCAAAGCAACCCTTTTGTCCATTTAAAACCCCCAAGAGCATTCAAAACCATTGGTGCATATACTGGTCGCTTTGAGCAAGCTCAAGAGATTGCTTCGGTCGCTACGCTCTCTCGCAATGAC
>DSBK01000032.1 GCA_011046085.1 Actinomycetota bacterium
ATAAAAAATCCGAGCGAAAAGTTCGAGGTCAAGTAAGGGGATAGAATTAAGACGGGTAAAGGAACTGAAATCACTATCACTGATGAAAGCGGCACTAAACTGACGATTGGCAAAAATACGGTTGTAGAAGTGAAGTTTAATGGAAATACTGACATTGAAATTTTAGACGGAACCATCGATGTAATATTCGAAAATATTGATGCTTTGAAGCGCGAAGGCCGATCCCTCAAATGTCGAACACCCCAAGCTATTTGTGGTGTAAGAGGTACTGTGTTCTCTCTTTTTACCGATGAGAATTTTACAACACTTACAGTTGTTGAGGGCGAAGTTGAATTTTCAGATTTGAAAGGCAATAAGGTAATAGTGAAGAGCAATAAGTATTGCATCTGCTCAAAAGATGGTGGGTTGCAAAAACCTGTTGCAATGCCGGGCAATCATAATGAGTTATTAATAGGCAGAAAAAAATGGCAAAAGATGTAACGATAGAGCATACAATCGGCGATGTGTTTCTCATAAGGAACGGTAAGAAAAGAGAAATAACAGCAGTTCCGTTTAAAAAGCCAGTTAAATTGAAAGATAGCGACATCATAATCACAGGAGCAAAGTCTTATGTTTCAGGTTTGTGGGATGAGCCAGGGACTAACAAAACCGGAACGGGGATTACCATCTTTCCAAATAGCGAGTTGGTGTTGGGAATAAAAGGAATAATCAGGAAAATAGAACTGATAGAGGGATTATTCAGAATTGTCACAGAAAAGGAAGCGATAACTCCCACCACAGAGTTGCGTTTTCCGCAAGGGAACACTGCCTTTTGGATAGATGTCAGCAAAGATGGCTCAACTGTTGTCGCCTCTGAAAGTGTCCCGATGGAAGTCGTTCACAAGAGAACTAAAAAAGGTGTTCTCATAGGTTTCAAACAGCAGGTAACTGTCACAAATGATGATATTTTAGAGCCTTGTGGTCTTGACCAAAGATTTAAAGAGGCCTATAAGGTTTGGGAATCACTGGAACAGAGCAAAGCAAAGTTCTTGTATGGCGATATGTTGGAAAGGAACGTACCTCAGGAGCTTCAGAAATTCGCAAAGGTTGTTGAAGAGAAGACAGGAAGAAAAGAAGACTACAACCCTGCCAAGTATCAAAAATGGCTAAAAGAACAAAAAGAATTCGGCGAATGGAAATATGACGAGGCCGTGGAGAGCAAGCTACCTGAGTTTAAACCCCAAAAACTGGAAGAGAAGATAACTTCAAAACCAACTCACAAAATAATAGTCCTCAATAAATCGGTAAACTATCAAGGAATTAATTTTAAGATAACATCTTTTGAAAAAGGGCAAGAATTCAAAGGTCGAAATGCTCCTGAAGGTAAAGAATTTTTAGTCTTAAATGTCGATGCTAAGAATAATTCTACCAAGCAGGTTTTCGTATTTTATGACGAGGAAGTTCGATTGATAAATGAATCGAGCGAAGTTATATCTCTCGAGAATTATAAATTGGAAACAAGTTTTGAATTTCAAACTGAAAACAGGGGATTTCTATTGTTTTTAGTTGATAAAGAAAACAAGAAATTTAAACTCCAATTTGGCAAGAAAAGTCTACCGAAGGTCGAGTTGGAGCTGAACTTAAATAAAAAGTAACATAGGAGGTTAAATTATGCCAGGCTACAAACACCCCTGTCGCTACTGCGACAAACTGATTCCACCGGATTCAAATGTCTGTCCACTCTGCGGCAAGGTAAATCCGCTGGGACCATTGAGATGTCCCAAGTGCCGAAATCCAATTCAAAAAGATTGGAAGAAATGCAGTAATTGTGGACTATCTCTGGAGATTGCTTGCCCAAAATGTGGCAAGACAACTTTCTTTGGAGATTACTGTATGCACTGCAATGCTCGCCTGGTGGTTGTCTGTCCAAACCCCAAATGCAAAACAGAGCAACCACCAATTGGAGAGAAATGTATAAAATGTGGTAAACCATTAAAAGAAAAAGGAGGTGATTAAAATGGGAGAAGGTAAGTTGATAGGTTTTACAGACAACTTTGCAGACAACAGCACAGAGGCAGGGTTCCAGTTCACATTTTACTGCGATATCTGTCGTGAGGGCTACAAGACGAGGTTTATAGAATCAAAGACCTATAAAAAGGGGAAATTGCTCAAAGGACTTGGGGGGTTGATAAGTGCCGGTTCACAGATTGCTGGAAAATACGGCGTTGGCTATGGTGCCGAGAGGGCTGCGGATGTAATCAGCGAGCGTTTCCAAGGAATGTCTCCCGCCTGGCACAAAGAACATGAGGCAGCTTTTGAACTCGCTCAGAACGAGGCTAAACAGCATTTTCACCGCTGTCCCAAATGCACCAAATGGGTTTGCGAAAACGACTGGAACGAGCAAGAAGGACTATGCACTCAATGCGCTCCCCGGGTGAGCATTGAGGTGGCAGCAGCTAAGGCAGAAAAAGCTGTTCAAGATATAAAAGAAAAAGCTGCCAAAACACAGGTTTTCACTGGTGAAATTGAAAGCAAACAAACGCTCTGTCCCCAGTGCGGCAAGCCGGCTGGTGAAGGTAAGTTCTGCAATAACTGTGGGGCGCCGCTTAATTTAGTAAAATGCCCGAAATGCGGAGCACAGAGTCCGGCTGGAACAAGATTCTGCGGTGAGTGTGGAACAAAACTTGGATAAATGAAAGTATCGCCGCCGCATCGCCTAACACGGGCTTTGCGGCTCACTTTGTTCGCCCAAACCAGCCTTCCGCTGGCTTCGCAAAGCCCGAAACCGTTATACGCAATTCAAAAAATATTTTTCTTTTTTATAAGGAATTTTGACAGGCTTTTTAAAAAGGGGAATAAATTTGTTTTTTTATTTATTAGAAAGGGGTATAAGGTGTTTTCTCCGCTCCG
>DSBK01000052.1 GCA_011046085.1 Actinomycetota bacterium
CTCGTAAAGAGTGCTTGGGGAATACGGCTTTCAAACTCTGCGAATTTGAGCGGACGATTATCAAGCGCAGACGGCAACCTAAATCCGTGCTCAATAAGCGTTTTCTTACGCGACCTATCTCCCTCATACATCCCATGAAGTTGAGGAATTGTTATATGCGATTCATCGATTATTATCAGGAAATCTTCAGGAAAATAATTTAGAAGTGTATCAGGAGGTTCTCCTGGCTGTTTACCGGAAAAATGACGAGAATAATTTTCAATGCCATTACAGTATCCTGCTTCTCTCAACATTTCCAGGTCATAGTTTGTTCTCATGCGAAGCCGCTGCGCCTCCAACAATTTTCCCTGAATCTCAAGTTCCTTTAACCTCATCTTAAGTTCCTCTTCGATAGAAATAAGAGCCCTCTCTATCTTATCGGAAGCAGTAACAAAGTGAGTTGCGGGATATATTACTGCACGGTCAAGTTCATTTAAGATTTCACCGGTTAGAGGATTTATCTCAAGTATCCTTTCTACCTCATCTCCAAACATCTCAATGCGCAAAGCGGCCTCTTCATAAGCCGGAAAAACCTCAACGGTATCGCCACAAACCCTAAATTTCCCCCGGGAAAACTCGTAATCGTTCCTAATGTATTGGATATCAATTAAATTTTGGAGTATTTCATCAATTTCAAACTCCTCTCCAACCTCAATTTGAACCATCTTTGCCACATAATCTTCCGGAGAACCAAGACCATAGATACAGGAAACACTGGCAACAACAATCACATCATTTCTGGAAAAGAGAGAACTTGTTGTGGAGTGACGTAATTTATCTATCTCTTCATTGATAGAGGAATCTTTCTCGATATATGTATCGGTCTGAGGAATATATGCTTCAGGTTGATAGTAATCATAGTAACTTACAAAATATTCCACGGCATTTTCGGGAAAAAAATCTTTAAACTCGCTGCAAAGCTGAGCAGCCAGAGTTTTGTTTGGGGCAATAACCAAGGTGGGCTTTCCCATTCCGGCTATAACATGAGCCATGGTAAAGGTTTTCCCGCTTCCCGTAACTCCCAGCAAAGTTTGATGTTTGTAATCATCTTTTGCACCTTGAACCAGTTGTTTTATCGCTTTCGGTTGATCACCCTCTGGCTCAAAAGACGCATAAATTTTGAAATTTTCCACTTAATACCGCCGTTTTAGTCGGTAGTCTATTAGTCGAAAGTCGGTAATTTTTAAGTACAACTCATGTACCAGGAAATCAACTCCCCACTAACCACTCCTCACTCCCCACTGATTTTTTCCCACAGCTCATCAACTTTTTCTTTAAGTTCTTCCAATGTTCCATTATTATTAATTATATAATCTGCATGTGTAACAAGGACATCGGAAGGAGTCTGGGATTTCATCCTGGCCAATGCATCTTCACGTGAGTAACCTTTCTTCAACAAACGCTTCAGTCGCACATTCTCATCAGCCGCAACAACCAGCAAAGAGTCCACTAATGAAAGGAACTCAGTTTCAACAATCAAAGGAGCATCGATAACAACGACTGCCTCATCGGATAAAGTTTTTCGATATTTCTCTACCATCAATTTAATGCTGCCCATTATCGCCGGATGAACAATTTCATTTAAAATTGCGAGTTTGCGGGGATCGGTAAATACAATGCTCGCAAGACTTTTTCTGTCCAGCGTGCCATCATCTTGTAGAATAGAGAGACCGAACTCATTAACAACCTGCGCGAAAGTCTGCGAGTTTGGAATAACCACAGTTAGAGCTATAACATCCGCATCTATTGTGAAAGCGCCTAAATCGGACAGCATCTTCGATATTGTACTTTTGCCCGAACCTATGTTCCCTGTTACACCAAAAATCAACACGAATAAGCCCTCCCGTTAAACTAATTAAATTTTATCACGGAATCAAAAGGAAGACGGGGTATAAAGACAAATAAAAATGGAGATTGAAAACTACTTATGAAAGAAAAAACTTATACTCTTTTAATCCAAAGAATTATCCCCTAGATAATAACTTTTTAATTTCTAACTATCATTTTTCATTTTGCACTTTTAACTTTACCCTATATCCAAAACTTACCATCAACTATCTGCCCATTTCAACATAAGAGAGCTTAAGATATAGAATAATTTGATTCCAGTTTATCGGCCAGCTCTACAATTTTATTTATTGCACTTATGAAAATATCTTTGCTCATTTCTGAATCTTTTGCACTTTTGCTTTCAAACCGATAAAAAATCATTTCTTTCCCCACAACGGTCCGTGGATCATGCTGATAAGCCTCTTTTATGGGTGCATTATGAGCTACCTTTAAAGCTGTAAAACATTCGCCAAAACATATCTTTTCGGTCTCATTTTCCAAATTGTTAAAATCCTTGCAATCTTCATACGCCCCTATTTCAATATTTCTTCCCCTATAACTCCCAATGACTCTAACATACTCTTTACCTACAGGTTTCAATTCCAAACCAAGCTCCAAAGCAAGCTCCTTAAAAACACCCGCTGTTCGTTTAGTATAACTCGTGACAAGCCACAATCCTGCTGCTACAACAAATAAAAGAAACACAATCACCATAATAAATTGAATACTCATTTCAAACTCCTTTATTATTTAACCATTTTCTTTTTGAGCCCTTTCCTTCTTCATTTGTTGCAATACTTCTTCAAGCGAACCAGGTTCTGGCACCGCTTCTTCTTGCTCCTCACCTTCTTTTTCTTCCTGTTCTTCTTCGTCTTTAGACCCTTCCATTTCAAACTTTTCCGATACTAAGAGTTCTTCCTTAAGCTCTTTTTCTGCTTCTTCATCGGGCTTTACTTGCTCTTTAATTTCTTC
>DSBK01000044.1 GCA_011046085.1 Actinomycetota bacterium
TTCAGCCGAAGCAATCTCCTGAGATCACCACGCCCCACATAAAATCTGCTGGGCTCGTGATGACTTTATCGGATCACCACGGGCTAAAGCCCTCGTGATGACGAGGAAAAAGTGGGTCATTGCCGTGCCTGACGGCAGGCGGGCGAGGGAGCGATAGCGACCCCTGTCTGCCGACAGGCAGGGAAGCAATCTCGTGATGACAAAAGGCAAAAATATTTGCAATAATAAGAAGTGAGATTAATTGTTGGGTTAAAAATTACATAAATTCGAGGGAGAAGATATGATAACTTTGGAGAATTGTTTTCAGAAAAGCGATAAGGTGCCCTGGAGAATTATTGAAGGCGAGGCAATTTTGGTCGGGGTCGAGCAGGGCGAGGTAATTCACTTAAACGATACGGCGGCTGAGATTTGGAACGCTATAGACGAAAAAAACACAGTTAAAGATATAGTAAATCATATATTGGATGAGTTTGAGGTAGAAAAAGAAGAAGCCGAGAAAGACGTTTTAGAATTGTTGGACAAGCTTTTAGAAAAAGGTGTTATTGAGCCCAAATAAATTTTTTACACGGAGTGTTTTGATGAAAAAAGCGTTAAATATCGAAGTTGCCGGGGTTTGCTCTCTGATTACCGTAAAAAATGAGGATGATTTCATGCTCTTAAATTCGATGTTTGGTGATTTTTCTTCTCACGCCGAGCCCCACTTTATGATGGATATTTTGTCTGAAATAGAATCCTCCCTCAATATGCCGGAGGAAGATTTGGTGGCGCTCCACAGCGACTTGGAGATCGGTATCAGGCGAGAAGGTGAGAATAAATTTAAAATTTTTTCTCAAACCGGCGAGATGGGCGAGATCGATATGAAAGACGGAAAGTGTTGTTTTTGTGGCACGCCGGGCTTCCTGTTCACCTCCTTTTACCGCACTTGTTTTCAAATTTTCTTGCTCAAACAAAAGGGATTTTTATTGCACGCCTGCGGAGTGATAAGCGATGGCAGGGGTTACATCTTCACGGGGCCTTCCGGCTCCGGCAAAAGCACCATTGCTTCTCTTTCTAAAGGGCGCAGGGTGCTTTCGGACGAATCAGTTTGCATCAAAAGAAGAAACGGAAGCTATTATCTTCACCCGGCTCCTTTTGATAAATGGGAGATGGGTTCGGCCAAGCTTGAGGCGATTTTCTTCCCGCGCAGGGGCGGTGAGGTTGAATTTGTTAAAGTGCTGCCCGCGAAAGCGTCGCTTAATATCCTTCCCAATTTGGTGAACTCCTTTTTTAATGGTGAGATTGGTGGTGAGCTGATAAGTGTCATTGCCGATGTTTCTTCTTTGGTTTCGGCTTACGAGATGTACTTTCCGCTGGAGGCTCTTATTTGGGACAAGATAAAAGGACTTGAAGAAAGATGATACCGGATAAAATGGTTTCTAAGGTTGAACAAAACAACATTCCCCTCATGGTAAGCTTCGAGCTTACATGGCGATGCAATCAAAAGTGCGCTCACTGCTATCAGCATTCATCAAATGAAAGAGAAAAACACGATCTCTCAACGCTGGAAGTTAAAAATATCCTTGACCAGTTGGCCGATGCTGGCTGCATATACCTCTCATTTACCGGCGGAGAGCCGCTTGTGCGCGATGATTTTTGGGAAATTGCCGAATATGCCAAAGAAAAGTCATTTGCTTTGGCTCTTCAGACAAACGGGATGCTCATTTCAGAAAAAGTCGCGAAGCGGTTAAAAGAGCTCAATTTTTTAAAGGTCCAGGTCAGCATCCTCGGAGCAAGCCCCGAAACTCACGATGCATTGACGATGGTCGAGGGTTCCTGGGAGCGAACCTTTGAGGCGGTTAAAAGTTTGACGAAAAATGATATGAGGGTGTATTTGATGTTTACCGCGATGCGCCAAAATATCCATGAGTTGAAGGCCATCAATCGGTTAGGTGAGGAGTTAAAGGTTGAGCAGATGATTTGTTCTTGTGTGCTTTCCCCAAAAAATGATGGAGATAAAAAGCCAATCTCATTTCGCCTAAACGATGACGAATTAAGGGATTTCTATAAATTTTTCTTTAAAGAGGCGAAGAAACCGCTTCCTTTGGGGCGCCTCGAACTATCTTGCTCCGATAAAGATTCGCTCATCTGTGGCTTTGGGAGGACCGGTTGTTGCATAAATCCCTATGGCGATATCTATCCCTGCGTAGGAGTTCCAATTGTCGCAGGGAATTTGAGGAAGAGAAGCTTTAACGACATTTGGAGAAACTCTGAAACATTAAGAAAGATTCGAGGATTTACCATAAACAATTTGAAAAAATGTGTAAATTGTGATTATCTTTTATTGTGCTTGCGATGCAGCGGGATAGCTTACATTGAGGAGGGCGATCTTCTGGCGGCGCCAAAGGAATTTTGCAGGATAGCTAAAATTATGCGGGAGGTGTTAGCCGGTGAAGAAAAAGAGAAAGTATCAGAAACCCAATCTTGAAGCAAAAGAGATGAGCGACTTTTTTCTGGCTTGCAGAACCTCGGCCGTGCAGTGTAGTACCGTAGTTTCTAAGTTTACCGCTTTGACGGCATGCTGCAAATACGCTTAGTAACCAATTTATCTGCTTTTCTCCAAAACAACTACTTGGATATTTACTGGATTTGAGGCAGTGAGCAATATTTATTATCCGTTATTGCAAGAGAGCGCAGTGCCCCTTACCCGTCTTTGCGAGGAGCCGGAGGCGACGCGGCAATCTCTTGAGATCACCACGCCCCGCGTAAAATCTGCTGGGCTCGTGATGACTTTATCGGATCACCGCGGGCTAAAGCCCTTGTGATAACGAGGAAA
>DSBK01000110.1 GCA_011046085.1 Actinomycetota bacterium
CCCTCGACGATTCTCATATTGTGAACTACAAGTTCCTCGTCAAACGTAACACTAGCAACTGCTCGAACCTTGTTCATATCAACCAATCTGACAATTACCTTTGTAATTTCCATCTTGCATACCACCTTTTTGTTAGTTTGCTAAAGCAATTGCTGAAATTTCAATCTCAGCATCCTTTGGAATTTTACTCACCTGCACGGTTTCCCTGGCGGGCGGCTCGCCGGCAAAAAATTCGGCAAAAACTGAGTTAACTGCAGGAAAATCCGACAAATCTTTGATAAATACCGTTAGCTTCACCACCTTTGAAAGAGAACTATCTCCAGCTTTTAAGATAGCTTCTATGTTGCGCAAAATCAATCTCGTTTTGCTTTTTATGTCCCCCTCGATTAAATCATCCGTCTGGAGATCTATCGGTATCTGCCCCGAGACAAAAATGAAATCACCGGCTTTAATGGCTTGAGAGTAATGCCCTGCCGGAAGAGGAGCCTCCTCCGTAATTACGGCAACGCGCATCTTTTCACCTCTTCCCTTTTCGAATTACTTCCCCAACATAAATTAAATCATCGTCTTTATCTACATCGATTCCCACTTCGGCATCCGATATTATCGCGACTCCATTTGCGCCAAGTAAATTTGATAATTTCTTTTCGGCTTCAGAGATCGTGGCCAAACCGAGCAGGAATTTTAAAATAAACCCAAAACCCAGAAGTTGAGCCAACTTAAAAGGACTCTTTCTGAGCAAATATATCTCTTCAAAAAACTCCCTATTCTTTTCAAACATCTTTGAACCGATAAGTCCTAAATTCCCTCCCGTATAATCGCCATCTTTAAAACGCCCGTACGTTCTCTTTGTCTTGGGAAACTTTTTATCCATCTCATCACGCGAAATTATCGGATAATACAAATCGGCCTCGACCTTTTCGCATTTCTTTAAAAATCTTTCTATGGCCAAGCCTGTAATAAGTGGCATATCAGCAGATATCACCAAGAGGAAGCCGTTGGATTTCAGGTAAGACATTCCGGCATAAATATTTTCGGTAATAGAGTTATCCGTAACCAAAACCTTATCAACTTTCTTGGCCCAATCTTCCAAAGAAACAGAGGGTGGAACAGTAACAATCACCTTTCCCACTTCTGAACATTCTTTGAGAGCATCTATTACATATTCAACCATCGGTTTGCCTTCTAAGTTTATCATTCCTTTTGTGGAAACATTTTCAACGTTAATGCCTTTCAATTTTCCCCCAGCTAAAACTAGAGCATCAACCGCCATTTTAAAATCTCCTTCCCGTTTTGAGAGGATTTTCTTCATTTCGATTACAAATTCCTTCCAAATCTAAAAATCTTTGAGTAATTATCAAAAGATATTGACCCCCGAATGATAAGTGGTGGTAATCAAGATGTGCTTACACAAGCCCCTCAGTGAATCCGCAATCTCAAATGCATTTTTTTTAGAACGAGCTATGGCGAACACGCTCGACCCACTGCCAGACATTAAAGCGCCTTGTGCTCCCGCCTGCAGAGCTTTTTCTTTAATCTTTCCAATCAGAGGATTTTGTAGAATCACTTCCCTTTCCAACACGTTTGTAATCAAAGATGAAACACCACTCACATTACCATCATGTAAGACGGCGATCATCGATTCTATTGTGGGTACATGAAATTTCTGCGCCTCATCAAAATTTGAATAAACCTTTTTTGTGGAAAGATTAAAAGGTGGTTTTGCTATTACAACATGAGCATTAAAATCGCAAGATAAAGGGGAAACCTTCTCGCCTATCCCTTCAACTAAACATGTTCCGCCCTGAAGACAGAAAGGAACATCGGCTCCCACTTTTTCGCCCATACCCTGCAAATCCTTTAGGGATAAATTGAGTTGCCATAACTGATTGAGGCCAATCAATGTAGCGGCAGCATCGGCACTTCCTCCTCCTAGCCCCGCCCCGATGGGTATATTTTTGGCGAGGCAAATTAAAGCGCCTTGCTTGCCTCCGCTCTCAACTTGAAGAATCTTTGCCGCTTTCAAAGCGAGGTTTCTTTTTGATGTAACCTTAAATTTTCCCGAAAGGGTCAATCTTAAATCCTTATCATTCGAAATCACAAGCTCATCCGCGAGTGAAACGCTCTGCATAATTGAGCGGATATTATGATAACCGTCCTCCTTTTTGCTTAGAACATCGAGATAAAGATTTATTTTGGCATGCGCTTCAATCTTTATTTCTTTCAACTTATCTTTTTCCTTCCCACAAAAAAAAAGCCCAGTCCAAGCTGCGCCTTATAATTTAAATGAAATTATATAATCTGAGTTAAATGCAAACATCGGCTTTATTGAGAAAGCCAAGAAATGATGTTTTCCCCATTTACCGGATTGGTTAGCTCCACGGTTTTCGTTAATACATCCACATAACTGTAGGAGACCAGACGCGTCCTGTCTTGTTCTTCATCCACTTTCACAATAAACAGATTTGGATGAGTCTCCTCTAAAACTCCTTCACGCTCAATTACCTTACAACGCCCCACATTGGCACGAAGCTTCATCTTTTCACCTAAATATGGTTTTAAGTCCATTTTAATTTTTGATACAATCTCCGTTCCGGGCAATTCAGAAGCTTTCATTAAGCATAATTTCCCTTCTGTGATTTTAAATAATAATACCCTATGTTTGGAATTAAATCAAGGTTTCGAATTGACTCATCAAAAAAGTATCTGAAATTGATTCGTTGCCTCACATAAAAAAGTATTCGAAATAATTGGTCCGCCTAGACTATCTTTGTTACGCATAAGATGGTCAAAGGAGGCCAATAA
>DSBK01000102.1 GCA_011046085.1 Actinomycetota bacterium
AGATCAATCTCTTCTTATATTACATTTGCGAACATTTATTCCTTATTTTCTTTTTTTGTATATGATTACAGATGAAAAACAGGTATTCAGAATTTTATGGGTTTTTTTAATATTCGGATTAATAGCTGGCATTTACGGTATATATTGCATAAAATTTGGCATTGGGCACTCTGATAGAGGTGTTTATAGAATATCAAGTTTTTTTGAAAATCCTAACACTTGGGGACAAGTAAATACTCTTCTTATTCCTTTAGCAATTTCACTGTTTATTTTCTATAAATCAAAAATTTATAAAATTTTTATTTTTTCTATAATACTTTTGTTATTGCTCGGTATTCTTGCTTCGAATTCACGAATGTGTTTTTTCGCTTTACTGCCAACTGTTTTTTTTGTTGTATTAAAGTTCTACTCAGGCCACAATAAAATATTTGCCTTTGTTGTAACAATTTTTGCTCTTTTGTTTACATATTATATATTGCCTGACAGCTTTAAGTGGAAGTATATGAATCGAATTACTAATGTTATGCAATCTGAAGAAATTGCAGAAGTTGATTCAGGACGATCGACAACTTTTAAGGTAGGCTTCAAGATAATGTTGGATAA
Source organism: Actinomycetota bacterium (assembly GCA_011046085.1). Lineage (GTDB taxonomy): Bacteria > Actinomycetota > Aquicultoria > UBA3085 > Oleimmundimicrobiaceae > DSBK01. The sequence continues at coordinate 604 of DSBK01000102.1, forward strand.
TCCAATATTTGGTGTTGGTTTTACTGGCTACCGTGAAAAATATGCTGAGATGGCGATTTCAGATCCAGATATCGAATTATTTAAAGGTGCCCGTACAGATGAGCCTTTAAAACCTCATAACATATTGTCAGAAACAGGAGCATTTCTTGGCGTTATAGGTTTATTTCTTTACCTTTTGCTGCTTTTAACTGCTTATAAATGTGCAAAAAATTCACAACACCGTTTTGAACTTTTAGGCAATCAAAGAATGAAGGTTGCATCTATATTTATGCAGTCTTTTTTGTTATGTAGTTTTGTGCTTGGACAGTTCACACCTTTTCTTACTTCTAAATTTTTTTGGATGATATTGCCTATCTGTGCAAGACTTGAAACTTTGTCCATACAGAGGTATAAAGAAAAATATGATGGGTAATTTTCTGAAACATAATTAATGCACTTTAAATAATTCATTATTGATTCTTAAAATGATTTATATATAATTATAGTAAGGGGGTATCCACTTCGCTAACCCTATGACCTGAAGCCGCATTGCAAGCGAGAAGTCAAGTAATATTTTATAAATAAAATCATTCTGTTAAAAGTTGAAACAGCGATAGACCCGCCTGAAGTTGGCGGGTTTCACGGATTCAGACTGTGATAGAGCCAGCTTATGCCCTACCAGGCGACCTGCCTGCCGACAGGCAGGACATGGTTAGCGAAGTGGATACCTCCTTTATAGTATAATATTTTTCTGGAGTTTTTATCATGAATAACACGAATTTTTCATTAAACGTTTTGCACGTTTTAGCTCGTTCTTATCCAGATTTAAGTGGCTATAGTATTCGTAGTAAGTATATCACTTATTTTCAATCAAAAATGCAAATCAATTCAACAATAATTACATTACATAAATATACAAGGTCTTATAAAAAGGAAATTTGTGATGGGATTGATCACTATAGGTCATTTACCAAACCCAACAATTTTATTAAACTCATTATGCATCTTCCTTTTGTTAGAGAGCAGTTCATGATGTGGATAGATCAAAAAAATATTTTAATGTTATCAAAATCTAAAAATATTCATATCATCCATGCTCATTCTCCATCTTTGTGTGGCTTACCTGCGCTTAAAGTTGCACGTTTTCTCGGGATACCGATGGTTTATGAAGTCAGAGCTTTTTGGGAAGATGCTGCGGTTGATCTCAACCGTTTTAAAGAAAATTCTGTCAAATATAAAATCAGCAGGCATATGGAACAGAAACTTTTTAATAACGCTGACGCTGTGGTCTGCATTTGTGAAGGATTACGTCGTGAAATTACTCAACGAACAAATAATCGTAATGTTTTTGTCGTTCCTAACGGTGTTGATACCACTATTTTTGCTCCACGCGAAAAATCCCAACAGCTACTTGAACGACACCAGCTCCAGGGGAAGGTGGTTGTGGGGTTTATCGGGTCGTTTTTCACCTTCGAGGGCTTGGCGGATTTTGTCCAGAGTATCCCCTTGGTGCACAGGGTAAACAAGGATGTTGTCGCACTTATTGTCGGCGCTGGAGTCGAGGACCAGAATCTTCGCAAACAGGCTGAAAACCTGGGCGTAGCAGGGAAAAGCATAATCTTCACCGGACGCGTACCCCATGAGGAGGTCCAGGATTATTATTCCGTGATGGATATCCTGGTCTACCCGCGGATCAGCAAGCGGATCACCGAACTTGTTACGCCGCTCAAGCCCCTGGAAGCCATGGCCATGGAAAAGACGGTCCTGGTCAGCGATGTAGGGGGGTTGAAAGAACTTGTCAGGGACAACAAAAACGGCTTTGTGTTCAAGGCTGGGGATGTAAAGGATCTCGCGGATAAATTGACATACCTTGCAAACCACCCTGATCGGTGCCGGGAAATTGGGCGGCAGGCCAGAAAGGACATGTTTGCAGAGCGGGACTGGTCGGTTATTGCCCGCAATTATCTGAATATCTATCAGGAAGTCTGTCTCGCAAAAGGGGATCGGTGATCTCCCCGATTGTTCACGGTGGCCACCCCAG
>DSBK01000039.1 GCA_011046085.1 Actinomycetota bacterium
GGATTTAATAAACAATTAATGGAGATTGTTTATTAAATCCTGAAATTGAAAAAAAACATAAATTTACAATGCAAAGCTACGAGAAGAAGATTCAGCCCAGACACACTCAATGGAACACTACCCCTTCGGCTGCTGATGCTTTTATGGAAAAACTACGGCGGGGGAAAGCCTGCCGCGATCTAAACTCGTCCCTGACAACGCTGTGCTTGTCAGGGACTCAGACAAGATCGCTGCACAGGCCTTCCCACTTCTTCCCCCGCCTTGTTTTTCTCATAAAACCCTCAGAGGCCGGGCCTTTTGATGAAATATGTGGTAATTATGTATCATAGCTTCGCAGGAGAAGTCTGATGATAGTAGAAATTAAGAACCGGTCATTTTTCGGGCTGATTTGTTGAGGCATATTTTCAGAAACTTGATATATTCCTTCTACCAGCCTTGCCGGACGGTTTCGTACGCCGTCCAGTGGCGAACGACGTGCTTTTTTCAGGGATGAAAAAAGCAGGCTGGTTCAACATGGACGCATCGCCGGGCCTTGCAGGCCGCTCAGAGTCCTGTTTATTGCCAACTGGGCTTTATCTAAATAATTTTAAATAATTATCAAAACCATATACTCTACTTCTTTGTCCACCAGTCTTTTCTTTTAATATCTCAAGTTTCTCTAAATCAGAAATCAATTTGTATGATGATGGCATAGAAATCGAAGCAATTTCACTAACCTTATCTGCTGTAATCATTGGCCGTTTATACAAGTAGTCTATTACTTTCTTTGCCTTTAAGGCCCTACTGCCTAATGATTGGATATCAATATCAATTTGCTTTTGAAGTTGTAGAATATTGTCAAAAGTGATAATTCCATTTCTAGCAGTTTCAATCACTCCTACAAGAAAGAATTTATACCACTGTCCTAAATCATTTTTTTCTCTTACAATTGTTAAATTATCATAGTATAATTGCCTGTTTCGTTCAAAAAAATCAGATAAATACAATACAGGTTTTTGTAATATTCCTTTGCTAACCAAATAAAGTGGAATTATGAGTCGTCCTACTCTACCATTTCCATCAAGAAAAGGATGTATTGTTTCAAATTGGTAATGAACCAGACCTATTTTGAGCAAATCAGGAATATGAATTTCTTCGTTATGAATGAATTTCTCTAAATCACTCATTAATTCGGGTACAGAACTATGTACTGGAGGAATAAATACAGCATCATTTATTGTTGCCCCTCCTATCCAGTTTTGACTAATCCGAAATTCCCCAGGTTGTTTTTTTTCTCCTCGTACTCCCTGAAGCAATACACGATGAGTTTCTCTTATTAGTCGCGATGAAAATGGCAGTTTATCAAGGTGTTCAATAGCCCATTCCATTGCTTTTATATAATTTTGAACTTCTTCCCAATCATCTCTCTTGTCTAATGGCAAATCCTCTTTCTCTAAAAGAGCTTCGTCTATGTTTGTCTGAGTTCCTTCAATTTTACTGCTCTGAGTCGCTTCCTTTAAAACATGCATACTTATAAACAACTCAATATTGGGAATATATTTTGAATACATGTCCAATCGCCCTAATTCCCTATCTGCTTGGCTTAACAATTGCAATATTTCCATGTTATCGACTTGCAATTGCCTATTAATAAACTCTGGTTGAAAGCTCTTATAATAACCTTGACTAATATACTGACCAGATTTGAACTGTCTCATGGTAAAATTTTAAATAAAGATAACTCTTATTTTTAATTATTTGTCAAATATCTTAAATAGGAAATCTGGTTATTTAAAAATTAAGTCTGTTTCTTTTATGCAGGATGTTTCTTAGTCTTGTTGGCAACGTTCCCGAGGTATGTGGACGTCCCGCCGCCGGCGGGATGACACATACCGCGTGGTGCGGACTGTTGCCTGGAGTCTGACTGTTGAAGGATTTCGGGATTTGCCAGGTGGATCTGCGTGTTTTTGTCCCATTACCGTGTGTCCTTCAGGCCGCACGTGCGTGTTTCGGTGGTGGGAGTGGCCGATGGTAGAGAGAATATAGATATAATGCCACCCCTCGGGCCGCTTTCGTTCGCCGCCCTATCAAGTCGCTTTGTACCGGCCTGTTTGAAGAAACCAAATTTATCCCTCCCACCAGCCGGTGTTTCGCTCCGTTCCCGAAACGGAGCGACATGCTTTTTTGTGGGGCAAAAAAGCATGCAAAAAACCCTCAGAGGCCGGTCTTTTTCAGGTAGTCTGTGAAAAAGATATGTTTCTGAGTAGCGGGGTTTTCTATCAACCACCCCGCTTTTCCTGGTTCATAAATCCTTCCCCTGGCAGGGGAAGGTGGATCCCCCCGCCAGCGGCGGGGGGAGACGGAAGGGGTTGGGTATGGGAGACGGAAGAATATTTAGTCAATGAAAATCGTTAACCTTTAATGAGAATAATGAGATGGGTGGGTTCTAACCAACCGCCCTCAGGCCGGTTTCGTTGCCGCCTTGTGGCGAACGACCTTCTTTTTTCAGGGATGAAACCCTCACCATTAAGAGAATTTAAAATATGAGGTACAAAGACAAAAGGACATGAATAAAAGGAACAGCCATCTAACTTTGTATTTTCAAA
>DSBK01000070.1 GCA_011046085.1 Actinomycetota bacterium
TGGATTGAAACGCTCTTAAGGCGATGTCGCGTCTAATGCTGTAAAGACCAAGTTTAATTATTTCTTTGGATGCCTCAAGGTCACTCTTGGCATTGGTTAAAAGACCATCAATTAGGGGAGGATAATATCTTGTTTTGCTGAAATAATAAAAAGAATGGTAAATCTCACTTTTTACGGAGGCGTTAATGAAATAGGCGGGAATAAGATACTCCTTGAGGCGGAGGGGACTTCCATATTTTTAGACTTTGGGATTTCCTATGGAAGAAAAGGCCTTTTTTACGAGGAGTTTTTATGTCCCCGCGGAGTTCGGGGGCTCTTAGATCCTCTGGTTATGGGTTTGCTTCCTCCAATCAAAGGAATTTATCGTTCCGATCTTGAAATCCCAAACGCAAAGGGTTGGGAATGCGTCTCTAAAACTCAAAATGTAAGGGAAGTTGGGCTGGATGGCGTCTTTTTATCTCACGCTCACCTTGACCATTCGGGATATATTTCTTTTTTAAGGTCGGATATCCCCATTTTTTGTAGCCCGATGACCGCTTTTTTGACCAAAGCCATTCAGGATAGCGGGAAAACCGATTTTGAAACGGAGGTGTCTTATCTTGTTCCAAAAAAATGCGAGGAAGAGTGCATAAAATCAACCAACTATAGGCAAGTACCGTCTAAGCAGAGACCGTTTAAACTCCTTTATGAAGATGAACTTTCAGCCGAAGCAAAAAACTTTTGGGAAACCACCCCGGAAAGTAGGGATCTCGATTATATTCCTCTCGAATTTAAAGATAGCATTAAAAATTTAAACTTGCGGGGATTTCCCGTAGATCACTCTCTTTGGGGGGCCACGGCAATCGCGGTTGAAACTTCCGCCGGCTGGATAATTTATACGGGGGATTTGAGATTGCATGGGGCAAAAGGGCACACCACTTGTGAGTTTATAAAAAAAGCATCTCAACTTGAGCCCCTTGCTCTCATCTGTGAGGGGACAAATGTTGGCGAAAACATTATGACCTCAGAAGAAGAGGTTTATGAGAACAGTTTAAAAGCTGTAAAAGAGACAAAAAATATGGTGATTGCTGATTTTGGTCCTCGTAACATCGAGCGCCTTCTAACGTTTCGAAAGATTGCAAAGGAGACGGGAAGGAAACTTGTTTTGCTCTCAAAAGATGTTTATCTGTTGGAGTCGATGCGGTTTGGGGATTCTTCCATTAAAGATTTTTCAGCCGACCCTGTTTGCTGTTTATATAACAAAATTAAAGGCAGCGTTAATAAGTGGGAGAGGGAAATACTCGAGCGATTTTCCGACAAATTAGTTAAACCAAAAGATATCGCGCACAATCAGGATAAATATATTTTGTGTATGAGTTTCTGGGATTTAAACGAGCTCCCCGATCTTATGCCCAAAGAGAAAAGCATCTATATATATTCTACTTGTGAGGCCTTTAACGAAGAGATGGCCATAAGTTTTGAGAGGTTAAGAAACTGGTTGGACTATTTCAACTTAACTCTTGTTGGGGATCCAGATAAAAATGAAAAGGGATTTCACGCCTCAGGCCACATAATTGGTCCTCAGTTGCTTGAACTTATACGCAAAATAAGCCCCAAATATTTATTCCCCGTTCATACTGAAAAGCCAGAGTTTTTTAAAGAAAATCTTGCCGGAGAGATGAAGGTAATTCTTCCCGAATACGGGAATCTCCTGGAAATCGGCTAGTTTTTAATCTAAGGGTGATTAAAAATTTGTAAGGCTTTTTATGCTCGTCATACATTTTCTCGAGGGAGTTTGAGCCGGTCATTTTGTAGTTTCAAAGAACAGCAATGAGGTTTTTGAGCAAAATCTTCAGGGAAGCTTTGTCGTTTCTGTTTAGAGCTCCGTTTTAAATGGGTTTAGGTGCATCTTTTGCTACTTTGTTCCAATTGACATCTTTTCTATTTTCGAGTAGTATTCCTACTGCAAAATATATCGTGTGGTCCTTGAAAAAACTTTCTGCTACATGTTAGCTTATTGGCAGGTATATATGGGCGGTAAGGTTATTTTTTATAAGGGGGAGTACCCGAGTGGCCAAAGGGGGCAGACTGTAAATCTGCTGGCGATGCCTACGGAGGTTCAAATCCTTCCTCCCCCACCAAAATAGACAGTTGATGGTTAATGATTGATAGAAAAAGACCATAAACCATACCCCATAAACCATAAACTGATTTTTTGCCCACATAGCTCAGGGGTAGAGCACTTCCTTGGTAAGGAAGAGGCCACCGGTTCAATCCCGGTTGTGGGCTCCACTGAAGCGGTTGATGGTTAATGGTTGATAGAAAAAAACCATACCCCATAAACCATAAACCATAAACCATAAACCGATTTTGGCGGTGTAGCTCAGTGGTTAGAGCACACGGTTCATACCCGTGAAGTCAGTGGTTCGAATCCACTCACCGCTACCAATAAAAACAATGTGAGACTTAGAATATCTTAAGGAGGATATAATGGCTAAGGAAAAATTTGAAAGAACAAAGCCGCATATGAATATCGGAACCATCGGTCACGTAGACCATGGAAAGACCACACTTACCGCAGCGATTACCA
>DSBK01000084.1 GCA_011046085.1 Actinomycetota bacterium
CAATCATCAAAAAAACAACCAGAAATATTACAAAAAACTTCCTCATCTCTTGCCACGCTCCCTCAAAATTTATCAATTAATATAAGGGGGGAAATGAGATATCGCCTCTATCTAAACCTTCATCCTCTTAAATAAATATCCTCCCAAAAATATCATAAAGGTCGCGAAGCCAACCAAGACAATAAGGCTTGTGAAGGGATTTATTTGCGAAGTTCCCAAAAGACCCGCCCTTATCCCCTCGACACCATAGGTAAGAGGATCAAGGTAGGTAAGATACCTTAAAAACGGAGGCAAAGTGCTTATCGGAAACACCGCGCCGGAAAGTCCGAAAACCGGAAAAATTACGAAGTTCATGACGAGTTGAAAACCATGCATATCTTCCATTTGCGAGGCAAAGGCAATTCCTAAAGCGGTGAAAGAGAGGCCTATTAGCGCCATAAATAAAACGGCGATCAAAAACCCCACCATATCGGAAGGATTTCCACTCAGAAATAGAGATAACACCAAAATTATGAGCCCTTGGATAACCGCGGTTGTAGCCCCGCCTAAAGTTTGACCCAACATTATCTCCACCCTTGGAACTGGCGCCACCAAGGTTTCTTTCAAAAAGCCGAATTGTTTATCCCAAATTATCTGTATTCCCGAAAACACCGAAGTAAACAAGACACTCATGGCCACAACGCCCGGAATGATGAACTTGATATAATCATGCTCCATTCCAGGAATGCTGACAACGGAGTTGAGACCAAACCCAAGGATCAGCAGAAAGAAAAGTGGCATGCCCAAGCTTCCAATAATTCTACTTTTTGAGCGAAGATAACGCTTTACGTTTCTTAACCAAATTGTATATATCACACCCATTTTTTACCTTCTCCTCCTAGCCCTCTGCACCATACGCATATGCTCTAAGGAGCTAGCTTCATCTTCCCTTATGGTCTTGCCCGTGAAATGCAAGAAAACATCTTCAAGGGTTGGCTTGTGAACATTGATGGACTTAATCTCAATGTTATTCTGGCATGAAAGGCTGGCAATTTCCGCAATATGCCTCTCAGCGTCGGTTACATTTACCGTAATATACCCATCGTGTTGTTTTGAGGACTTAAACCACGAAAATTCCTGGATATGAGAACACAATGATTCAGCATCAGGCGTCTCAACCGTTATTAAGTCACCGCCTATGCCATCCTTCAAATTTTTCGGAGTATCTAATACGATAATCTTACCTTTATCAATAATCGCCACCCTATCGCAGAGTCTGTCCGCCTCCTCCATATAATGGGTTGTAAGAATTATGGTGACATTTTTCTCCGTACTCAATCTCTGAATATACTCCCAAATATGGTTTCTGGTCTGTGGATCCAGTCCGAGAGTTGGCTCGTCCAAAAACAGCGCCTTTGGTTCATGCATTAGACCCCTTGCAATCTCCAAACGCCTTCTCATCCCGCCGGAAAATTTCTTAACAAGATCGTTTTTTCTTTCATCCAACTCCACCAATTTTAAAAGCTCTTCAATTTTTTTAATCCTCGTATCTTTTGGAATACGATAAAGCCGTCCGTGAAAATCCATATTTTCATAGGCAGTAAGCTCCTCGTCAAGACTGGGATCTTGAAAAACGATCCCGATGGATTTTCTAACATTGTCTTTTTGAGTTTTTATATTAAAGCCGTTGACATGCGCTTCTCCGGAGGTCGGCGCAAGCAAGGTTGCCAGCATCGATATGGTCGTGGTCTTTCCTGCGCCGTTCGGCCCCAAGAAGCCAAACACCTCCCCCTCTTTAACCGTAAAACTCACGTTATCAACAGCCATAAGATCGTTAAATCTTTTAGTTAAATTCTTAAGAATTAAAATTTCCTTTATCTTTTACACCTTCTCTAACTCTTTATTTACCCACATGCTAGCAAAAACAGTAATAACAGTAATAAAAAAATATGCCGAGCGTCAACCAATGCAGCCGCCTGGGAATCAACCCTGCAAACAACAAGATCGCTACACCCAAAATGAGAAAACTCTTTACTACAATTTTCTGCTCCGCCGCGCCCTTTTTGCTTCTAAAAACATAAAAAAATTTAAATCCACAATGGTTCCATCCAAATCAAAGAATATGAATTTCAATATATTATAAATTCTTTACACCTGAAAAAATAATGATTTAAAATTAAGAAGACCTTAAATGAAAACAAAAAAATACTTCAAGCTTGGTGTATCGCTCAAGATATTAATTTAACCACATAACCCATCGAGTTGAGCAATTTGTTCTTAAATTCAGTGTAAGATGCTTCTTCTTTATTAAGTACAGTTTGCGACTCTTCTAAAACACCGACTATCTTCTGATCAAATTTATTAGGATATGAAATTAACTCGCGAATCGCTTCTTTTTTGCTCATCGCTCGACGATACGACCGAGGAAAAATCATGGCCGAATAGGCATCGCAAACAGCGAGGAGTCGAGAGAGAAAAGTTGGATTTTCGATGAAATAATAGCCGCTCCCATCGGGGGTTTCATGATGGTGATGGATGGCGATTTTGACCTCTTGGGGAACAAGCAGACCTGCGGCCTCAATG
>DSBK01000029.1 GCA_011046085.1 Actinomycetota bacterium
CGAATTTATTGTTCTTAATCCACTTTACGAAGCCCGAATCTCGGCTCCCAGGTTCTTCTCAAGCGCAGCGATAACTCGTCCTTGAACCTTCATTACTTCCTCATCGGTTAAAGTTCTATCGGATGCTCTGTAAATTAACGAATAAGCTAAACTCTTCTTGCCCTTGGGTATCTTTTCTCCTTTATACAAATCAAACAACCTAACTTCTTTTAACAATTTACTCCCTACCGTGCGAATAACTTTTATAATTTGTTCATTGGATACATTATCATCAACAATCAGTGAAATATCTAGGGAAGTTCCGGGATAACGGGGAATCCCTTCAAAACGAGTTAACAACCTGGCATGAGATACTAGCGTATCTACAAATAGCTCGAAAACTACAACTTTATTTGGAAATCCATATGCGGAATTAACTTCAGGGTGAATTTCACCTAAAATACCAGCCACTTCATTATTCACAAAAACTTCCGCACATTTTCCGGGATGAAATGTCGGATGAAGCGCCCTTTGCAAAAACCACTCTTCGACCCCTAAATCATTCAATAAGTTCTCTAAGGCTCCCTTGATATCGAAAAAATCTATTGACTGTTCTTTACCATACCATTGATCTTCTCGCCAAGAGCCAGTAGCAGCGCCAGCAACCATAAGTGGCTCATCGGGAAGCTCTTCTCCTGAAACGGGCCGAAAAACTCTACCCATCTCAAAAATAGAAACATTGTAAATGTCGCGATTCACATTTCTCTTAACAACATCTAACAGCCCCGGAATAAGAGTTGTCCTAAGCACCGATTGGTCTTCGCTTAAAGGATTCTTAAGCACAATGCAAGAAGCAAGTGGGTGCTTATTATTTAATCTTATCTTCTCAAAAAGATTTGGAGCAATAAAACTGTAATTTATGGTTTCCCAAAAACCCGAGGCGATAAGGGAACTTTTAATGCGTTTCTCTACCCGTTGAGAAAAACTTAAACCCCCTTGTTTTCCGCTGCTTTCGGGCAAGGTGGATTGAATGCGATTATATCCATAGACGCGGGCAATCTCCTCTATTAAATCTATCTCGCGTTCCAAATCAGGTCTAAATGTTGGAACAAGGACGCTTAAGGTGGCATTTTCAGACTTTGAAATATCAAGCCCTAAGCTTTCTAAAATTTTATCCATCTCACCAACAGATAAATCCGTTCCTAAAATTCTATTTACACGATTTACGCGCAACTTTAAGGTTCTCGGATTTATAATCTTTGGATAAACGTCAATTACTCCCTTTAACACTTTACCGCCTGCAAGCTCAGCCATAAGTTGAGCTGCTCTATCGGCGGCAAAGACAACGCCATTGGGGTCGATTCCTCTTTCAAATCTTAGAGACGATTCAGAAATTAAACTCAAACCTCTTGAGGTTCGCATTATGTTTGAGGGTTTAAAGTGAGCCGACTCGAGCAAAATGGTGGTTGTATCATCGGACACCTCGGTTGTTGTCCCCCCCATAACACCAGCCAACGCAACAGGGCCGGAGAGATCGGTTATAACAAGCACGGATTCGCTAAGCTGTCTTTCCACATCGTCCAAAGTTACAATGGTCTCACCCTCTTTGGCGCGTCTCACAATTATCTTTCCGTCCTTAAGTTTTTCGTAGTCGAAGGCGTGCAGGGGTTGGCTCGTTTCCCACATAACATAATTCGTGATATCGACAACATTATTGATTGGCCTTAAACCGACAGTCTTGAGCCGCTGTTGTAACCATTTGGGCGAGGGACCAATCTTTACATTTTTTACAATTCGAGCTACATATCGAGGGCAAAGGTCGGCATCCATTATTTCAACACCAGCAAAATCCTTTGCTGATTCAGCGGTTTCCTTAATTTCAATTAACGGTTTTTTAAGTTCTTCTCCCGTAATTGCCGCAATCTCTCTCGCGATGCCAATCACCCCAAGACAATCGGGGCGGTTTGGGGTTATTTCCAGCTCTAAAACTACATCTTCAAGATCCAATGCCTTGCTAAACTCTTCTCCAATTTTAAGATTCGACTCTAAAATCATAAGCCCGCTTGCATCCTCGCCAAGATTTAGTTCTATGGCCGAGCACATCATACCGTAAGACTCAACTCCTCTTAGTTTTGTCTTTTTTATCTCCATTCCACTTGGCAAAACAACGCCGACAAGCGCTACTGGAACCTTGTCGCCCTCTTTCATATTTTTAGCGCCGCAAACAATTGTAAGCTCCTCCGTGCCCACATCAACATCGCACACAACCAGCTTGTCCGCGTTTGGGTGTGATTCGATTTTCTTTATCTGTCCAACCACAATATTCTCAAGACCCTTCCCCAGATATCGAACGGATTCAACAGCCGTGCCACTTAAGTTCAATTTCTCGACAAGCTCCTCAACGGATATATTAAAATCAACGTACTCTTTAAGCCAGTTTAGCGAAACTTTCATCTATAACCCCCCGGTTAGTTATTAGTCAGCTTTCAAATAGCCCGACCTTATCGTTAGACCTGTCTGCCGACAGGCAGTCCAATATCTGGCGGCCTCGATGACTAATTAAATTTA
>DSBK01000018.1 GCA_011046085.1 Actinomycetota bacterium
AGTTTGGATCGCGGCAGGCCTTCCCCCGCCGTAGTTTTTCCATAAAAGCATCAGCAGCCAAAGGGTTTTTTGCATGCTTTTTTGCCCCCAAAAAAGCATGTCGCTCCGTTTCAGGAACGAAGCGAAATCGTGGCCGGCGGGATGAATAAATCCGGTTTCTTCAAACAGTCCGCTACTAACCGGCCAGATAAACCGGTTGATTCTTCTCTTCTAAAACAGGCATCTTCTACGGAGCAATATTCCGGTATTTTCACGTATTTCATCAAAAGGCCCGGCCTCTGAGGGTTTTATGAGAAAAACAAGGCGGGGGAAGAAGTGGTAAGGCCTGTGCAGCGATCCTGTCTGAGTCCCTGACAGGCAAAGCCCTGTCAGGGGCGAGTTCGGATCGCGGCAGGCTTTGCCCCGCCGTAGTTTTTCCATAAAAGCATCAGCAGCCGAAGGGTTTTTTGCATGCTTTTTTGCCCCACAAAAAAGCATGTCGCTCCGTTTCGGGAACGGAGCGAAACCGTGGCCGGCGGGATGAATAAATCCGGTTTCTTCAAACAGTCCGCTACAAAGCGACTGATGGGGCGGTGAACGAAACCGGCCTGCAGGGTAGCAGTCTATGTATAATCTCTATATCGATACCTCCTCCTTGCATTGAATTTTCCCTTAGCTTATGCCTGGAAGACCAAAATATACAAACCCAACTCCAGCCCACATAACGTGGGAACGTTACCTGGTCACCAGAGAACAAAAACCACGGAGATTTACAGACATATAAGTGCCAGCAGTTTAAAAAATATACGGAGCCCGTTGGATGATCTATAGAAAATACGTAATTTAATGCAGATAAAAATACCAAAAAGTATGAGTAAATACCCTACACAGGGTTTTATGATTTTTTTATGTCTGATAATATACCGTTGTGTGCCATTAATAAGAGGGCTGGGGTATAATTCATGATTCGCGATTCGCGAATTGCAAATTAATTCGTATATTTGCTGGTGTAAAATTTATCTGTTATGAAAAAACACAGAGGAATGCGGCCACATGATGTGGTGGTACTATTAAAGATCGCCAGCAAAAGAGATAAAAACTGGTTGATGAAGGATTTGGCCAATGAGCTTGAAATCAGTGGCAGTGAAATAAGCGAAAGCATTAATAGGTCCGTTATGGCAGGTCTTATAAGTAAAGATAAGAAATCACTTAACAAGTTAGCGTTATTAGATTTTTTACAATCCGGGCTACAGTATGTCTTTCCGCAACAACCAGGACCTTTGACCAGAGGTTTGGAAACTGCCCATTCAGCCCCTCCTTTGAAAAATCAAATTTCAAGTAACGAAATCTATGTTTGGCCATTTGCAAAAGGCAATATCCGTGGTCAGGCAATAGAGCCTCTACATCCAAACCTCCCGAAGGCCTGTCTGCGAGATAGTGGTTTTTATGAACTAGCAGCTTTGGCCGATTCTATCAGGGTTGGTAAAGTAAGAGAAAAACAATTGGCATTGGAAATGATTCAAAAGAGGTTGAAAAATGCCTAAAAGACAAGAAATCAATTTAGACACTGTTGAAAAAGTTGCAATAGCTCTGGAAGAAATCAATGACGAAGTAGTTTATGTTGGGGGTGCCATAGTAAGTTTGTATGTTACCGATGAGAGTGCTGAACAGCCAAGACCCACCAAAGATATAGATGTCTCTGTTCAAATAAGCTCTTATTACCAAATGGACCAACTTCGGGAAAGATTGACCAAAAAGAAAATATATCCGGAACCGACAGAAAATGTAATGTATCGATATAGCTACGAAGATATATTGATCGATTTTATCCCATTTGAGGAAACCTCTCTCGGTCCAACCAACAGATGGTTAAAGCCAGGTTTTAAAAAAGCTTACCCTGTAATGTTAGGTAGATCGATTATTAAAATATTACCAGTAAGTTATTTTCTTGCAACAAAATGGGAAGCATATAAGAACAGAGGAGATGATCCCCGAATGAGCCATGATTTTGAAGATATCATTTATATTATTGATAACAGATTGAATATTCTTGCCGATATAGCTCAAGCAGATTTTAAAGTACAATCATTCTTAAAAAGGATGAGTGATGATATACTTTCTCACTTTTCGGTAAATGAAATTATAGAATGCCACCTTAATCCATTAGTAGCTAAGGAGCGACGAGAAATAATTGTTAAAAATTTAAAGCAAATCAAAAAACTGTCACCCAAAAAATAAACGGCATACAACATGTGGTAATAAACCATTGGGGTTATGCAGATTAAGTAAAATTTCTTCCCCGCTCCAAATTTTTCCACCAACGGACAGGAATGCAGCACGCACTCCCCAACGGTTCATACCTCTATCCGTTTAGCAACTCCATTAAATCCTGCAGACCTTTTTCCCGGTCCAAATGCTTGACAAATACATCAGAAAGCTGTTCCTTTGTAAAATCCATGGGTCTTCTTTTTTTAGTTAAACATTATTTTATGGCTAATGCAAAACTAATTTAAGAAGACCTTTTTTTAATATAC